>NZ_JBCGCU010000001.1:0-471320 GCF_038739665.1 Pseudoalteromonas qingdaonensis | reverse complement strand
GTATGAACGTGACGGCGATAACGCCACAGCATGCCGACCATAGCTCGGCTCACATCAGCCGCGCACTTTGCTGGTACTTTACGTATCAGATACAGCTTACTTTTGCGCTCAACCAGGCTGACTATGGCTCCTGTCCCTTGCTTACCGAGAACGGTATCGACTTCCCAGTCCCCAAACCGCTTTTTCCTGTCGACGATGGCCGGGCGGTGCTCAATCCCTACGCGGTTAGGGATGATGACGCGTTTTTCTCGGCTACCTTTTCGGTAACGGCGGTGACCTTGGCGTAAGTGCCTAAACAACTTGCCGCCGTTCAATTTATCCCGTTGCACATAGCCGTAAATCCACGTGTGACTCACTAACAGTCCAATAACTCGACCCACGCCTGCAATTTGCTCGGGACTCCACTTTTGTTCTAACCCGAACTCAACAAACGTGATGGTCTGTTTAGATAGACACGACTTTGCAGCTTGAACACGCCTTTTAAATGCCTTAGCTTGCGCGACTTCGGGAAGATAGTGATTGTCCCGGATCCTATTTCGTCTGACTTCTCGGCTAATAGTGCTATGGCTGACTTTCAGGCGTTTGCCTATTTCACGATAACTAAAGCCCTCGCGTAAGTAGGCTTCGATCTGGTATCTTTGTCCTTCGATCAACTGCTTGTAACTCATGGTAAATACTTCTGTTTGTTTGGCGACGATAGAGTACCACCAACAGGCAGTTGATCTCTTCTCACCGTTTAACCATGAGTGGTGCACTTATTATCTGAATTCGGGGAGCTTTACTGCCAGGAATGATGGTACTAGGGTAATGCAGTGGCAGTTACTTTGTAGGTCAGACTTCAGTCTGACAATCAAACAATCAATTAAACAATCGAACTGACAATTGACCCTTGCAAGGCTAAAGCCTCGCCTACAGATAACCGCTGATATTGTCGCGTAGCTTAGGCTCAGTAGATAGGATGGTTGTACTAGGGTAACGCAGGAGCGCCTCGCACAAAGGTCGATAGTGAAGCTGTATTCTCTTTTTGTCGTCGCAATGGCGGAGCCAAAATTGGCTTAAGCAAGGCAAACTTGGTTACAATAGCGCCTATCTAAGTAAATGAATCATAGTGAGTATAATTAGTGGCCAGTACATCAGCTAAGCCAAAGGCAGGGAGAGGGTATGACTTTTGGGTGCGTTTTGCCAACGTTAGCACCCTGGTTATAGTCAGCATAATGATTGCCGCCAAGGCTTGGGCCTGGTTGGCTTCGGGCTCTGCGGCCATGTTGGGTTCACTTACCGACTCCTTGCTGGATATCAGCGCCACCTTGATGAACTTCTTTGTCCTGAGTTATGCCCTAAAGCCCGCCGATGATGACCATAGATTTGGCCATGGCAAGGCTGAAGCCCTGGCCGGTCTGGGACAGTCGGCGTTTATCGCAGGCAGCGGCTGTTTACTTGCCTTTCATGCCATAGAGCGCATGTTTAATCCAGTTGATATTACCCACTCTATGCTTGGTGTCTGGGTGAGTGTGTTTGCCATCTTTTGCACCCTGGTGGTGGTGCTTGTGCAGTATCAGGCGCTGAAGCGCACCGAATCTGTGGCTCTTAAGGCCGACTCTTTGCATTACAAGGGTGACTTGTTTCTGAACCTGGCGGTGATGGTAGCGCTGTTATTGGCGTATTACGGCATAAGCGGCGCTGACCCCTATTTTGCCATTATGGTAGCTGCCTACTTGTTGTATAACGCCTGGCAAATTGCCACCGAAAGTGCGGGGCATCTGATGGATAGGGAACTGCCCGATGAAGAAAAGGCGCATATAGTGGAAGTAGCCTGCGCTCATGAGGCGGTGCATGGTGTGCATGCCCTGCGCACCCGTCAAGGCGGCAAGATACGTTTTGTCGAGTTTCATTTAGAGTTGGACGACCATATTTCCTTAGTACAAGCCCATCGCATCGCCGATGAGGTTGAGCTTATGGTGAAAGATGCCTTTAGCCTGCAAAAACATCCCGAGTTCGGCGGGGAAGTGGATGTGTTGATACACCAGGATCCTGTCTCAGCAACGCGCAAGCACGATTAGATTATGCCTTGTAGGTCGGGATTTTATCCCGACAAATATGCACAATGTGTTTATTGTTATCTGTCGGCGCAAAGCACCGACAACAAAGCCCGCTTTTATTCGTCCACCAATTGCAGAGCGCGATAAAAGCCGCTGTTGTCGCTCAATTGGTTAACCAGCTCGGGCAACACCTGCTCCATGGTCTGCATCAGGGTGTAAGGCGGGTTGATGGCTATCATGCCCGAGGCGGTCATGCCATGGGTGTCTGTGTCGGCACTGGTGGCCAGTTCGAACAGCTGAATATTCTTAATACCGCTTTGCGTTAGGCGCTGTTCGATACGGTCGATGCGCTCGCGATCCACCACAGGGTACCAAAGCAAATAGGTGCCGCTGCTAAAGCGCTTATGGGCTTTAACAAGGCTGTCTACTGCCTTGTCATAATCGCTTTTAATTTCGTAAGGCGGGTCCATCAGTACGCAGGCGCGACGAGATAAAGGCGGCACCAAGCCGAGTAAACCGCTAAAGCCGTTCTCACAATTCACTCTTAGCGAGCGCTTGCCGGCCATATTTTTCTCAAGCAAGGCTAGGTCCTGCGGGTGCAACTCAAAAAACCACCCCTTGTCTTGTTTGCGTAGGTAATGCTCGGCCACTTTAGGCGAGCCGGGGTAATGCGCTAACGCCGCGCCATTATTCATGCTCTTAATCAAAGCTACATAGTCGCTTAAGGCTTCAACATCACCCTGGTAATCCCAAAGTTTGGCTATACCGTCGGCGTACTCCTTGGTCTTTTGCATATCGGCATTGTCGAGGGCAAAAAAGCCCGCACCCGAATGGGTATCGATATAATCAAAAGGCTTGTCTTTTTTCACCATGTGCTTAAGCGCTTGAGCCAATACCAGGTGTTTGACGACATCCGCCGGGTTGCCGGCGTGGAAGGAGTGACGATAACTGAGCATAAATAATCCAGACCAAAAAGTTGCGCCGCCATTTTACTCTTTATTGCCAGTGATAAACAGTGACTATGGCCAATAGCACTCCCAAGGCTTGTTTGTATAAAAAGCATGCTGGTAAGTTAAACGCTTGCTGAACCTAGAACGGCTGAAAATGAACCCGCTGTTAACACTGGAGAAATTTACAGGAATTCGCTTGTAACCCCTAGCATCCCTGGGCAGATTGATTTACATTTGCACACTCTAATCAACAGTTTAAAGAGCGCATTTATGAATCAAGAAACCCTTTCCCAACTCGAACAACTGGTCGATAAACTAATTGCCCGCAATGCAGAGCTAGGCCAAGAAGTATCGGCGCTGCGTGAAAGCAATGCCAAGTTACAAGACGAAAACGAAACCTTGCAACTCGAAGTGCTTGAAAGCGAAGAAAAGCAAAAAGAAACCAGCACCACATTGAGCTCCTTACTTGAGAAGCTGCAAGCGGCGAGCTAATGAGTGACAAAGGGCACAGCGTTAAGGTAAACCTGCTTGGTAAAGAGCATCAGTTTGCATGTCCCAAGGGACAAGAGCAGGCACTGCTCGCTGCGGCCGAAAACTTAAATGCTAATGTAGAGCAAATGCGTATGCGCTCGGCAATTCGCAATGATGATAAGGCCTTGCTGCTAGCGGCGCTGACCTTGTCACATGAATTGCTTGAGGCAAAGGCGCAGTTGCATCAATTGTCGGCACAGCAACATGCTTTGTGTGACAAGCTAGAAGCTGCTTTGCGGCAAGAAGATTAAGGCGCCCTTGAGCGCCTTTTTTATGCTTTGCTTTTTATGGAGAATCATTTATGCGTCAATGCTTAAGCGCCCTTGTTTTATGTTTGGCCGCGACTTGTGCCCAGGCCCGGCAAAATTGGCAAACGCTCAGCGAGCATGTGGACTTTATTGAGCAACCCGCTAAGTTGCGCTTTTATGATTCCAACCAGACGCTGATCCAAGGAGAGCAGTGTGCGCTGTTGGTGGACGCCCCTGGGGAGTTTACGCAAACGGAAGCCTTTATTGGTGAGCTAAAAAAGCAACTGCGCGTGCCTCTGTGTTATGTGCTCGCCTCCCATGCCCATGATGACCACCTGCTTGGGTTAGCCTTGGTGCAAAAGCACTTTCCTGATGCCCAGCTTATTGTGCATCAATCCCTTGGCGAGAATTTTCACCTCGCCCATGAGCAGTTAAATGAGCGTTTGGATGGTTTTGTTAAAAGCATAGCTCTGAGCCTGCAGCGAATGGAAAAGCTGCCTGATCAGGAGCAAGAAATTTGGCGGGATAAAATAGCACGAGCCCAAGTGCGCTTTAAACAGTGGCAATCGCTGCGCTTTTCAACGCCCGACAAGGTGATAACCCAGGCCACCGAGCTTGACCTTGGCAAGTTAAATGTCGAGCTAATGCCTTTTGCCGCGCATACCCAAGGTGATATTGCCGTACTGGTAAGGGCGGATAAACTGCTGGTTGGCGCCGACATGGTCGATACTTTGCCGTACCCGGGTGAGGCCAATTATCAGGCCTGGCTACAGGCTTTGGAGGAATTATCACAATTGCCCGTGACTCAGGTGTTGCCGGGCCACGGCGGTGTACTTGCAACATCTGACTTAACAAAGCCCAAGGTTTGGCTTGAGGCCATAGTTAAGCATGTTCAGGCCAATCCAAGCGCCGATGTCGTTACCTTGGTTGAAACCTTTCCTAAGCAGTATCAGCCCCAGGATGATGAGCTGGAACAACGAGCTTATGCCATGTTTTTAGAGGCCGGCATTAAACGCGCAAAACAAACCGTAACAACAAAAGACTAGCCCTTACTTAATGTGCTCCTAAGAAAAAGGCAAACCTAAGGTTTGCCTTTTGTCCTTGTTATTCCTCGATAAAAGGAATGCCTTCTTGTATCCACTGTGGCGCGGCTTTGCCTTTAAGGTGATGGTCAAAGTACTGCATCATGCGAATAGAGAAGTCGACCTGATTCGGGAATTGCTTGAGGTGATGAGGTTCGCCCTCGTATTCCAGGAAGATCACATCCTTACCGGCACGGCGTAGCGCCAGGTAGTATTGAATGCCTTCTTGCCAAGGTACGGCACCGTCTTCATTGCCAAACATCACCATAATAGGGGTGTTCACCTTGTCGGCGAAAAACACAGGTGAGTTTTCAATGTAGAGCTCTGGGGCCTCATACAGTGGCTTACCGATACGGCTTTGGCCCGTTTCGTACTGGAACTGGCGAGCCAGACCTGATTTTAAACGAATGCCGCTGTAGGCTGAGGTCATGTTCGATACCGGGGCGCCAGACACCACGGCCTTAAACATATCCGTTTGCGTAACCATAAAGGCACTTTGATAACCAGCCCATGAGTGGCCTTGCAAGCCGATGGCATCCGGGTTGGCAACGCCCATATCAATAAGCTTTTGCGCTGCGTTGATCATGGTCTTGGTTGACGAGGGGCCTGGGTGGCCTACTTCAAAGCGGATATCCGGCAAGAAGATGGCATAGCCGTTCGAGGTAAACATGGGGAAGTTGGGTCTGTGATTGAGCTCCATCTTCGGGAAGTCGAAGCGACGCTGACTCATATAGCGATAGAAGTAGATGACTACCGGTACTTTTTCGCCCTCAACATAGTCGGCTGGCTTGATCAGTACACCCTGAAGGTCTTCACCATCATAGCCCTTATAACTTATCAGCTCGGGTTTTTGACCCCACTTAAACTGATCGATTTGCGGGTTTAGGTCAGTGACCTGTTTGGCATTGGCCAGGTCTTTATCGGCCTGCCAGTAATCCGGGAATTGCGAGTAGCTTTGCTGGGTAAACAAATACTTCTCCGCATGTTTGGCTTTTTTCACCAGATCAAAACGGGCTTCGCCGTCGAGCAAGGTGGTTAAAGACTTATCCGTCAGGTTGAGCTGAGCCACTCCCGCTTGCTTGTCTTTTAAATCAAACACGCGCAGCAGCAGGGTTTCATCCTGTTCAAAGCCAAGCTTATCGCTATCAAGGTTAATAACTCGGTATTGTTTATTATTAGCCTTACCCTGAGTCAGGGCCTGGGCTTGTCCGCTGCGGGTATCAAACGCCCAAATATCATGCTTGGAGTTAATTAACACCTTGGAGCCGTCTTGATACCACCCGGCAACACCGTAATCGCTGACAGGAGACGGGTAGTCGTGCTGATCATCGGCAAAAATGGCATTTATGGCCTTGCTTAGGGGGCGAACCTTGTTGCTGCCCAGGTCTTTTAATTGCCAAACGCCCTTGTCAAAAAAGACCGCATGCTTGCCTGTGGGGGACAGGCTGGGGCGATGGGGGTGCTCGGCCACTATCAGTTGTTTGTTACCTGTTAGTACATCGACCGCATAGTAGTCGCTATAAAAGCCCTTGTAGGTGATTTGTGCCAAGTAATCCTGATTGTTGTAACCAAGCAGGTGATCGGCCTTTTTATTCAGGTTTAGCTCGGGAACCTGAGCATCCGCTAGCTGCACTACTTTATTGCCATTTAAGTGATACACGGCCTGATAATGACGGTGCTTGTTCTCTTCACCCCATTGTTGCTCTTCACGCGGTTTGATTTCAGCGTCTTTATGGTGCCATAGATTAAGCTTGGCCTGAGCCATTATGGTGTCGTAATCACGCAGTGACTCGGCGTCCTGGTATTTTAGCTCTTTGGGTTTGTCAGCAAGCGCAGGACGGGTGGTGAAATACAAGCGCTCGCCGTCTTCAGACCAGCTTAGCTTGCCCTTTTTACCCGCCTGCCATTGGCTGTCCAATTCTTGTAGTTTGTTTTGCTCAACATGCCAGAGCATGGTGCGGTAGTCGCGGCGACGCTGGTCATCATTTACATAGTTGCCAACATTAAAGGCCACCAGGTTTTGCATTGGGTGCCAGTCGATAGCGCTGAGGGTTACGCCCGGCTCATCGATAAGTACATGGCTTTGGCCGCTGTTTAAGTCCAGATAACTGATCTCATTTTCGCTGCCGTCTTTACTTTGGGTATTAAACAGCAAGCCTGCACTTGTGTGGCTAAAGGCAAACTTAAGCACAGCGTCATACTTGCTGCTGGCACCTGAGTTCAAGTCCACGACAACCAGCTCTAAGACCTTGTCTTTTTTATCGGCCTTAATGGCGTCTTTGCTTTTGCCAACAGCGGCGCCGTTTACTGCCGTATCAGTACCTTCACCTTTTTCCTCGCCGTCCGCTTTATTTTCTTCTTGTTCATGGCGATAGGCAAGCCAGCGACCATCATCGGAGATTTGATAGTCTTTCACCGCAGCAAATTCTTGTTGCTCACCGCTTTGGGTGTTCACCAGTACTAGGATGTTTTTCAGCTTTTTCTTGGCTTTTTTGTCGGCGGTTTCAGTTTCTAACAGGGAAGGAACTTGCAAAAATGCGGCCCACTGGCTGTTTTTATTGATGCTGGCCTGGGTGCCGCGCTCAACGCTGGCAATCAACTTGTTGGTGCCAAGGTCATATACCTGGCCTTGGGCATCACCGCGATAGGGAGCGGCGCTAAAGGCTAATACCTTGCCTTGCTCACCCAGCACAGTGGCTTTGGGATATTTAAAGTCAAAGACATCGCTAAATTCTAACGCTTCTTGGGCATAAACTTGGGTGCCAAGCGTCGTAATCAGCGCCGCGCTAAGTACCGTCAGTGCAGGTTTCATAACAATTCATTCCTGTATCGTTTTTTGCCCATTGTAAGCGCTTAAATTTGCAGCGCGACTAAATTCGATAAGCCGTCCGTTATTGCCGTTGAATCGCACCTTGGCGGTTTTTCTTCGGTATAACCCCGCGTATACTGATGTTTTCGTAAAGAAAATCATGGTCTTGGTGGGCTTTCATTATTTACAGCCAAAGACCTTGCGATAATCGCCGTACTTTTTAACTGACACCTTTTCAAACTCAACATCAGAGCCAATTCCAAACACAAGATCTTTCGTTACATCATTTTTATTCACATAAGAGTGACCTTGGTCGAATGAACCGGCGAAATAAAAAACACCATTGCCTGTTCTTGCAACATGGGCTGTTTCATTTTTTTCTAAGTCGTAAAACCCCTTGGATGTCCACCCTAGTTGAATATCTTTATAGTAAACAGCAGCGTACATTTGCTTGTTACATGAATTCTTTATAAAAAGGTTAATCTCCTGTGAGAGTGGATGCTCATTTTTTTTCCATGTTTCACTGAAAGCTTCGCTCTTAAAATTATCCGCTGTTATTGATTGGATAACCCTATGCCTTAGCGGCGTAATTCTCGCTCCCCAATTAAACTGTGTGCCTGTAGAGGTCACGACCCCGAAGATATACATAAAGTTATGCTTTTCAGAAAACCTCATCAGGGCAGCTCCGCTTTGTCCGGAAGCAATGTCACAATTAGTTTTAAGAGTGTTGAGGGAGTGGGGAGAGGTATTACAGTCTTTTTGGTAATGTTGCTCCATACCTCCTTTGTCTCCTGGGTAGCCTAAGGTTGTGGCTTTTCCGCCTTGAAAGTTTTTACTGCCCCAGTAAGACATCCCGCCGAGAATATCTCCCGCATGTTTGCCCTCTGAGTTTGTTCCCAGCACGGCGATGGCAATATCATTCTCATCGTTAACCTCACCCGAACTTACAAATGAGAGCGGGTGGTATGATTTAATTATGGGAAAGCGTCCATGAGGGTATGTTTTACTATTCATGGCACCAGGATAAAAGTAGGCGTCTTCTTTAAGGGGAAAGTCATCATGTTGTACGTAAAGACAGTGTGCAGCCGTGATGATATACCGTTTTCCTATCAATGTTGCCGTACAGGAACCCTGCTGGAATTCTCCTGATTTATCAATGTAGTGGTTTTTTATCAGTCCTACCTGGTTGGCGATGACGTGGTCGAAATTGCCATTTTGAGTGGCAATTCTATCGTCCTGTCCAATGATATTATTGGTAGCAATAACAGCTAGATTTCGAGATGAAAGTTGATTATCCCTACTAGTAAGCGCCGGGTGAGTGGCGACATTTAAGTGCTCATTCATCTGGATGGAATTGGCATAAACTTGATTGCCGAGCGTGGCGAACAAAGCCGCGCTAAGCACTGTCAGTGCAGGTTTCATGGTTCTTTATTCCTGTATTATTTTTGTCCATTGTAAACGCTTAAATTTATAGCACGTCTGAATTTAATAAACCGCTCTTTGATGTTCGTTGAATCGCACCTTGGCGGTTTTTCTTCGGTCTAACCCCGCGTATACTAGTGTTTTCACTTTCTAAATTGAAGACTATGAGTATTTGGGTTGATGCCGATGCCTGTCCGGTGGCCATTCGCGAGATAATTTGCCGCGCCGCGGTGCGCACCAAAACCAAGGTGGTGTTTGTTGCCAATCAGTATATTCGCCTGCCGGCCTCGGAATATTTACGCATGCAGCAGGTGATGCCGGGCTTTGATGTGGCCGACAACGAAATTGTGAAGCAGGTGCAAAGCGGTGAGATGGTGATCACCAGTGATATTCCCCTGGCTTCGGAGGTGATCGATAAGGGCGCGCTGGCACTGAATACCCGCGGCGAGCTCTATACCAAGGAAAATATCAAGTCGCGCCTGAATATGCGCGATTTCATGGATACCCTGCGCAGCAGCGGCATTCAAACCGGTGGACAGGCGCCGCTGAGCGCTCAGGATAAACAACAATTTGCCAATCATCTCGACCGCTGGCTTGCGCAGCAGTGAGCTTCTAGGCTAGACTGCGCCACGAACACTTGTCGGAGTGCCCTAACTTACCATTAGGTATCAAGGGGCTGAGATCGCAATTGCGGGATCCGTTAACCTGATCAGGCTCATACCTGCGTAGGGAACAAGCTTGCCTCGGCACGCTTGTGCTAACTTGGCACAAGTTCGGCCCAGCCTAAGCGGCGCGTATGCGCACGGACCAAAGGCACAGACCAGCAAGGTCTTTGCACCTCCAGACAAGACACACTCAACCAGTTAATGAGAAGCGTCATGTCAGAATCGAACAAACCTAGCCGTCGTCAAAACCGCGAAGCGGCGTCGCACTATATTCATAACCTTACCGGTCAACCCTTTCCAAATTCGCAAAAAGTCTATGTTGAAGGCACCTTGCCCGGTGTGCGCGTGGGTATGCGGGAAATTGCCTTAAGCGACAGCTTTGTCGGTGGTACAGAAGATAACCCCATCTATGAAAAAAATGCGCCTATCCGCGTCTACGACACCTCGGGCCCATATACGGATCCCAATTTCGAGCTCAATGTACGCAAGGGTCTACCTAAGTTTCGTCAGACTTGGATAGAAGGGCGTGACGACACAGAGTTGCTAGAGAGCAAAAGTTCGCAGTTTGCCCAGCAGCGTATGGCCGATGAAGGCCTGGATCATATTCGCTTTGAGCACTTGCCTCAGATCCGCCGTGCCAAAGCGGGCAAGAACGTGACGCAAATGCATTATGCGCGTCAGGGCATTATTACCCCAGAGATGGAATACATAGCCATTCGTGAAAACATGGGCCGTGCAGAGGTACGTGAGCAGTTACTAAAAGAGCAGCACCCAGGCCAGTCTTTTGGTGCCAGCATCCCTGATTTTATTACCCCCGAGTTTGTTCGCGACGAGGTTGCCCGTGGCCGCGCGGTGATCCCTAACAATATTAACCACCCAGAATCCGAGCCGATGATCATTGGCCGTAATTTCCTGGTCAAGGTTAATGCCAATATAGGTAACTCCTCGGTGACTTCGTCCATCGAGGAAGAGGTAGAAAAAACCGTATGGTCGACGCGCTGGGGTGCCGACACCATAATGGATCTATCCACCGGTCGTTATATTCACGAAACCCGCGAATGGGTGATTCGTAACTCACCGGTACCTGTGGGCACAGTGCCCATTTATCAGGCGCTGGAAAAGGTCAATGGTGTGGCCGAGGACCTGACCTGGGAAATCTTCCGCGATACCCTAATTGAGCAGGCGGAGCAGGGGGTGGATTACTTCACTATTCACGCCGGTGTGCTGCTGCGTTATGTGCCCATGACCGCTAAGCGGGTAACCGGCATCGTCTCGCGCGGTGGCTCTATTATGGCTAAATGGTGTCTGGCGCATCATAAGGAAAACTTCCTCTACACCCACTTTGAAGAGATCTGTGAAATACTCAAGCAGTACGATATCTGCTTCTCCCTGGGCGATGGTCTGCGTCCGGGCTCAATTGCCGATGCCAATGACGAAGCCCAGTTTAGCGAACTGCGTACCCTAGGCGAGCTGACAAAAATTGCCTGGCAGCACGATGTGCAGGTGTTTATTGAGGGCCCGGGCCATGTACCCATGCATATGATCAAGGCCAATATGGACGAGCAGCTGGAACATTGTGGCGAGGCGCCGTTCTACACCTTGGGGCCGCTGACCACGGATATCGCCCCGGGTTATGATCATTTCACCTCGGGTATTGGTGCGGCGCAAATCGCCTGGTACGGCTGTGCCATGCTTTGTTATGTGACGCCCAAAGAGCACTTGGGTCTGCCCAATAAGGAAGATGTAAAAGAAGGTTTGATCACCTACAAGATAGCCGCCCACGCGGCGGACTTGGCCAAGGGTCATCCTGGCGCCCAAGAGCGCGATAATGCTTTATCTAAAGCGCGCTTTGAGTTCCGCTGGTTGGATCAATTCAACCTGGGCCTCGACCCAGACCGTGCCCGTGAGTATCACGATGAAACCCTGCCGCAGGAATCCGGTAAGGTGGCACATTTTTGCTCCATGTGCGGACCTAAATTTTGCTCCATGAAGATCACCCAGGAAGTGCGTGATTATGCCAAGGACTTAGAAGCCAGGGGCATAGACCCGAATAATTTGGGCGAGGAGATCAGCATCCGCATGGTCGATGTGGAGTCTGAAATGAAGGCCAAGTCGGCAGAATTTAAGGCCGCCGGCAGTGAGCTTTACCACAAGGCCTACTAATGGGTAAAAAAATTGCCATAGTGGGCTTTGGGTTGTGCGGTCGGGTGGCCGCACTCTTGCTGGCCAAGCATTACCGGCTCGAAGTCTTTGACAGCGGCGATGCCGAGGGCAGCGGCAGTGCCGGTCCAGTGGCCGCCGCCATGCTGGCGCCCTTGGCCGAGTCGGTACTGTGCGAGCAGGATTTGGCGGAGCTGGGGCTGGAGTCTTTGGCGCTGTGGCCACAATTGCTGGCGCTGATCGACACTCAGGTGCATTTTCAGCGCCAGGGCACAGTGGTGGTTGCCCACCCACAGGATCAGGGGGCGATGGCGCATTTTCAAAAGCAGCTGAAGCCCTTGGCTGGCTATGTGCCGGAGCAGTTAAGCGCAGCGCGCCTGCGCCAATTAGAGCCGGAGCTGGCCGGGCGCTTTGGCGGAGGGCTTTACCTGCCCAGTGAGGGGCAGTTAGATAACCTCGGCTTTTTCCACCATAGCTATGCGCGTTTAAAAAATGCCGGGGTGCGATTTCACTTTCACACCCAGGTGCAGCCGCAGGATCTGGCCGAGCAGGATTATCTGGCGGTGCTTGATTGTCGCGGCATAGGCGCCAAGGGCGAGCTGTCCTTGCGTGGTGTGCGTGGCGAGGTGGCTCGGGTTGTGGCTCCCGAGGTTTTCCTGCAGCGCCCGGTGCGATTGATGCATCCGCGTTACCCCATTTATATCGCCCCTAAACCGGGCAATCGTTTTGTCATAGGTGCCACGGAAATCGAATCTCAGGATCAGCGTCCAGTCACGGTGCGCAGTGGTTTAGAGCTATTGAGTGCGGCCTTTAGCGTACACAGTGGTTTTGCCGAGGCTCATATTGAGGCCTTGCAGGTGGGACTGCGCCCGGCGCTGATGGATAACCGTCCCAGCGTCACTCGTCAGGGTAAGGTGATCAGCATCAATGGTTTGTACCGCCATGGTTATATGCTGGCTCCCGCCGTGGTGCGCTCGGCTCTGAGCGAGTTTAATACCGCATTTTAAGGTAATGAATTATGCAGATTTTTATTAATGACAGCGCCTTTGAGGTGCCGGAAAAGGCCAGTGCAGAGCAGGCCCTGGTTAGCTTTGGCGCCACGCCGCCCTTTGCCTTGGCCGTCAACGGTCAATTTGTGGCTCAGGGGCAATATCCGCAGCTGATGCTGCAAGACGGCGACCGGCTCGACATCCTAGCGCCAATACAAGGGGGTTAGATGAGGGATACACTTAGAATTTATGGTCAGGAATTTAATAGTCGCCTGCTGATCGGCTCGGCGCTTTATCCATCGCCCAAGTGTATGCAGGAGGCGATCCTCGCCAGTGAGAGCGAAATCGTCACCGTATCCCTTAGACGACAAAACTCTCAGGCCGCAGGCGATGATTTTTGGCAGCTTATCAAGGACACCGGCTTGACCGTGCTGCCCAACACCGCCGGTTGTCACAGTGTGCAGGAGGTCATGACCCTGGCGCAGATGTGTCGTGAGGTCTTCGCCACCGATTGGATCAAGCTCGAGCTTATCGGCGATGACTATAACCTGCAGCCGGATCCTGTGGCCTTGCTTGAGGCCGCGGAGCAATTGCTGGCCGAGGGCTTTAAGGTCTTACCCTATTGCACCGATGACCTGGTGATTTGCCAGCGCTTGGCGGCTTTGGGTTGTGAGGTGATCATGCCCTGGGCGGCGCCCATAGGCACAGGCAAGGGCATTCTTAACCCTTATGCTTTGCAAAGTATTCGCGAGCGTTTGCCCCATGTCACCTTGATTGTCGATGCCGGACTGGGTGTGCCGTCCCATGCCTGTCAGGCCATGGAGTTGGGCGCCGATGCGGTGTTGTTAAACTCAGCCATCGCCGGCGCCAATGACCCAGTATTGATGGCGCGCGCCTTTGCCAATGCCACCTTGGCCGGCAGACAAAGCTATATGGCCGGACCCATGGCGGTAAAATCCACCGCAGTGCCTTCAACACCGACCCTGGGTATGCCAGTATGGCACCAGTTTAACGAGTGAGAGCAGTATGAGCGAAATAGTTTGGACAATTGCTGGCTCGGATAGTGGCGGCGGCGCCGGTATTCAAGCGGATTTACAGGCCATGCGCAGCTTTGGCGTACACGGCTGCAGCGTTATCACGGCGCTGACGGCACAAAACAGCCTTGGTGTTGAGGCATTGAATCCGGTGGATTTAGCTGTGATTGAATCCCAATTGCAGGCCCTGACCCATGATCTACGCCCCCAAGCGATAAAAATAGGCATGCTTGCCAATGTCCAGCAAATTCAGCTGGTTGCCGAGCACCTACAGTATTACCGCGACAACTGGGAAACACCGCCTCAGGTTGTTTACGACCCGGTGGCCATTGCCAGCAGCGGCGATAGCCTGATAGAGGAAGACGCGCAAAGCGAGATCGCCGACGCCATCAAAACGCATTTATTGCCGCTGGTGGATGTGATCACCCCCAATGTGCACGAAACGCAAATGCTTACAGGTGTGTATCTAATAGGTCCGGATGCCTTGCGTGATGCTGCCCAGCGCTTGCAGCAGTGGGGTGCCAAGAGCGTTATTATCAAGGGCGGCCACTGGGATTATCCGCAAGGGTACTGCGTTGATTTTTGTCGCCATGGCGAGCAGGAATACTGGCTGGGAAATGAGAGCGTGGCGACGCCTCATACCCATGGCACCGGCTGTACTCTTTCCTCAGTGCTGGCCTCCTGCTTAGCCAAGGGCTACCCCCTAAAAGATGCCTTTATTCTTGGCAAGGCCTATATCAATGCCGGGTTAAAGGCCGCAAAACGTTATGGCGAGGGTGTGGGCCCGGTTGCGCACACCCAGTTCCCGGTTAACTTGGCCGACTTCCCCCAGGTAATTGAGCCCGGTAGCTGGCTGGGTGATGCCCTGGATTTTGATTGTGACAGCGATTTTAATTATGCCGCCGGCTTTGCCCCTTGCCCCGAGCGCCTTGGTCTGTATGCCGTGGTCGACTCCCTGGATTGGTTAGCGCTGTGTTTGCAAAACGGCATTAAAACAGTGCAGTTACGCATTAAAGACGCCGATGCCGACAATTTGGAGCAGGATATTCTCCGTGCCATTGAGTTAGGCAAAACCCATCAGGCCCAGGTGTTTATTAACGACCACTGGCAGCTGGCGCTGAAGCACGGTGCCTATGGGGTACACCTGGGCCAGGAAGATTTACACAGCGCCAACCTCAAGGAGATTCAAGATGCCGGTATGCGCTTGGGCCTATCTACCCATGGTTTTTATGAAATGTTGCTGGCACACAATTATCGTCCCAGCTATATGGCCTTTGGCGCCATCTATCCGACTACCACTAAGGACATGAGCGGACAAATTCAGGGGCTGGAAAAGCTGCGCCATTTTGTGCCTTTGATGCAGCCGCATTATCCCTGTGTGGCCATTGGCGGCATTGATCTGATGCGCATGGCCGAGGTAGTGGAAACCGGCGTGGGCAGTGTTGCCGTGGTGCGCGCCATTACCGAAGCGGCGGACCCGCAAGCGGCCATTGCCGAGTTACAGCAGGCGATCGCCGGAGAGAGTGAGTGAGTGCTGAGGAGCTAAGTGCTAAAGAGCAGATCCGTTACTCCCGGCAGTTAATGCTAGAGGACTTTGGCATTGACGCCCAACTGCGGCTAAAAAACGCCACCGTGCTTGTGGTCGGCTGTGGCGGTTTGGGCAGCCCGGCGCTTATGTATCTGGCCAGTAGTGGTGTTGGGCACCTGCGCTTGATGGATGATGATCTGGTAGAGCTCAGCAACCTGCAGCGTCAGGTGTTGTTTAAGGTTAACCACCTGGGTCAACCCAAGGCTAAGGCTGCGGCCAAGGTACTGGCGAGTCTAAACAATGAGATTGCCATCGAAGTGCTGGTTAAGCGCGCCGATGCCGACAATCTCGCCGAGCATATTCGCGACTGCGATCTGGTGCTGGACTGCAGTGATAATTTTGCCACCCGTTATGCGCTTAATCGCAGCTGCTATGCTCTGAAAAAGCCCTTGGTGAGTGCCGCGGCGACGGGCTTTAGCGCCCATCTGGCCTATTTTGATTTTCGCTCATCGGCATCGCCCTGCTATGAATGCCTGTTTCCCGAGCGTGTTGATAACCCCAGCGCTAATTGTACCACTCAGGGAGTGATAGCGCCTTTACTTGGCATTATTGGGGCGCAGCAGGCCTTGTTGGCGATTCAGTGTCTTCTTCGGACTGGTGAGGCAGGAATGGTGCACAGTTATAATGCCCAGACCTTGGGGCAGAAAACCTTTAAATTGTCTAAAAACCCGGAATGCGCTTGTTGTGGGAAATAAAAAAGCCAAGCGATGCTTGTTGTAGATACAAAGGTCGGCCTTTGCCGCCATGGATGGCGGTAGTAGAAGCAGTACAGGAGTACATTGCCGAAAGGCCGACAAAAAGATCACCTCTTTCTCGGCGCAAAGTACCTAACTTAGGAATCTAAACTATAATCAAATTTTAGCCTTCCAAGGATCGGAGCATGAGCTTAAATGATTTACGAAAAGGATGTTTTAATCAGGCCAATGGTGAATACTTTATCACTTTTACTTGTTATCAACATATCCCATTTTTTCAACGCTTTGAACTGGCAGCATTATTTTGTTGGCATTTGCATCAACATGAGCTTGCTTGTCGCTGCACTTGGCTGACCTGGGTGCTGATGCCAGATCACTTTCATGGCTTATTACGCTTAAGGAAGGATAACCTGCATGAGGCGGTGGGGCGCTTAAAGGGAGCCACCGCGGCCGATATCAATAAGCTCTTAGCGCGTAAAGGAAAGGTGTGGCAGTCAGGCTATTTTGAACGCCAGTTAAGAGCCGAAGATGACCGTTTGCAAATTGCTCGTTATATTGCCGCAAATCCGCTGCGTAAACATTTGGCCTCCAATCTGGGGCAATACCCATTTTGGAATTCCCGTTATTTGTAAGATGATGGGATGGATGTGGCCGGCCTTTACCCTAGGGTAATGAAGGAGCGGTTACTTTGTAGGTCAGACTCTGTAGGTCAGACTTTGCCGCCATCCATGGCGGCAAAGCCTCGCCTACAGATAACCGTAGATATTACCTGTAGGTTAGACTCTGTAGGTTAGGACAATTGAACCACAAACCATAAACCACAAACCACAAACCACAAATACAAAAAAAGCCGACATAATGTCGGCTTTGGCTTTGCTTAACAATTTAGTTTACAGACCTAGTTTCTTCTCTAGATAGTGGATGTTAGTGCCACCATTTTGGAAGTTCTCGTCCGCTAAAATAATCTTGTGCAGTTCGGTGTTGGTCTTGATGCCGTCGATTACCAGCTCATTCAGTGCGTTGCGCGAGCGAGCAATGGCTACGTCACGGTTTTCACCGTAACAGATCAGCTTACCAATCATCGAATCGTAATGCGGCGGTACAGTGTAATCCGCATAAATGTGGCTGTCCCAGCGAATTCCTAAACCACCGGCTGGGTGGAAGCGGGTGATTTTACCCGGCGACGGAATAAAGGTTTTTGGGTCTTCCGCATTAATACGGCACTCGATGGCGTGACCACGGATCACAACATCGTCCTGCGTGATAGACAGCGGCTGACCGGCAGCAATTTTTAGCTGCTCTTTGATCAGGTCAACACCGGTTACCATCTCAGTTACTGGGTGCTCTACCTGAATACGGGTGTTCATCTCGATGAAATAGAACTCGCCGTTTTCATATAGAAATTCGAATGTACCGGCACCACGGTAGCCGATTTCGATACAGGCACGGGTACAGCGGTCACCAATATACTTACGCATTTCTGCTGTGATACCCGGAGCTGGTGCTTCTTCCACAACTTTCTGGTGACGACGCTGCATTGAACAGTCACGCTCACCCAGGTGGATAGCATTGCCTTGACCATCGGCCAGTACCTGAACTTCGATATGACGTGGATTTTCAAGGAATTTTTCCATGTAAACCATGCCATTACCAAAGAACTGCTTGGCTTCTTGCTGAGTCAGGGCGATGGAGTTTACAAGCTCTTTTTCGCTGCGAACCACACGCATACCACGGCCACCACCACCACCGGCGGCCTTGATGATCACCGGATAACCGATACGCTTAGCGATTTGCATATTGCGCTCGTTGTCTTCCGTTAGCGGGCCGTCTGAACCCGGTACGCAAGGTACACCAGCTTTACGCATGGCTTCGATAGCCGATACCTTATCACCCATAAGGCGAATGGTGTCGCCCTTAGGACCGATAAAGATAAAGCCACTTTGCTCGACTTGGTCGGCAAAATCCGCGTTTTCAGAAAGGAAACCGTAGCCAGGGTGAATGGCTACCGCGTCGGTTACTTCGGCGGCGGCGATAATACGAGGAATGTCCAAGTAGCTCTCGCTGGCGGCCGGCTTACCGATACAAATAGTCTCATCTGCAAGGAGCACGTGTTTTAAGTCGCGGTCTGCGGTTGAGTGAACCGCTACCGTTTTAATACCTAGCTCTTTACAGGCGCGCAATACGCGAAGTGCAATTTCACCTCGGTTTGCGATAACAACTTTATCTAACATAGTTGATGCCTTGTTTGGGGTGCGCGATTATTCGATGATGAAAAGTGGTTGATCGAACTCAACTGGCTCGCCATTTTCAACCAGGATAGCTTTAACCGTACCGGCTTTGTCCGCTTCGATCTGGTTCATCATCTTCATCGCTTCAACGATACACAGGGTGTCGCCTACGCTTACTTTTGTGCCTACTTCTACGTATGCGGCCGCTTCAGGTGAAGAAGCAGAGTAGAAAGTACCTACCATAGGTGATTTAACCTGATGGCCAGCAGGTTGTGCTGGTGCTGCAGCTGGTGCTTCAGCAGCAGGAGCTGCTACCGGAGCAGGAGCGGCCATAGGGGCTGCAGCTGTGTAATGTTGTGGCATAGCTACTGGAGCTGGGCTGTGACGGTTAATACGTACCGACTCTTCACCTTCGGTGATTTCTAGCTCAGCAATACCTGTTTCTTCAACAAGCTCGATTAATTTTTTAATTTTGCGAATGTCCATGAAAAACCCGCCTATTAGTTAGTTTTTTAATTCGAATCTTGCAACCGGCTAACCGCTGCTTGCAGCGCGAAGTGATAGCCCATTGCACCAAAACCACAGATAACACCTTGCGCCACATCGGAAAAATAAGAGTGATGGCGAAAGGCTTCCCGTTGATGAATGTTGCTCAGGTGTACCTCAAAGAAAGGAATGGCAACGCTTAGTAAGGCGTCACGCAGGGCGACACTGGTGTGCGTAAATGCGGCAGGGTTAATAATAATGCTATCAACTTGCTGCCAGGCATCATGTATACGCTCAATCAGGGCCGCTTCGCTATTACTTTGAAAGTGCTCTAGTTCAACATTGAGTGCCGCGGCTGCATCATTTAGTTCATCGGTAATTTGTACCAATGTCTTGGAACCGTACTTATCCGGCTCACGACGACCCAGCATATTTAAATTAGGACCGTTGATAACTAAAATCTTAAACTTTGCAGTCATAATGCGACTAAAATCCTTTAACTTGTGAGTTATAAGCGTTTGTACAAATATCAGTAGTAAACTTAAGGGTAAAAGTTGCAAATAGCAAATTTTTCTCACTTTAGCGAACTATTATAGTGAGTTCGAGGAAAATAGCAGCAAAATACTGGTCTAATCACCTTAATGGCTAGTTTTTAGGGGGACTGTGAAAGGAAGGGGGGGAAGTGCCGGAATTAGCACTTCCCCGTATTTAGACTTGCTTAGCTTCCTGCCTGATCGCGTACTTTTTGTAGATGCGTGGCAAAGTCGTCGGCACCCATAAAGCCGGTGACTCGTAATTCCGGCAGCTCTTTACCATCTTGGTTAAAGAACAAGATGCTGGGTAAACCAAACACGGTAAATGCTTCCATCAGCTCAATGGAGCTGTCGTTGGTGTCGGTTAAATCGATTTGCACCAGGGTAAAGTGCTTAAACTGCTGTTGCACCTGCTCCTTGGGGAAGGTGTAGTGCTCAAACTCCTTACAGGCCACACACCAATCGGCATAGAGGTCGACCATAACCAGGCCATCAGTATTGGCCAGCAGCTCATTGAGCTCAGTTAGATCGGCAACATGAACGAACTCGCCACTGGCGGCTTGTTGCTGTACTTGAACTTGCTTAACCACAGTTGGAGGCCACACATAGTTTTTAACCAGCATTAAACCGCTAATAAACAAGGCCATGGCCATGGCCCAAAGAATGGTTTTGCCTCGGCCCTGAGTTTGGCCGCTTTGCCAGTAATGCAGATATATAGCGGTGGCTATGCTTAGCACCCCGGCCATTAGTAAGATCACTTCGAATGGCAAAATACGCTCAAGCAGAATTAAAGGCACAAATAACATTAAGAAGCCGAACAGGGTTTTTACCTGCTCCATCCAGCCACCGGCCTTAGGCAGAAGTTTGCCGCCTGAGGTGCCAAGTAATAGTAGCGGTAGACCCATGCCCAGACTTAAGGCATACAGGGTGAGGGCGCCAATCATATAGTCGCCGCTTTGCGCCACATATAGTAAGGCCGCGGAAAGCGGTGCGGTCGTACAAGGTGAGGCGATAAGACCAGACAGCACACCCATCAGGAAAACCCCGGCATAATTACCACCCTGTTGCTTGTTGCTGACCTTGGTTAAACGTTCCATCATGCCCTGTGGCAGGCGAATTTCGTAAAAACCGAACATGGACAGCGCCAGCAATACAAACAGCAGGCTAAAGCTGATCAGCACATAAGGGTGTTGCAGGTAACCCTGAATATGGCCGCCAAAGTAGGCAACCACTAATCCCAGCAGCGCATAGGTGATGGCCATACCCTGTACATAGACAAAGGACAGGCTAAAGGCCTTACGGGTCGAAAGGTGCTTTTGTCCGGCGATCAGGCTGGAAAGAATAGGGAACATGGGGAAAACGCAGGGGGTAAAGGCCAGGCCAATACCGACCACAAAAAAGAACACCAGGTTAGTGATCAGGCTTTGACTGGCCAAACGTTCAGTAAGTGATTGCTCACCTTCATTGTTACTTTTACTACTGTTATCTTTTTTATCTTCTGGTTTGTCCGATGACAGAAGCGCATCGCTCACAGCTCCCCTTGTTGCTGTAGCTGCACCACCGACCACGGAAAGGGGAATTTCAACAACCTCGGGCGGGTAGCAAAGCCCGGCTTCCGCACAGCCTTGATAGCGCATTTTTACCAAGGCACCGTCGCTCATATCGCTGAGCTTTAAGCTAAAGCTCACGGCATTAAAATAGACCTCAGTGCGACCGAAAAATTCATCTTCAATCATTTCACCGCCGGGCAATTGGGCGGGGGGCGTCACGGTCGCGCCTTTGCCGACAAACTCTAACTTATGCTTATATAGGTAGTAGCCGGGTTCGATATCCCAACCGATAAACAGGGTTTCGCCTTGTTGATCAAAGTTCGGTTTAAAGGCCTGTTCAACGGGTGAAAAGGTGGTTGCCTGGGTTTTTAGTAAACTATCAAGCACCGAGTTATTGGCCCAGGAGCCAGTACTAAAGGCAAGAGTAAGTAGAAGTAGCCAGATACGCATAAGCAGCTGCATTAATTAAGTACCTCATCCATCCAATTGAAGTAGGCCATATTTCCTGTCGCTACATCAATCACCTGAATTTCTGGTACCTCGTAGCTGTGTAATTTTTTAATGGTTTGAATCACTTGGTTCATCTTCTCGGATTTTGTTTTAATCAGCAGCTTGGTTTCGGTGGCGCTGGTAACTTTATCTTGCCACATGTAGATAGACTCTACTTCGGGAAGTATGTTCACACAGGCCGCCAATTTTAACTGCACCAGTTGTTCTGCCATGGCCCGCGCCTCTTGTTTGTTAGCGCAGGTAGTAAATATCAGCCGATAATGGGTAGTCATAATGAACCTTTTTATACGTTCTTTTTCTAACCCCATACTAGCCGATAGCCAGGTTAAAACCTATAGAAGCTCGGCAGAAGACTTGAAAAGTGACCTTGTCAGCCGCACATTTATTTCATTGAATTAAACGAGACTCAGTATGTTTAGAGCATTATTCCTACTTTTTATCATTATCCCCATCATAGAAATTGCTCTGTTAATCCAGGTAAGTGACGTTATCGGTGGCTTTGCGACCATAGCCCTGATAGTGGTGACCGCCATCCTAGGTGCAAAACTAGTGAAGCAACAAGGCGTGGGTGCTATGCGTGAGGCTCAGCTGCAAATGGCGCAGGGACAAATGCCGGCAGAGCAAATGTTTACCGGTATCTGCGTGATTATCGCCGGAGTTTTATTATTAACACCGGGTATTGTGACCGATGTGTTCGGTTTTCTACTGTTAACTCCGGCGGTGCGTAAACGCATGTCGGCTGCCTTTGCCTCACAAGCCCATGTGCATATGACTCAAGGTGGTGGCTTCAGCGCACATTATCATAGTTCGCGTACAAGCCATCACAGCTCAGAGCAACATTCAGTACACTCAGAGCGCGGCTATTCAAACACCACAATTGAAGGTGAATTTGAACGTAAAGATTAAAATTTTTAACTTTTACTCTTGGGTTTTAATTTGCTCACCCCCATAAGAGAAGAAACAAATTTTAAGACTTTTCTGTAGTTGTTCAGAAACTGTTAGGAGAACTAAACAAATGAACATTCGTCCTTTACATGATCGCGTGATCGTTAAGCGTCTAGAAGAAGAAACCAAGTCTGCTGGCGGCATCGTGCTTACCGGTTCTGCCGCAGAGAAATCTTCGCGTGGTGAAGTAGTTGCAGTGGGCAATGGCCGTGTATTGGATAACGGCGAAGTACGCGCGTTAGAAGTTAAAGCAGGTGACACCGTACTTTTCGGTTCTTACGTTGAGAAGACTGAAAAGATCGAAGGTCAAGAATACTTAATCATGCGTGAAGACAACATCCTAGGTATCGTAGGCTAATACGCCTCCCTGATGTTGTATTAATACCAATTCACTTAAATAGCTAATCATTCTAGCGAGCTAAATATCATGCTAACGGCGTTGGAATTTTACTATGTAGAATAACTACATAAGAAAAATTCCGCCTTGTTATCATATCATTTATCCAGCGCTATAACTGATCACATACTTAACAGAATTGGTATAAGACCCGAATTAAACAGAATTTAGAGGAAAGAATAATGGCAGCAAAAGAAGTTCGTTTTGCAAATGATGCTCGCGCTAAAATGCTTAAAGGCGTGAATGTATTAGCTGATGCAGTAAAAGTTACTTTAGGTCCTAAAGGCCGTAACGTTGTTTTAGACAAATCTTTCGGCGCACCTACAATCACTAAAGATGGTGTTTCTGTAGCGAAAGAAATCGAGCTTGAAGACAAGTTTGAAAACATGGGCGCGCAGATGGTCAAGGAAGTTGCTTCTAAAGCCAACGACGCAGCCGGTGACGGTACGACTACTGCAACAGTGCTAGCTCAAGCTATCGTAAACGAAGGCCTAAAAGCAGTAGCTGCGGGCATGAACCCAATGGATCTTAAGCGTGGTATCGACAAAGCAGTGATCGCTGCTGTTGAAGAGCTAAAAGCACTTTCTGTACCATGTTCAGACACTAAAGCAATCGCTCAGGTTGGTACTATTTCAGCAAACTCTGATTCAGAAATCGGTGACATCATTGCAGAAGCAATGGAAAAAGTAGGCCGTGAATCAGGTGTTATCACTGTTGAAGAAGGTCAATCACTACAAAACGAACTAGACGTTGTAGAAGGTATGCAGTTTGACCGTGGTTACCTGTCTCCTTACTTCATCAACAACCCAGAGAAAGGCCAGGTTGAGCTAGATAACCCACATATTCTTCTTGTTGATAAGAAAATCTCTAACATCCGTGAGCTACTTCCAACTCTTGAAGCGGTTGCCAAGACCAGCAAGCCTCTTCTTATCGTTGCCGAAGACCTTGAAGGTGAAGCGCTGGCAACACTAGTAGTGAACAACATGCGTGGCATCGTTAAAGTTGCTGCGGTTAAGGCGCCAGGCTTTGGTGATCGTCGTAAAGCCATGCTGCAAGATATCGCTATCCTGACTAACGGTACTGTGATTTCTGAAGAAATCGGTCTTGAGCTTGAAAAAGCGACCCTGGAAGACCTAGGTACTGCTAAGCGCGTTGTGATCACTAAAGACGACACCACCATTATCGATGGTGCTGGCGAGCAAGCCGCTATCGACGGCCGCGTAGGTCAGATCAAGGCGCAAATCGAAGAAGCAACGTCAGACTACGACAAAGAGAAGCTACAAGAGCGCATGGCTAAACTAGCCGGTGGTGTTGCGGTTATCAAGGTTGGCGCTGCGACCGAAGTGGAAATGAAAGAGAAGAAAGACCGCGTTGAAGATGCACTACATGCAACTCGCGCCGCGGTTGAAGAAGGTGTAGTACCGGGTGGTGGTGTTGCGCTAGTACGTGTTGCTTCAAAGATTGCTTCACTGACAGCGGACAACGAAGACCAGAACCACGGTATCAATGTTGCACTTCGTGCCATGGAAGCACCACTTCGTCAAATCGTTTCTAACGCTGGTGACGAAGCATCAGTAGTTGTTAACGCAGTGAAAGCGGGCGACGGTAACTATGGTTACAACGCAGCAAACGGCGAATACAACGACATGATCGAAATGGGTATCCTAGATCCAACTAAGGTAACGCGCTCTGCACTACAGTTCGCCGCGTCAGTTGCTGGTCTAATGATCACCACAGAAGCCATGGTTGCTGAAATTCCTAAAGATGAGTCAGCTGCACCAGATATGGGCGGCATGGGCGGAATGGGTGGCATGGGTGGAATGATGTGATCATCCCCCAGAACATCTAGTTCCTTTTAAAACCCAGCTTCGGCTGGGTTTTTTCGTATTTGACTTAACTAATTGCCAAAGCTACAAATGACAATAAAGGATTACCTTTGGTAACGAACTTGTTGATTGATTTGTGTTCAAAATACATGTGAGCAGGTCTAATAGGCTAAACGGAGAAGACTATGAAAGTACGTACAGTATTAATGGCTTTAGTGGCCATGGTTGCATCGGCGGCTACCTATGCCGGTGAGGCCAAAATTAAGTGGCAGGATTTAAATGACTACGCCGATGCCCGTCCTGGCAACGATGTGAAAAAGCCTTTTCATGAGCGCTTGATGAAAAAATTCGACAAGCACTTTAATTTTGAAGCGCAAAACCTACCCGAGGGTAGCGTGTTTAATGCCGAAATAACCGATTTGGATCTGGCCGGTGAAGTGCGCTACGGCATGAATGAGTTTCGGGTGATGAAGCCCATTTATATTCCGCGCATAGAATTTAGCTACCAGCTGGTGGATAAAGACGGCAAGGTGCTTAGCAGCGGCGATGTAAACATTAAAGATATGGCCTTTATGGACCATATACGCTCGATACGTGGTGACGATGAGTTTTACTATGATTTTCGCCTAATCAGCTCCTGGTTTACCGATACCCTATACCCCGAGGTAGGCATTGAGCCGAAAAAGGTTTACCGCTAGTTTGGTTGTAGCTCAGACTCTGTAGGTCAGACTTTGCCGCCATGGATGGCGGTACTAGGGTAACGCAGGAGCAGTTACCTAGCAGTCTGACAATAGAGCAGTTACCTAGCAGTCTGACAGTTGACCCTTGCAAGGCTAAAGCCTCGCCTACAGGTGTCTGTAAGATCTGAGTTAGCTGTTTGACAATTAACTCCTAACCTTCCTGTAGGTCAGACTTTGCCGCCATGGATGGCGGTACTAGGGTAACGCAGGAGCAGTTACCTAGCAGTCTGACAGTCGACCCTTGCAAGGCTAAAGCCTCGCCTACAGGTGTCTGTGAGATCTGGGCTTACTGTCTGATAACAGAATAATACAGGAGCAATGGCGGATTAGGCCGACAAATAGACACCTTGTCGGGGCGTGACACCGACAAGGAATTAGCTTTACTGCACTTTAAAGGTCGATAGCAGAGCAAGCAGGTTTTGCAGTTTAAGCACGGCTTTTTTCAACAGGGCTTCGTCAAGTTCATTTGCCTCGCTTAGCGCTTCGATATCGGCTGCCACATCAAGAACATAGGGCTTAAAACGCTTGGCGGCGAAGGAAAAGCCAGCCTCTTCATTAAACAAAGCTTGGAATTTACCATGGCCGTCTTTTTGCAGTTGATCTAACTTTTGATCCGCGTCGAGCGCCTGACGATAGGCGAGTTTAAGGTTGTCGTTTAGTTTTTCAATAATCGAGTTCATAGGTAGTTAAAGCTTTAGGGCACTTGGCCGATATGGTACGTGGATCCGGTTAAAAAGTCAGGTAAGGGTTATGAATATATCGGCTAGCACACTCCCTGCTATGGCCTCTGGTGGCGAAGGCGCCGAGGTTTATAGTGCGGCGCTATCGAAAAAGCAGCAAGAATTGGAAGGTCAGGCGGCATTGGCTTTGATTGAGTCCGCCGCCAGTGTCACACAGGGGGCGCAAAGCGGCGCTGCTGCGGTGACTCCCACTTTGGGAAATCATATCAATATCACGGTCTAGTATTTAAGAACCCGCATAATGCGGGTTTTTTAGGGCTCTAGATGAAGATCTATCGGTGTTTTGCTGTGCTCGCCACCAATCTCTCTTACCAGCTTGGGCACTAAAAAGCCGGGCAGGGCACTGAGCATTTGCGCCATCAGCGCTTTGGCTTCGGCATCGGTGACTTCAAAATGGGCGGCGCCTTGCACCTTGTCGAGCTGATGCAGGTAATAAGGAAGAATACCGGCCTCGAATAAGCGTTCGCTGAGCGTAACCTGCGCCTCGATATTGTCATTCACTTCTTTTAGCAGCACCGCCTGATTTAACTGGGTCACGCCAGCGGCTTTAAGTTGGGCACAAGCCTTAGCAAAATGCTCGTCTATTTCATTGCCGTGATTAATATGGTGCACAAACACCACCTGCAAGCGGGTGTTGGCGAATATCTCACACAGCGCTTCTGTGATGCGGGCGGGAATGGTCACAGGCAAACGGGAGTGAATGCGCAGGCGCTTAATATTGGGCAAGGCCTCTAATTGCGCGACAAACCAGGCGATATGCTCGTCCTTGGCCATCAATGGGTCGCCGCCGCTGAGGATAACTTCATTCACTTCATCGTGGGCTGCAATATACGCCAGCTTTTCCTCTAAAGCAGCGCGGTTGAGCTGATTATCTGCGTAGGGAAAATAACGACGAAAACAATAGCGGCAATTTATGGCGCAGGCAGATTTAAATACTAAAAGTACTCGCGAGCGATATTTATGCAGTAAACCGGGTTGTGTATTGTCCTGCTCTTCAAGTGGATCTGTGCTGTAGCCAGAGGCTTGATTAAACTCTTGTCGGCGCGGTAAAACCTGTAATAACAAGGGGTCACGGGGATCGCCCTTTTGCATTTTGGCAATAAAAGGGCGTGGCACACGCAGGTTAAACAGGTTTCTTGCCTCATTGTCGGGAAGAAATTCCTCTAGGGGTAATTCGAGTAATGAAAGCAGCTCTTCTGGGCGAGTAACCACCTCGGCCAATTCTTTTTGCCAGTTTTTATGCAAATTTACTTCGATTCTTTGTATCATTGACAGGTTAATTACTCGAGAAATTGTATTAGAGGACAAGATGGCGAATTATAGCACCAACGAGTTCAAGGGTGGTCTTAAATTTATGATGGACGGCGAGCCTTGCAGCATCCTTGAAAATGAGGTTGTTAAGCCTGGTAAAGGTCAAGCGTTTAACCGTGTAAAGGTACGTAAGCTGATCTCTGGTAAGGTTTTAGAAAAAACCTTTAAATCAGGTGAGACGGTTGAAGGGGCCGATGTAATGGATACCGATCTGGCGTATCTGTACACCGATGGTGAATTCTGGCACTTCATGAACAACGACACCTTTGAGCAGATCGCCGCAGACGAAAAAGCGGTTGGCGACAACGTGAAATGGTTAGTTGAAAACGACTCATGCACCATCACCCTATGGAACGGTAACCCGATTGCAGTGACTCCGCCTAACTTTGTTGAGCTGGAAGTAACGGAAACGGATCCAGGCCTAAAAGGTGACACAGCCGGTACCGGTGGCAAGCCTGCAACTCTGAGCACAGGTGCAGTAGTTCGCGTTCCTTTGTTCATCCAAATCGGTGAAGTGATCAAGGTTGATACGCGCTCTGGCGAATACGTAAGCCGTGTAAAATAAGCGCTTTTAGCGTTAAAATCCCTTAGGGAAGTGAATATCCCAGCCCGAATTCCGCGCTGGGATTTTTTGTTGTTGCGATTCAGTTAGAGGAAAGAATAAATGAGTAAAATAGACGCTTTATGGCAGCCCAGTGCAAGTATTGAAACGCTGAGGCAGCGCGCCGCTATTTTACGTGCCATTCGCGAATTCTTTTTTGAGCGTCAGGTGATGGAAGTGGACACTCCCTCTTTATCCCAGGCGAGCGTAACTGATGAGCATCTACAAGGATTTGCCACCGAATTTGTCGGCCAAGGTTATGCCCAAGGTTTACCTCTATATCTGCAAACCTCGCCAGAATTTGCTATGAAGCGTTTATTGGCGGCGGGTAGCGGTGCCATCTATCAAATTTGTAAGGCGTTTCGTAACGAAGAAAATGGTCGCTATCATAACCCCGAATTTACCATGCTGGAGTGGTATCGCCCTGGGTTTGATGAACATGATTTGATGGATGAAATAGACGAGTTGATGCAGTTGGTGGTGGGCACCGAGCGTGCCGAGCGCATTAGTTATCAGCAGGCGTTTCTTCAAATGCTGGCCATTGATCCTTTGACCATTACCCTGGAAGAGCTAAAACAGGTCGCCACGGCACAAGGCTTTGGAAACATTGCCGCTACCGAGCGCGATGCAGATACTTTACTGCAGTTACTTTTCTGCATGGTGATTGAGCCGCAAATAGGGCAAGATCGCCCCTGTTTTGTGTATCACTTTCCTGCCTCGCAGGCGGCATTGGCACGCTTGAATGAGCAAGACCCGCGCGTTGCCGGTCGCTTCGAGCTGTATTATCAGAACCTAGAGCTAGCCAACGGCTTTAATGAATTAACCGATGCCAGCGAACAGCGACAGCGTTTTGAAAAAGATAATCAAAAACGCCTGGAGCGAGGTTTGCAGCAAGTGGATATGGATGAGCATCTGCTGGGTGCATTAGAAGCTGGCTTACCCGCGTGCGCTGGTGTGGCATTAGGAATAGATCGCCTGGTTATGCTGGCATGTAAAAAGCAGCATATCAAGGAAGTGTTAAGTTTTGATGTGGAAAGAGCTTAGTGCACGCACAGGCCAGTGCGCAGGGATCTAAAAAACATCTGTAAGGTATTAATTGTCAGGCTCTCGGCAATTGCTCCTGCCTTGCGCTTTTGTCAGGCTAAAGCCTGACCTACAGGAAGGTTAGGGATTAATTGTCGAACAGCTAGCTCAGATCTTACAGACATCTGTAGGCGAGGCTTTAGCCTTGCAAGGGCGGAAAGGCTAACAGCTTGTCAGACTGCTAGGTAACTGCGCTTTTGTCAGCTGACCTACAGGAAGGTTAGGGATTAATTGTCGAACAGCTAGCTCAGATGTCACAGACACCTGCAGGCGAGGCTTTAGCCTTGCAAGAGGTTGAGTGTTCGATTGTCAGACTGCTAGGTAACTGCGCTTTTGTCAGCTGACCTACAGGAAGGTTAGGGATTAATTGTCGAACAGCTAGCTCAGATCTCACAGACATCTGTAGGCGAGGCTTTAGCCTTGCAAGGGCGGAAAGGCTAACAGCTTGTCAGACTGCTAGGTAACTGCGCTTTTGTCAGCTGACCTACAGGAAGGTTAGGGATTAATTGTCGAACAGCTAGCTCAGATCTTACAGACATCTGTAGGCGAGGCTTTAGCCTTGCAAAGAAACTATCTGCTTATAAATAGACCGAATCCCAATATGGATAATCTTGGATACGACTGACAATCCCCTTACGAATTGGGTTAGCAACAATATATCGGGCAATACCCAACCGATGCTCTTCGCTTCTTAGGGCGTGATCGTAAAACCCTCTTTGCCATATCCTTCCACCTTTGCCCAAATTTTGGTTTATTTGCTTGGCGGTAAATCCCTTCAAATGTTGTACGCAGGAGCTTAAATCATGCTTTTGAAGCATGAGAAGTCCATGGAAGTGGTCAGGCATTAATACCCAAGTTAGCCATCGACAACACGCAGTCTGCTCATGGTAAGCGATGCTGGAACAAAACAATTGTGCAAGTTGCGGACATAGAAAAAGAGGAGTACGCCGAGCGCAACAAAATGTAATGAAGTATTCTTGCTGAGGTTGCGAGAAGCGACCTTTTTGTAATGCATGATAAGACATATTCATTTCCTTTGAACATGATTGCTCTAATCATTGTAGTTGCTTTGTCAGATTCCCGGCAATTGCTTCAGCCTTGCGCTTTTGTCAGGCTAAAGCCTGACCTACAGGAAGGTTAGGGATTAATTGTCGAACAGCTAGCTCAGATCTTACAGACACCTGTAGGCGAGGCTTTAGCCTTGCAAGAGGTTGATTGTTCGATTGTCAGACTGCTAGGTAACTGCGCTTTTGTCAGCTGACCTACAGGAAGGTTAGGGATTAATTGTCGAACAGCTAGCTCAGATCTCACAGACACCTGTAGGCGAGGCTTTAGCCTTGCAAGATTGTTCGATTGTCAGACTGCTAGGTAACTGCTCTATTGTCAGACTGCTAGGTAACTGCTCCTGCGTTACCCTAGTACCGCCATCCATGGCGGCAAAGTCTGACCTACAGGAAGGTTAGGGATTAATTGTCGAACAGCTAGCTCAGATCTTACAGACATCTGTAGGCGAGGCTTTAGCCTTGCAAAGATATAGAAATTTTTAAAAATGAAATTCTGGGAAGAAAATATGGGGCGACTGACGAGACTTGAACTCGCGACAACCGGAATCACAATCCAGGGCTCTACCAACTGAGCTACAGCCGCCATAAAGAAGTTACACACCTCTCGATGTGTGGCGCGCATAATACCTAGTTTAATTGACGTTGTGAAGAGTAAATTAGCGAGTTTTTTCCGTTTGCTGTAATTTTAATCGTTAAAGGCGCTTAACTTAGTAAAAAATAGGCAAAAAGCGTCACTTGCTTTTATTATTAGATGGGCCGCGACAATGTTAGGTTGCGGTTTGTACAAAAGTTGGGATAATTACGGATTAGGTACAGCGAAAATCTTTAATTTCATCGCTGTATCAAACAAAAAGCGGATAATAGGAGCGCTAATGGAAACTGTAACTAACTGGATCTCTGAAAACTCAGATCTACTAATACACTATGCGGTACAATTTGTACTTGCACTCGTTGTTTTCTTTGTTGGTTTACGCATTGCTAAATGGTGTAACAACTTAACTCAAAAGGCATTTGCAAAGCGTAATGTTGATAAAGCCGTCGGTTCATTCTGTGGCAGCATTATTTACGCCTTAGTGTTAGTTGGTACTATCCTGATGGCCTTGTCTCAGGTTGGTATTGAAACAACATCCTTTATTGCTATTTTAGGTGCTGCAGGTTTAGCGGTTGGTTTAGCGCTGCAAGGCTCGCTATCAAACTTCGCTTCCGGCGTGCTAATTATCATCCTTCGTCCTTTCAAATCAGGTGACTACATTGAAGCTGGCGGTAAAGCGGGTTCGGTACGCAAGATTGAAATCTTCTCAACCGAGCTGAACACGCCAGATAACAAAATCATCATTATGCCTAACTCGGCCATTATGTCTGGCCCTATCGTGAATTATTCTCGCGAACAGACTCGTCGAATCGATTTGGTAATTGGTGTAAGCTACGACGCGGATCTGAAAAAAGCGAAAAGCGTATTAAAGTCGGTACTTGATGCTGAAAGCCGCATTTTGAAAGACCCAGCCTACACAGTGGCAGTGAGTGAGTTAGCCGACTCAAGTGTTAACTTTGTGGTTCGTCCTTGGGTTAACAAAGCAGACTATTGGCCAACCTATTTCGATCTAATGGAAAACATTAAGATCCAACTAGACGCAAACGACGTTGGTATTCCATACCCGCAAATGGATGTGCACTTACATAAAACTGGCGAATAATCAGGGGAATATCGCTAACATGAAATTGAAGTACTTATCTCTATTAGTTGCAGCCTGTGCTGCAACTAATGTTGTTGCAGAAGAGAAAAAAACCTGGGAAGCAAACGCAGAACTAGGTGCCATTATTACCAGTGGTAACACCGAAACAACTACATTCAAAGGCGCACTTACCGTTAAACACAACTTAGAAAAGTGGAATAACGAGTACAAACTAAGCGGCATCTACAAAGAAGATGAAGTTGAGCAGGACGATGGCAGCAAAATTACCGAGCGTACCAATGAAAAATACTTTGGTTCTGCTCAAGGTAACTACAAGTTAAACGAAGATAATGCGCACTTATTTATCTATGCCTCGTACCTGAGTGATTACTTTGGTGCTTATCGTGAAGAAGCTGTGATTTCTGGCGGTTATGGTCTGCGCCTGATTGATAACGAAACCATGGTATTAAATGCCGAGTTTGGTCCGGGTTATAAGTATTTTAGATACCCGGATGACAGCACCGAAGTTGATGAAAATGGTCAATCTCTTGCCGACGAATGGGAAGGTGAAGTGATCGCGCTAGCTAAAGCAGATTACACTTGGCAGATCTCCGAAGGCGCTAAGTTTACTCAGCTGCTGGCGGTAGAATATGGTGATACCAACACCAAAACCCGCTCTGAGACGGCCTTATTAACTAAAATCAACGGCTCGTTACAAATGAAGGTTGGTTTCAATGTTACTCACAACTCAGATGTTGCTGATGACAAAGACAATACCGACACAGAAACGGCATTGACCTTAGTTTATAACTTCTAAGTTTACATAAAACCCACATTAAAATTGCCTCTTATGCATTTTTTTTGTGGGTTTTGTCATGTATGATATGGCAAATTTTTAAGAGTCAAACATGCAGGGAAAAATGTTTAAGACCTACCTCGGCGCCTTTTCTGCCATTTTTATACTGTTTTATACAACAATAACTCAAGCACTTACGCCTTCTCCAGCGCAAATCGAGCAGTTTAAAAAACTACCTCGCGCGCAACAAGAAGCCTTAGCTCGGCAATATGGCGTTGACTTAAATGCGATTACAGGTAGCTCTGCTAATAACAATGCGGCTAGCCAACAAACAGCTAAAACTATTGGTGAGCGTGACCCTTATGCCGAAGGTAGTGATACGGACGGTGCCAATAAGTTTAAACCCAAATTATCGCCTTTGATGCCATTTGGCTATGACATCTTCGCCGGTGAACCGACCAGCTTTATGCCGAGCGAAAGCGCCCCAGTCCCTGATGACTACATAGTACGCCCCGGCGACCAAGTACAAATTTCCCTGTATGGTAAAGAGTCGGCAACTATAGACGCTAGCATCGACCGCTCAGGCCGTTTAAGCATTCCTAAACTGGCTCCGGTTCATGTAGCTGGCATGACCTTCAAAGAATTAAAAGCCCTGGTGAGCGAAAAAGTTAGCAACGAAATGATCGGTGTAAAAGCTTTCGTCTCACTTGGTCAACTGCGCAGTATTCGTGTATTGGTGGTAGGTGAAGCCTATAAACCTGGTAGTTATACCTTGTCTTCACTTAGCACAGTTACACATGCCTTATTTGCCAGCGGTGGTGTGAGCAATATTGCATCTTTGCGTAATATTGAAATTAAGCGCGGCGGCAAGGTTGTTAGTCGTTTTGATTTGTATGATCTGCTTATTAAAGGCGATAGCAGCAAGGATATCATCCTTAAACCTGGTGATGTGGTGTTTATCCCCCCTGTAGGTGCTCAGGTTAGTGTTACAGGTGCGGTAAAGCGCCCTGCTATTTTCGAGCTGAAAAAAGGTGAAAGTACGGCTGATTTACTAGCTATGGCGGGCGGTTTAAAAGCCAATGCCTACAGTGAAAAAGTGACGGTAGAGCGCGCAGGTAAGGGCGACTATAAACAAGTTTTATCTTTCGATTTCTCCAAAGGTAACTCGGGTTACATCCCTCAAGATGGGGATGTGATACAGATTGATGAAAGTAGCTCAGCTTATAATAACGCTGTAACCTTGATAGGGGCTGTTACCCGTCCGGGTGATTACTCCTGGCATAAGGGTAAGCGAGTTGCTGATATGGTTGAGTCGGTGCGTGGCGCCCTGCTGCCGCAGGCCGATTTAACTTACGCGTTGCTACTGCGCGAAGTGGATGTATACGGCAATATCGAGGTGCATCAGTTTAATTTAGCTGAGGCAATTGCCGGCAACAGTGCACATAACTTGTCGCTACAACCGCGCGATAAGGTAATTGTATTTAGCCGCTTTGAGTCTAAAACCGCAGAGCAAAACGCCCTAAAACAGCTGGCGCTTACCGAAGCTGAGCAAAAACTACAACAAAAAGTAAAACTATGGCACCTGTTTGAGCAACGCCAGTTTGAAAAGCACGTTGGTGCGCCTCGCCAGAGCGCTAATCTTGAGGAAGAAGTTGCTAGCGATAGTCTTAGTCGAGTAATTGTCGAGAAACAAGACGGTTACAAGGGAGATTACGCCACCTTTAGCCGTAAGCAACTGTTAGCTCAGGTTGTCAATCAGTTGCAAATACAAGCCGGCGCTGGAGAGCGCATTAAGCTGGTTGAAGCAAACGGCAATGTGCGCTTCCCTGGTGTTTATCCTCTCGCGAAGAATATGACTATTGCCGAATTGGTTATCGCCAGTGGTGGCTTAACCGAGTCTGCTTATTTAGAGCAAGCAGAAATTACTCGTTCTGAGAGCGGTACAAACACTGATGTGCAGCATATTACTTTTAATTTGCAGGATGCCCTTAAAGGCAATGGCGAGCAAACGCCATTACTGCAAAGTAAAGATAGCCTTAACGTGCTTACCGTTCCTAACTGGCAGGAAAATATCAAGGTCACCCTGCGTGGTGAGGTAACCTTCCCAGGCCAATATACTATTCGCCGTGGTGAAACCATCAATGATGTGATTCAGCGTGCCGGTGGATTTTCAAGCTATGCGGCAATTAATGCGGCTGTGTTTACACGCCAGTCGATAAAAGCTCAGGAGCAGAAACACTTACAGCGCCTAACTAATGAATTGCGTAAAGATCTGGCTTCAAAAAGCTTCGAACAATCAATTAGTAGCAATAACCTTTCCTATGATGAAATGAGCCGGTTGATTGCTGATTTGTCGGCAATGCCAACAATCGGTCGTTTGGTTATTGATCTAGAGGAAATTTTGGCCGATGAGCAAGAGTTAGTACTACAAAACGGCGATGCCCTATATATACCTTCTAAGCGTGACTCGGTAAGTGTTATTGGTGAGGTTAACTATGCAACTTCTCACCTTTACAGTAATAAGACTGACTTAGAGGCATATATTCGCCTCAGCGGTGGCACTAAGGCGCGCGCCGATGAAGAACGTATCTATGTTATTAAAGCCGATGGCTCGGTATATGTGCCACAAAACAAAGGCTGGTTTGCCGTAAACACAGGGCATCAAATTGAGCCAGGTGATACCATAGTGGTGCCTTTAGATACTGCGCATATGGATAACCTAACGCTATGGAGCACCGCTACGCAGATCTTCTATCAGATCGGTGTGGGTGTTGCGGCTATTAGCGGTATTTAAGGAATAGCACTTAATGAATAACCAAAATATCCAGATGCAACAAACCACTTTTGCAGATGATGAGATCGACTTAAAAGAGCTGTTCTTGGCACTATGGCAAGGCAAGTGGATCATCATAGGCACAACTATAATCGCGGCTGTTATCTCAGTAGTGTATGCATTGAGCCTACCTAACATTTACAAAAGCGAGGCGCTGCTAGCGCCTGCTGAAGATGGTCAAAGTGGTGGATTATCGGCTTTAGCAGGTCAGTTTGGTGGTTTGGCCTCTCTTGCTGGTGTAAATCTAGGTGGCGGTAGTGCAGACAAAACTACTATTGCCCTAGAGCTTCTAAAAAGTCGCTCTTTTATTGGTGAGTTTGTGCAAAAGCATGACTTGAAACCTCTCATTATGGCTGCGAATGGGTGGGACCAAGCTAACAATAAGGTTTTATATGATCCTGAAATTTACGATAAAGAGAAGTCTATTTGGGTGCGTGAAACCAAGACGTCAAAACAATCGGAGCCTAGCTTATTAGAGGTGCATGATAGGATCATTAAAGAGTTTTTGACCGTTACTAAAAAGAAAGAAACTGGTTTAATAACCATTGGAATGAAGCACTACTCCCCTGTTGTTGCTAAGGAATTGACAGACAAGCTTATAGAGCAAATTAACAGTACTATGCGCACAAATGCCATAAATGATGCGGAAAAAAGTATCGGCTATCTTACTAGAGCTCTAAATGAAACAACCTTGGCTGATATGCAGAAAGTGTTTTATCAGTTAATTGAGCAACAAGAGCAAGCGAAAATGTTGGCAAGTGTACGAGAAGAGTTCGCTTTGAAAGTTATCGATCCAGCAGTTATAGCTGAAGAAAAAAGTGAACCTAAAAGAGGTGTGATATGTGTATTATCAGTACTTTTAGGACTTATTATCTCAGCGATGTTTATTTTGATTAGAAGCCAATTCATAAAGAGTAAAAAATAATGGATTTACAAAATAGTAAAATTGCAGTTTTAGGTTTAGGTTATGTAGGACTACCATTAGCTGTAGAGTTTAGTAAAAAATACGCTGTCTTGGGCTTTGACATCAATAAAAAAAGAGTATTGGAGCTTAAATCTGGTACTGACTCAACTCTAGAGGTAGATGATAATGAATTAGCTTCAGCAGAAAGTTTGGTATTCTCTTCAAATATAGATGATCTAAAAGAGTGTAACGTATTTATCGTTACAGTGCCTACACCTATTGATGATTACAAACAACCAGATTTAACACCGCTTGTTAAAGCAAGTGAAATGCTTGGTAAAATTATTAAACAAGGTGATATTATCATTTATGAGTCAACTGTTTATCCTGGTGCTACTGAAGAAGACTGTATACCAGTAGTTGAACGTGTATCTGGTCTTACTTTCAATAGAGACTTTTTTGCGGGCTATTCGCCTGAGCGTATCAATCCTGGTGATAAAGAACACCGTGTAACTAATATATTAAAAGTAACTTCAGGCTCAACGCCTGAGGTAGCCGATTTTATTGATAGCTTATACTCATCAATCATTACTGCTGGTACCCATAAGGCATCAAGTATAAAAGTGGCTGAAGCTGCTAAAGTGATTGAAAATACACAACGAGATGTAAACATTGCGCTTATCAACGAGCTATCAATCATTTTCAACAAGCTTGGTATTGATACTTTAGAAGTGCTAGAAGCAGCTGGTACTAAATGGAATTTTCTACCATTCCGTCCCGGCCTAGTAGGCGGACACTGTATCGGCGTTGATCCATATTACTTGACGCACAAGGCGCAAGCAGTGGGTTACCACCCAGAGATGATTCTTGCAGGCAGACGCTTGAATGATGGTATGGGTCAGCATGTTGTATCGCAATTAGTTAAGCGTATGGTTAAAGAGCGTATTCATGTAGAAGGCGCAAACGTCCTAGTTATGGGACTTACGTTTAAAGAAAACTGCCCAGATCTTAGAAATACCAAGGTAGTGGACATTGTTGAAGAGTTAAATGAATACAATATCAATGTTGATATCGTTGATCCTTGGTGCTCGAACGAAGAGTCCATGCATGAATATGGCTTGGAAGTCAAAAAGCAAGCTGAGAAAGCAAAGTATGACGCTGTCATTTTGGCCGTTGGTCACAATGAGTTTAAAGAGCTTGGTACTGATGCTATTCGTTCTTTTGGAAAAGAAAAGCACGTGCTTTACGATCTTAAGTATGTGTTAGATAAAGCAAGCGTTGACATGCGCCTTTAATCTGTATTTACACTAACTTTAGGTTTTAAAATATGAATCGTTTTGCACAGATTTGTGACCAATTGAAAAATGAACCCAAATCATGGCTTGTTACAGGTGTAGCTGGTTTTATCGGTTCGAACTTATTAGAGACTTTATTAAAGCTCGATCAAAAAGTTGTTGGCTTGGATAATTTTGCGACAGGCCATCAACATAATCTTGATGAAGTTCAGTCTCTGGTATCACAAGAGCAATGGAGCCGCTTTCAGTTTGTTGAAGGTGATATACGTGATTTCGATACGTGCCAAAAGGCTGTACAAGGGGTGGACTATGTGCTGCATCAAGCTGCTCTTGGCTCAGTTCCCCGTTCAATCGAAGACCCAATCACTTCAAATGCTGCAAATGTGGCTGGTTTTTTAAATATGTTACATGCGGCAAAGGAAGAGAATGTTGTCAGCTTTACTTATGCGGCTAGTAGCTCTACATATGGTGACCACCCTGCATTACCCAAGGTAGAGGAAAATATAGGTAACCCGCTTTCGCCTTATGCCGTGACGAAGTATGTAAATGAGTTATATGCAAACGTATATGCAAAAACTTATGGATTTAAAGCAATAGGGCTACGTTATTTTAATGTTTTTGGTAAGCGCCAAGATCCAAATGGCGCTTACGCAGCGGTAATACCTAAATGGACTGCCGCAATGATTCAGGGCGAAGATGTATTTATTAATGGTGATGGGGAAACAAGCCGCGACTTCTGTTATATAGAAAATACAGTTCAGATGAATATTTTAGCTGCAATTGCTCCTGAAGAAGCTAAGAATGAAGTTTATAACGTTGCAGTTGGCGACAGAACAACTTTGAATGATTTATATCAAGCAATAAAAAATGCGTTAGCTGAAAGTGGTATAAAAGTAGAAAATGAAGTTGTATATAAAGACTTTCGGGCGGGGGATGTGAGGCATTCTCAAGCTGATATAAGTAAAGCTAAAAAAAGACTTGGGTATGAGCCAATGTTTAGGGTTGGGAAGGGAGTTGAAGTAGCTATGCCGTGGTATAAGTTTTTTCTGAGTAAATGATGCCGGTTTTAATAAGCTTTTTTCAGAGGGGGGTACTCTTTATTGGAGTGGCTCTTTTCAGCTTTACTATAGCATCGATACTCCCGCCGGAGGACTCGAGCCTTTTATTTTCTTTAAATGGTTTAATGGTTACGGCATGTCTATTTGCTCGATTCGGAATGGAGAAGTCTTTACTGAAAGCTGTTGCTACTAAACCTGATTTAAAATACAAAATGCTTTGTTGGTGCATTATAAAAAGTAGTGGGAGGCTAATATTTATTTCTACTATAGTAGCTGTGTGGTATTTTACTTCTACAGATTTCACATTGACATGGAACCTGTTGCTTTTTTTTCCAATAGCTCTGATTTTCAATGCGAATTTATTATACTCATCGGTTTTAAAGGGGGAAGGGAAACACGTTCTATCTTCTTTTTTCGAAAATACTAGCTATTTTTCTTTATCTCTAATCTTTGTTTTTCTGTTTTTTTATTTTAAAGGTGTTATTGAGATTGCAGATATTATTTTTTCTCATTTTATTTCCAGTCTTTTTATTTCCAGCTTATATATTTTTAAGTTTTTTAGGCTTTATAGAAACGATATGCAAAGTTTTGGAGAATTACACAACCCTGTTTTTGGTAGGATATCAGTAATAGGGAACTTGAATAAGTTCATACCAATCTTGATTTTGAGTATGTATGTGGATCTGAGTTCGGTTTCAACATTTAAGGTTTCTGAACAGCTTGCCTTTAGTTCTGGTTTTATACTCTTGGTAGTTAATGCGGTGTATTCGTCAGCTTTCGTAAAACTTAGCAATAGTGGAGATACTGTTGGTCTATTTTCATCCTTTAAAAAGGCGATGCTTTTTTCTGTGTTGACTGGTGCCGCTAGCGTAATATTAATATTTTCATTTTCTGATTTTTTATTTAGCTATACTAATATAAAGCAGGGCTCTTATGAGATTTGTTTTTTAATATTATTATTGGCTGCTTTTATTAATTTGGCGGCAGGGCCTGTTTTTACATTTCTTACAATGACTGGTCTGGAAAAAAGTGTCGAGAAAATTATGCTCTTAAGTGTAATTGTTTCTTTTGTTTTACTGCCAGTCTCATATTTTTATCAGAGCGTAGAGATTGTTTCATTTATAGTGCTTGTAGCCTCGGTAATACAAAATGCAGGCGCGTTGATAGTTGTTAAAAAAAGGTGGGAAGATGCTCAAAGGCTTAATAATTAAGAGTGCACCAAGAAGTTTCCATGAATGGAACCATTTTAGAAATCATAAAGAAGGGTATGAAAAGTGGAAAAATCAAAATTTTTTGTTTATTCATGTTCCTAAGGGGGCCGGTACGAGTATTAATCACGCCTTAGGTATGCCAGATTTAGGTCATTACACATATATGGAATTATGTGCAAAAAGTTGCGATTTCCAAGAAAAAGACCTTATATTCGCAGTGCATAGAGATCCCCTTCAAAGAATAATATCAACCTACAATTACGCATGTAAAAAAGAGAAAGAAAAGGGCTATAGCTCGCTGAGCTCTATCATTAGTACTGATGGAATTAATGGTTTTGTTCAAAAAAAACTACCTTCCCTAGTGGCTAATAACGATTATTTTTTTAAATCAACCTGTAAAATGCTTGAAGGCAGTCCTTCTTCGAGAACATACCTAATTAACTTCGAGCTACTGAGTGATGGTTTTGCTTTGATTAAGAAGAATCTATTGTGGAAAGCTGGTGAATTGAGAAAAGTGAATACTTCAAAGGGGGCTTTTAGCTCTATCAGTGAGGAAAGTGTCCAGGTGATTAGAGAGTTGTATGCGGATGATTTTGAATTGTCTAAAAATCTAGCCGGTTATAGCTTAAGAGTATTTGATGAAGTCAAATCAGGCGCTATATCTTGAATAAAAGATTTTTTTGCTACGCGGGATTTCTAACGTTCTCGCTACTTTTTTTTGTATTGATAATCATTTCTGCTTCTATGCTTAATGATTTGATTTTGTTCACCTGTTACTCTGTTTTGCTGGTTTATATTAATCCGGCTAAAGATGCGCTTTCGCCTATAAACTGGTTTGTTCCTTTTAACTGGGTTTATAGTGTGACCTACCCTGTTTATCTTTGGTTTTTTGGGCTTGAAGATGAATATAGCTACAATTTAGTGCTGTGCAGTTTTTTGGCTGCATTTTCATTTGGCCTGGCTACGCTTGACTTTAAAGCGGAGGGGTACTTAAAAATACCTTGTAAGCATGGGCAGTTTTTCCCCGCGTCCAGAATTGCGGTGTTTTTTTTCTCCGTTCCTGTTTTGGTTTCTCTTTTATACGCAATTCAATTAGGTATTGGTAGTAAAAGAGAGTTCATAGATATGAGTAGAGTGAACCCAGTCTTAGGGCTTGTGGCTTTTGTTTACCCTCTAACTTTCTGTTACACATACTTTTTTCTAGGTGCGTCAAGTAAGTTTTCCCGTTTAAATCTAGGCTTTTTATTTTTCTTTGTGCTTACTCTATTTTGTTTTGTTTTTGCTGTGACAGGTGAAAGAGATAATATATTTAGAATTTTACTAATAGTTTTTTTGGTTTTGTTTTCATTTTTCCGTCAATATAAAAAATACTACCTTTTCCTCGGATTGTTTTTGGTTTTGTTTCTGCTCCCAGTTACACAACTTTTTAAAGGTTTTTTAGTAACGGGTATTGATCTTTCGTCAGTTAACCAGCTTGCTATGAGGGAGGTTCTTTTTGGGGAGTTTTCCTCAAGCTCCAGAAATATACATACGCTGTATACATATGGCTGGGAGTATCAATATGGCTATGGAATTATAAGTGATATACTTCGCTCAATTCCTGTCATTGGTAGGTCTTTTGAATCTTCAACTTATTGGTACAACAGTACTTACAGGGTTGAGAATGGGATTGGAGGAACTTCTGGCTGGGGTTTCTCTTTAATTGGGCAGGGCCTTGTAAACTTTGGTTTAATCGGTGTATTTTTTATTTTCTTTCTTGTTGGAATTATCACGCGTTATTTTAGACAAAAATCTTTAATTAGTAGAGCTTATTTGGCTTTATACTTATACTTTCTTACTATGGTCATATATTCCATTCGAGCTGATTTGTCAAATGTTATTTCTCAGGGGGTAAAGAATGGCTTCATCTCTCTGGGGTTGTTGATGGTTATCAGTTGGTTTCTTTCTAAGAAAAATAGAGGAGTGTCATGATGAGTGGTAAGTATTTATTTAAGATTTTCTCTTTTGTTTTGTTATTATTCTCTTTCTTTTTTCGCTTTACCCCTGTTTTTTTTAGGAATTTTCTATGGCAGCTGAGCTCTCCATTTGAAGGTTACTTAGCCCTTTCTTTAAGATATTTGATTCTTAGGTCTTTCTTATGGAGTAAGTGTGGTGATAATATATTTATCGGGAAGAATGTAGTTATAAAGAATTTTGATGGTTTAAGTTTAGGTAGTAATATAAGTATACATGCGAATAGCTATATCGATGCGGCTGGCGGGGTGTATATTGGAGATGAAGTTTCGATGGCACATAATAGCTCAATTGTATCTTTTGAGCACACTTGGGGTGATATATACACGCCTATAAAGTATAACCCTACTAAGCTAAAGGGGGTTTATATTGGAAGTGATGTGTGGATTGGTTGTGGCGTTAGAGTACTAGCTGGAAGTCAAATTAAAGAGCGAACAGTCATTGCGGCAGGGGCTGTGGTCAGGGGGCCGCTGGTTGCCAATGGTGTCTATGCGGGAGTGCCGGCCAAAAAGGTAAAAGATATACTATGAAAACAATTTTTATTCATGATCATGTTTTTGCGGAGTTTAATGGCAGGTTTTTTAGTGAAGGTAAGCTTACAGATTACACCTGGTCTAGATATTTAAAGTTCACCGAAGAGCTTCTTGTTGTTGGCCGGAGAAGGTTATTAAAGAACGCAGAACAGTCGTTAAAACTGAACGAAACTTTGTCTCCGAATGTTAGTTTTTCGCTAATAAACTCTATATCTCTTATCGATAGAGCTAATGCCAAAAAAATTGATAGATTTTTAGAGCCGCTAATTGAAGAATGTGATGTTGTTATTTGTCGTCTTCCTAGCTTTTTGGGTACTCGGGCATTTAAAATTGCACAAAAAAATAACAAAAAAACATTATGCGAAGTTGTAGGCTGTCCCTACGATGCTCTGAAGACTCATGGAAGTTTTCTTGGGAAGTTAGCTGCGCCAATAGTTGCAAAACAACTTAAAGCTATTATGAGACAAACTCAAGCGGCAATCTATGTCACTGCGGAATATTTGCAATCAAAATATCCAACCGATGGTAGTTGGATAAACGCTTCAAACGTCGAGCTTAAAGAACATTTTATTCGGGCTTCCGTATCAGATGTACCGACGGTTGTGAAGTTTATAGGCTCTTTAGATGCTTCGTACAAAGGTTTGAATGATTTAATAGATGCGCTTTCTATTCTGAATGATAAAGGTTTCGACTTGAAGCTACATGTACTTGGTTCAGGGTCAAGGCAAGAGTATCAAAAGCGGGTTACTGAATATGGGCTCCAAGATAAAGTTCATTTTTTTGACCCAATTCCCGGTGGTGAAGCAGTACTTAAATGGTTGGCTGGCGGGGATCTTTATGTACAATCAAGCCATACAGAGGGGCTACCACGAGCTTTAATTGAGGCTATGTCTGTGGGGTTGCCATGTGTTGGCACAAAAGTGGGAGGCATCCCAGAGCTCTTATCTCCAGAGGCTCTTTGTGAAGCTAAGGCTCCCTCTCAACTAGCAAAATCTATAGAAAGGGTTTTGATTGATAGTGATTTTAGAGAATTGCAAATTGAAGCTAACCAGCGAAAAGCAAGTGATTATCTTTATGATATTTTGCAGTCTAAGCGTTTGAAATTTATTGAGACTATTTATCGGCAATGAAAATTATAGTTATTGGAACTTACCCTCCCTCGTTAATCAACTTTAGGGGGGCTTTACTTGCACGATTAGCACAGAAGCACGACGTGATAGCATTAGCAAACGGTGCTAGTCAAGTGATACAGGACGAGCTGAATGCGCTAGGCGTCAAGTACATTGACTACCCGGTTAGTCGGAGTGGTTTTAATCCTTTTAAAGATATTATAACGCTGCATACATACCGAAAGTTGTTTGCTGTAGAAAACCCTGATCTTGTTTTAAGTTATACAATTAAGCCGATTGTTTGGGGGGGGATTGCGGCGCGACTCTGTGGTGTTAAAGGCTTTATAGCGATGGTAACGGGACTAGGGTATGCCTTTCAAAAAGGTGGATTACTAAAGAAAGGTTTAGTTTCATTGGTGACTAATTTGTACAAAGTTGCCCTAAAAAGCGCAAATGCAGTTATTTTTCAAAATCCAGATAATTTGAAAGTGTTTGTCGATGAAAGTATCGTACCGAAAAAAAAGTGCTTCTTGGTCAATGGGTCAGGTGTGAATTTAGAGAAGTTTACTCCTGCACCATTACCGGTCTCGAACAGCTTTTTATTAATAGCCAGACTCTTGGGTGACAAAGGTATTCGAGAGTATTACCATGCCGCTAAACTAGTCAGGCAGTTATATCCCCAAGCGATCTTCAACCTTGTGGGGCCTACAGACCCCTCACCTGATGGAATTCAATTCGCTGAAGTCGAAAAATGGGTGTCGGAAGGAGTTATTCAATATCACGGTTCAACAGATGATGTAAGACCATTTATTGAAAGCTCTCGATTCTTTGTCTTGCCTTCATATCATGAGGGGTTACCACGCACTGTACTTGAAGCCATGGCTATGAGTAGACCGATTTTAACTACCAATGTACCGGGCTGTCGTGAAACGGTCATCAATGGTGAAAATGGTTGGATGGTAGATAAAGAAGATGCGGAGCAATTAGCTGAAAAAATGATTTGGATGATTGAGCATCCGAAAAAAGTTGATGAAATGGCAAAAGCAAGTTTAGCTCTGGTTCGCGAAAAGTTTGATGTCCACAAAGTAAATGAAGAAATTTTGAAGATTATGGAAATAAGCTAATGAAACGAGTGTTTGATATTGTAGTCAGTGTATTTCTATTATTTCTATTATTTCCGGTTGTTTTACTTACTTCATTAGTTATTAGAATAAAGCTAGGATCACCAGTCTTATTTAGTCAAGATAGACCTGGTTTAAATGGCCAACCTTTTAAAATGCTTAAGTTTAGAACTATGTTAGATGCCAAGGATAGCAATGGTAACTTACTACCCGATGAGCAGCGTATGACAAAGTTTGGTTCATTTCTTCGTTCTACCAGCTTGGATGAGTTGCCCGGCTTACTGAATGTGTTAAAAGGTGATATGAGCTTGGTTGGACCTCGTCCGTTATTAGTCGAATATTTGCCACTTTACAGTGAAGAGCAGTCTCGGCGGCATAATGTACGGCCAGGAATAACAGGCTGGGCTCAGGTCAATGGCCGCAACGCAATCAGTTGGGAAGATAAGTTCAAGTTAGACGTTTGGTATGTTGAAAATCAGAGCTTTCTTTTAGACCTTAAAATACTGTTGCTTACGGTTAAGAAAGTATTTGTTAAAGAGGGTATCTCAGCTGACGATCATGTAACAATGCCTGCATTCAAAGGAAGTAAAAATGAAAAGAAATAACATAGTTATCTTGTCAGCTGGTAGGCGAGTTGAGTTGGTTAAGGCTTTTCAGCATGCCGCAAATGAACTCAATTTAGATACACTGGTGATCGGAGCAGACATGTGCCCAGAGCTTTCTTCTGCGTGCTATGTTGCAGATGAAAGTGTTGCAGTGCCTCGTGTTTCAAGTGAACACTATGTGGCTTCACTTCTGAAACTTTGCCAGGAAAAAGGCGTTGGTTTAGTTGTACCAACGATAGACACGGAGCTGAAAATACTAAGTGAGGTTAGAGAAGCGTTTTTAGAAATCGGAACTCACATAATTATTTCAGATCCTGAGTTAATAGCTTCTTGTCGAGATAAGCGCTTAACTGGTGAGTTCTTTGAAACATTAGGTATCACTTACCCCACGGTATATTCACGAGAAAATGTGCCAGTGCCCAGCTTTTGTAAACCTTACGACGGTAGTTGCAGTAAAGGTGCCGTAGCGATATATAAGAAAACAGACCTCACAGATGATTTGCTTAATGATGACAAAAATATGTTTATGGAGTTGGTTCCTAAATCATACTGTGAAGTTACCGTCGATGGATATTATACAAATGATGGGCTCCTGAAGTGCCTGGTCCCAAGAGAGCGATTAGAAGTTAGAGGTGGGGAAGTAAGTAAAGGGAAAACAATTAAAAGTCATTTATATGATTATTTGATCGAGCGGCTTTCCCATATCAAAGGTGCCCGGGGCTGCATTACTTTCCAAGTGTTTTATAACAAGCAAACGTCTGATATCAAAGGGCTTGAAATTAACCCAAGGTTTGGGGGGGGCTTCCCATTAACAAATGCGGTAAGGGGAGAGTATCCAAAGTGGTTAATGCAAGAGTATTTACTGGATAAAGAAATTACATTTTTTGATGATTGGGATGTTGGTGCAATTATGCTTCGTTATGACGCCATGGTTATAACTCATGAGAATTGATAGCAATACTGTAGTTGTGTTTGATTTGGATGACACTCTATATAATGAAGTTGATTTTCAAGTGGATGCATTTTTCCATATAGCAGACACAGTTAATAGATTGTTTAATATCGAAATAGATAAAAAAGAAGTGATGGATGAGATAGCCAATAAGCGAGATGTTATAGGCTATTTTTGTCATTACCTTCCCAAATCAACATCAATCAGAGATACCCTGCTTTGGCTATACCGTAATCATCAACCTGACATTAAGTTGAGTCAAACAAATAAGTTATTACTAGGAAGACTAGAAGAAACTTCTGCGGGTATTGAAATTCTTACAGATGGACGTTCTTTTACCCAAAGAGCTAAATTGAAATCTTTGGGTTTGGAGCGTTTCGGGTGCTTGATATCTGAAGAATGGGGGGGCTCAAAACCTAATAAAGCAAGATATCAGGCTGTGGAAGATAAGTATCAAGCTAGTGCTTATTTTTACATTGGTGATAATCCCGAGAAGGACTTTATAGCTCCTAATGCAATGGGATGGCATACCGTGGGTTTAAAAGATAACGGACGTAATATTCACGTTCAAAAAGTCGGGAACGAACCTATTTCTCAACCCCACTTGTGGATTGATTCATTAAGTGAACTAACGGATTTTATTGAATGTTAAATACCAAATTTTCCCCTTGGCCTAGTTTTACTCAAGAAGAAGCTGGTGCTGTAAGTCGAGTTCTGTTGTCAAATAAGGTTAACTACTGGACAGGGAATGAATGTCGCGACTTTGAAAAGGAATACGCGGCATGGGCAGGCACAAAATATGCGATTGCACTAGCCAATGGTACCCTGGCCTTGGATGTTGCGTTAAAAGCCTTAGGTGTAGGCCAAGGTGATGAAGTGATCACTACTCCGCGCACTTTCTTGGCTTCTGCATCGAGTATTGTCACTGCAGGGGCAGCCCCAGTATTTGCTGATGTTGATTTAAACAGCCAAGCAATTACAGCCGAATCGATAGAAAAAGTCCTAACTCCTAGCACTAAAGCGGTCATTGTTGTTCATTTAGCGGGTATGCCAGCAGAAATGGACGCAATTATGGCATTGAGTGAGAAGCATGGATTCTATGTGATCGAAGACTGTGCTCAGGCCCATGGTGCTAAGTATAAAGGCAAATCGGTTGGTAGCATTGGTCATATCGGTGCCTGGAGTTTTTGTCAGGACAAGATTATGACCACGGGCGGTGAAGGCGGCATGGTTACTACCAATAGTGAAGAATTGTGGCAAAAGATGTGGAGCTACAAGGATCATGGTAAAAGCTTTGATGCTATTTACAAACGTGAGCACCCGCCAGGTTTTAGATGGTTGCATGAGAGCTTTGGTACCAACTGGCGCATGACAGAAATGCAGGCAGTCATAGGGCGAATTCAGCTGAAGCGTATGCCTGAATGGACAGCTAAGCGCCAGCAATACGGTGTGATGATCGATCAGGTAGCAAAGCAATTTAATTGTGTCCGTATTGTTGATGTTCCCGAATATAGTGAACATGCCGAGTACAAGCATTATTTGTTTGTTAAACCTGAAAACCTAAAAATTGATTGGTCACGCGATAGGATAGTCGAAGATATTATGGAGCAGGGGGTTCCTTGTATGCAGGGTAGTTGTTCAGAGGTTTACTTAGAGAAGGCCTTTGATAACACGCCTTGGCGCCCGGAAAAGCGCTTAACCAATGCTCAGTTGCTTGGTGATACTTCGTTAATGTTTTTAGTCCACCCAACCTTAACAGAGGACGAAATGGAATTAACGACTAAAGCAATAGCTGCAACTCTCGAAAAAGCACAGGCCTAAATTAATCGGGGTTACAATTTTAAGTAATTGTGACCCCGATTCCTGATACAATGTAGACGCTTTATAAAGGAATAAACAAAGGCCAATCAGTGAGCAAATTTTTAAATTACATTTTTTCCTTGCCTCGTCCGCAGAAGCGGCTTGTCACTCTAACCATTGATGCAGGTTTTATAGCCGTCGCCTTTTGGGCGTCAATTCTAATACGTTTAGATACTCTGAGCCCTATCTCCGAAGGGGGATTGTGGGGGGTATTAGCGCTTCTAGTACCAATCAGTATTTTTGCCTTTGTTAAGTTTGGCCTTTATAGAGCAGTATTGCGTTATATGTCGGTACAGGCGCTTGGCGCCATTATCGGCGGTGTGCTGTTATCTTGTGTTGCCTTGGTTGCTTTATCTTTCTTCACTGGTGTTAGCCTTCCTCGTACCGTGCCGATTATTTACAGCACCTTCGCACTACTTCTGGTAGGCGGAAGTCGTGTAGTTGTTAGGGCACTGATTGGTCGCTTTAATGGCTATCGTAAAATTCCAGTACTTATTTATGGCGCCGGCTCTGCTGGGCGTCAGTTAGCTACCGCGTTGACCCATGGCCCAGAGTATCGCGTCGTGGGCTTTCTTGACGATGATCCTCACAAGCAAGATACATTAATTCAGGGGTATCCTGTATTTTCTCCCGCTCAATTGCACAAACTGCTTGATAATGAACACATAGAAAAGGTTTTGCTGGCCTTACCCAGTGCTCCCATTTCGGTGCGTAAACGTATTTTAAACCAACTCGAGCCCTTGGCCGTTGAGGTTCAGTCGATTCCTGGCATGGCTGACTTGGTTTCCGGCAGTACCATTTTGGAACAGGTTCAGGATGTGGCGGTGGAGGATTTACTTGGTCGTGATCCAGTCGCTCCTAAAACTATGCTGATGCAGGCCGATATTACCGAAAAGGTGGTCATGGTAACCGGTGCTGGTGGCTCTATAGGTTCGGAGTTGTGTCGACAAATTGTTCGCAACAACCCGAGCAAGTTGGTGTTATTCGAGCTCTCTGAATATGGTTTATATGCCATCGAGCGAGAGCTTAGCCAGTATATTGAAGAACATCAGCTTCATGTTGAACTGTTGCCTATTATGGGCTCGGTGCAAAAGCAAAACCGTGTAGAGGCGGTGATGGAAAGCTTTGGTGTACAAACCGTCTACCATGCTGCAGCTTATAAACATGTGCCCTTAGTTGAGCACAATGTCGTTGAAGGTGTACGTAATAACGTCTTCGGTACGCTTTTTTGTGCTCAGGCTGCAATCAAGTGTGGTGTGGAAACCTTCGTGCTTATATCTACGGACAAGGCTGTGCGCCCAACTAATGTGATGGGTACCAGTAAACGCATGGCCGAGCTGGTACTGCAGGCACTAGCTAAAAAGCAGTCTGACACTCGTTTTTGCATGGTTCGTTTTGGTAACGTGCTAGGTTCTTCAGGTTCCGTTGTGCCACTGTTTCGCAAGCAGATTAAGCAAGGTGGTCCAGTCACCCTGACTCATCCCGATATCACTCGCTATTTTATGACTATTCCGGAAGCTGCGCAGTTGGTTATTCAAGCCGGTGCCATGGGCTGTGGTGGTGATGTGTTTGTGTTGGATATGGGAGAGCCCGTTAAGATTAAGGATCTTGCTACCAAGATGATACGTTTATCCGGCTTAACGGTGCGCTCAGACAGTAATCCGGAGGGCGATATTGAAGTTATCTGTACCGGCTTGCGCCCCGGTGAAAAGCTTTACGAGGAGCTGCTGATCGGTGATAACGTAGAAGGTACTACTCATGAGCGCATCATGACGGCACAAGAGGTTATGTTGAGTTGGGGTGAGTTGGAGCCAATAATTGCCAATTTGGATAAAGCTTGTCATAAATTTGATCATGAAGAGATCCGCACAATACTCTTGTGTACTCCAACTGGGTTCAATCCAACGGATGGTATCTGTGACCTTGTGTGGAATGCTAGGAAACTAGTGGTAGGCGAACAAGTAAAGCAAAACCTTGTTCACTTAACCAAGTAAAAAATCAGTAAAAATTTAAGTAGAAGTATGACGAACAAATTAACACACCTTAAGGCGCTAGAAGCCGAGGCGATTCACATTATTCGTGAAGTCGCCGCCGAGTTTGATAACCCGGTTATGCTTTACTCTATTGGTAAAGATTCATCAGTGTTACTGCACTTAGCGAAAAAAGCGTTTGCCCCGGGGAAAATCCCATTCCCGCTTTTGCATGTAGACTCACATTGGAAATTCAAAGAAATGATTGAGTTTCGTGACCGCATGGCGCAGAAGTATGATTTCGATCTGATTGTGCATAAAAATCATGAAGGCGTTGAAGCTGGCGTAGGCCCTTTCACTCATGGTAGCTCAAAGCACACAGATATAATGAAAACGCAGGCGCTTAAGCAGGCTTTAAACGCGGGTAAATACGATGCTGCGTTTGGCGGTGCTCGCCGTGATGAAGAAAAATCCCGCGCTAAAGAGCGTGTGTATTCTTTTCGTGATAAAAACCACCGCTGGGATCCTAAAAACCAACGCCCGGAGCTGTGGAATATTTACAACGGCAAAGTTGAGCAGGGTGAAAGCATTCGCGTATTCCCATTGAGCAACTGGACCGAGTTGGATATCTGGCAGTATATCTATCTGGAAAACATTGAAATCGTGCCCCTGTATTTATCTGCTGTACGCCCTGTGGTAGAGCGTGACGGTATGCTGATTATGGTCGACGATGAGCGTATGCCGATAGAAGATCCTTCTGAAATACAGCATAAAATGGTGCGCTTTAGAACCTTGGGCTGTTACCCCTTGACCGGTGCCGTTGAGTCGGAAGCGGCAAGCTTGCCAGAGATTATCCAAGAGATGTTGCTTACCAGAACATCTGAGCGTCAGGGGCGGGCGATAGATCATGATTCGTCCGGTAGTATGGAAAAGAAAAAGATGGAGGGGTACTTCTAATGAGCCACGCATCGACGCTTATCGAACAAGATATTCTTAAATATTTAGAACAACATGAAAACAAAGAGCTGCTGCGCTTTATTACTTGCGGCTCGGTCGACGACGGTAAGAGCACGCTAATTGGGCGCTTATTGCACGATTCGAAAATGATTTTCGAAGATCACTTTGCCGCTATCGAAAAAGACAGCAAAAAAGTGGGTACTACGGGCGAGAAGGTTGACCTGGCTCTGCTGGTGGACGGCTTGCAGTCCGAGCGCGAACAAGGCATTACCATTGATGTTGCCTATCGTTATTTCTCCACGGACAAGCGTAAATTTATTATTGCCGATACACCTGGGCACGAACAATACACAAGAAACATGGCAACAGGCGCATCGACCGCTGATTTGGCCATTATTTTGATTGATGCCCGTTATGGTGTGCAGACGCAAACCAGACGACATAGTTTTATCGTGTCTCTACTAGGCATTAAAAACGTAATTATCGCCGTCAACAAGATGGATCTGGTCGAATTTAGCGAAGACACCTTCAATAGCATTTGCGATGAATACCAGCAGCTTGCTAAGTCTTTGAATATAAAGAATGCTTATTACACGCCAATCTCCGCTCTTGAAGGGGATAACGTGGTTAATCGCAGTGAAAAAATGCCTTGGTATCAGGGTATGCCGCTAATGGAAACCCTGGAAACGGTTGAGATAGAAGCGGCCGGCGCACAAATGGACGAATTCCGTTTCCCTGTGCAATACGTTAACAGGCCTCACCTGAATTACCGTGGCTTTGCCGGCACCATAGCCTCGGGCACTGTACGTCCGGGTGATGAAATTGTGGTATTGCCGTCGGGTAAGAAAACCCGCGTGAAATCAATTGATACTTACGATGGTGAATTAAATTCTGCGTCCGCTCCTTTGGCGGTGACCCTGACGACGACCGAAGAAATTGATATTAGTCGCGGCGATATGATAGTGCATAGCGGTGATGCGCCGTGCAGCTCGAATCGTTTGGTAGCGAACCTTGTTTGGATGTCGGAGCAGGAATTGGTTCCGCAAAAAGAGTACCTGATTAAGTTTGCCACTAAGCAAACATCGGGTAAGGTTGCTCAGATTAAACATAAGATTGACGTCAATACCTTGCAACATCAGGAAGCGCAAGTACTGTTGCTAAATGAAATTGCCGAGTGCGAACTGGCGTTGAACGAGGCCGTGGTTTTTGACCACTATGATCAAAATAGGCAGACAGGAGCCTTTATTCTGATCGATCGTATCACCAATGTGACGGTCGGTGCAGGTATGATCAAAGAGGCGCTGGCCAAAGAAGCTAAAGCATCGACAAGAAGCTACAGCAAGGCCGAAATCGAATTAAATAAATATATCCGAGCCCACTACCCTGAGTGGGGCGCCAAGGAAATCAGCTGATTTTTAAGGGGGCGTTTCGCCCCCGTTTCAACTTTAGTGGATGCCAATGCAAATTGATCAGTGGACGATTGTCGCTATTTTCATTTGTACGATCGCAGCATTAATTCGTTTTCAGAAGGTGCCTGAACGCGTTTTTGCCGCTAGTACGCTTGCCTGTCTTGGATATGTCTTGGTGGATATGCAACAGGTGCTTGCCAATGCCGTGAACCCTGGGCTTGTAACCCTTTTGCTACTGGTAGTTTGTGCTCAGGCGCTGGAACGCACTCGCTTTCTGCGCCATGTATCCGGCTCTATTTTTAATGGCAGCCAAAGTAAGTCTATGCTCAAGGCGCTTATTAGTACCTTGTTCGCGTCCGCATTTTTCAATAACACGGCCGTGGTTGCCGCCCTTTTAGATCCGGTTAAGAAAAACCAGCTTATCAATCCCAACAAGCTGCTTCTGCCTCTTTCATACGCCGCTATTCTAGGTGGTACCCTGACCTTGATTGGCACCTCGACTAATTTAATTGTTAACTCCATGCTCCTTGAGCGAGGACAGCCCAGTATAGGATTTTGGGATTTTATGCCGGTCGGTTTATTGACCGCCATATTGTGTCTGGTAGTTATTTTTGTCAGTGCCAGAAAACTTTCTGCCGGTCCTTCGACCAGTGAGACAGACCCCGAGTATTTTGTTGAAGCAGAGGTGTTGCCCGATTCGCCTTTAATTGGCAAGTCGGTGGAAAAAAACAATTTAAGAAGCCTAGAATCCCTGTTTTTGGTTGAGGTGATCCGTGGCGAGCGCCTTTTATCACCCGTATCGCCAGCGGAAATTTTACAGCAGGGCGATAAGCTTATTTTTTCGGGCGATATAAAAAAGGTGATGGTGTTAAATCAATTTAAAGGCTTGTCGCTGTTTGCACATGCCGATGGCTTGCTGAAAGACAATCTGACCGAAGTCGTTGTTAGGCCGGGAGCCTCGATTGTAGGCAAGAGCTTAAAGCAGGCAGGTTTCAGGGCCAGATTTGATGCCGCCGTTGTTGCTATTCGCAGGGAAGGTGCGCAGCTGTCGGGCAAGCTGGGGGAAATGAAAATTCAGGCTGGCGATTTCCTGGTTTTAGCTGTGGGGCCGGACTTTGCCTCTCGCAGTAATATTGCTAAGAACTTTTTTGTGCTCAGTGGCGTCAAAGCGGAAAACATGCTGAGCGGCTGGCGCGAACAGTTGACCTTGTACGGATTTGTTGGAGCCTTGGCCAGCTCTTTGTTATTCAATATTGATTTACTGACGTCCTTTGTTTTTTATCTGGCTCTTTTAGTTGCCTGCAATGTGCTGTCACTCAACGATTTGAAGCGGCGTTTCCCGTTGGAATTATGGCTGATAGTAACCAGTGCATTGACACTGGCAACCGCGCTTGATAATTCCGGTGTGTCGACCTTGGTTGGTGAGCTTGTGCAGCATCATTTAAGCGACGCAAGCGTGTATTTTGCACTTGTAGGTGTGTTTTTGATTACTCTACTGCTGACCGAGCTTATTACCAATAATGCGGCGGCGGCCTTAGTATTTCCCATAGCTTACACACTGGCTCAGGGGCTGGGTGTTAGTTATCTGCCATTTGTTTTTGCCGTGGCCTTTGCCGCTAGCGGTAGTTTTGTTAGTCCTTATGGCTATCAAACGAATCTTATGGTCTTTAATGCGGGTAATTACACTTTGAAAGACTTCGTTAAGTTTGGCTTGCCCGTTTCTTTAACTTACTCAATCAGTGTCTTGCTGTTGATCCCCGTGTTTTTCCCTTTTTAGAGGTTGTATGAACGAAAATATAGTCTGGCATAGCGCCATTATTGATAAACAGACGCGAGCGCAGCAAAAGGGACATAAACCCTTGGTATTGTGGTACACGGGCTTAAGTGGATCGGGTAAGTCGACCATTGCCAATGCGGTTGAAGCCAGATTGGTGGAGCTTGGCGCTCACACCTATTTACTGGATGGGGACAATATTCGCCACGGTTTGAATCGGGGGCTGTCATTTTCCGACGAGGACAGGGTGGAAAATATTCGTCGTATCGGCGAAGTCAGTAAGCTGTTTGTGGACGCGGGCCTTATTGTCTCAACGGCCTTTATTTCTCCATTCAGAGCGGATCGTGCATTGGCTAAATCTTTACTTCAGCCTGGTGAGTTTGTTGAAGTGTATGTGGATACGCCCCTTGAAGTATGTGAAAAAAGAGACCCCAAGGGTTTGTATGAAAAGGCGCGCCGTGGAGAAATCGCAAACTTTACAGGTATCTCTTCGGCGTACGAAGCGCCAGAGATGCCTGAAATTCATTTGCAAACTGCCAGCCAGTCTATTGAGCAGAGCGTTGATCAGGTGATCGATTATTTAGTAACACAGGGTGTATTAAAGGCATGATTTACGATGTATTTAACGGAGATGCGGACGGCATCATTGCCTTATTACAGCTGCACCTGAGCACTCCTTGTGAGTCGGTTAAGATTACCGGCGTTAAACGCGATATTGAGTTGCTAGAGCAAGTGTCGGCAGCGGCAGGCGACAAAGTACGAGTGTTCGATATTTCAATGGAGAAGAATAAGCCGGCCCTAGAGCGATTGCTTGCAGCGGGTGCTGAGGTTTTTTATGTGGATCACCATAAGGCGGGAGAAATTCCTGCTAATTCAACACTTGATGCCCATATAAACCTGGATGCAGACACCTGTACAAGTTTGATCCTCAGTGATTTGTTAGATCGCAGGTTCCATTTATGGGCCATCACAGCGGCGTACGGTGATAACTTGATAGCCAGGGCAGATCGGGAAGCCGAGCAACTAGGTTTAAGTGAAGGGCAAAAGCAGGTGTTAAAAGAGTTGGGCACCTATATCAATTATAATGGCTATGGCAGCTGTATAGATGATCTTCATTATCCGCCTCTCGAGCTTTTCGAAATACTGCTTGCCTACTCGTCGCCTTTCGATGTGATTGCCGCTCCTGGCTCAGTGTTTCATAAGTTAAAGTCAGCGTACGAGTCGGACATTGCCCTAGCAGCCCAAGCCGAAGTTATTCATGAGGACGGGGCATCTAAGGTTGTCATGCTGGATGATCAGGCGTGGGCGCGACGGGTTAGTGGCGTTTATGGGAACCTCTTGGCTAATCAAAGCCCCGAACTAGCTCATGCCATTGTTACGAACAATAATAGTGGCACATACACTGTGAGTGTTCGAGCTCCATTGACGAATAAACAGGGCGCTGTTGATGTGTGTGGCCAGTTTGCTACCGGAGGAGGTAGGGCGGGAGCCGCAGGCATTAATGAATTACCTCTAGAATCACTCTCGAAGTTTATACAGGTATTTTCTAGTTTTTATAATTCGTAGAATATGTAGTGGTAGTTAGGTCAGATGTTTATTATTAACTATCAAACCGTTTTAAAAGTTTAGAGGATCATTCTCAATGAAAGCAGTTATCCCTGTAGCGGGTCTTGGTACACGCATGTTGCCAGCGACCAAAGCCATACCAAAAGAAATGCTTCCTCTCGTCGATAAGCCGCTGATTCAATATATAGTGAGTGAGTGTGTACGTGCGGGTATCAAAGAGATAGTGCTGGTAACGCATTCTTCTAAAAATGCCATCGAAAACCATTTTGATACCAGCTTCGAGTTAGAAGCAACGCTTGAGAAGCGGGTTAAGCGTCAGTTGCTTGATGAGGTGCGCTCTATTTGCCCAGAAGATGTGACCGTTATGCATGTTCGTCAGGGTGAAGCTAAAGGTTTGGGTCATGCCATTATGTGCGCTAGACCAATTGTCGGCGATAATCCTTTTGCGGTTATTTTGCCGGATGTGATCCTTGATGAATTTAGCGCCGATCAAAGTAGTGAAAACCTGGCCGCCATGATCAAGCGCTTTAAAGACACTCAGACCAGCCAAATCATGCTTGAGGCGGTAGCTACGCAGGACGTAAGCAAATACGGTATTGCCGATATTAATGGCGCGCAAATAGAACCAGGTGAAAGTGCCGTTATCAAGCACATGGTGGAAAAGCCCAAGGTGGAAGAAGCGCCTTCAAACCTGGCCGTGGTAGGTCGCTATGTGCTTTCTCATAATATTTGGCCGTTACTGAAGAAAACGCCCATAGGCGCAGGTGGAGAAATTCAACTGACCGATGCCATTGATATGCTTATTGAACAAGAGCCGGTTGAGGCGTTTCGCATGAGCGGTATCTCCCACGATTGTGGCGATAAGCTGGGTTATCTTAAGGCGTTTGTACGCTACGCACAGCAACACCCGCAGTTGGGTGATGCGTTTACCGCGCATCTAAAAAGTCTCTAAGGCATAGGCTGTAGGCTAAGCCTGCAGCCGGCTTAAATAGCCTTTGCCGCGCTATTTCCCCCTTGAAGAACTTAATCTAACATTCATATCTATACGATAGTGTTTACGAATTATTTTTGAACCCAGTTTTCACAGAAGATTGTTATGAAAATTACTATAGTTGGTACCGGCTACGTCGGTCTGTCTAATGCGGTACTCTTGGCGCAACACAATGAAGTGATTGCCTTGGATATCGACAGTAAAAAAGTTGACCTGCTGAATAAGCAAGAGTCCCCCATAGTCGATAACGAAATAAGCCACTTTTTGCAAAATAAACCGCTTAACCTGGTTGCCACCACGGATAAAGAAGCGGCATTGCAAGGGGCTGAGTTCGTAGTGATAGCCACGCCCACAGACTATGACCCAGAGACCAATTACTTTAACACCCAATCCGTGGAAAAGGTGATTGAGGATGTGCTGCACATCAACCCGGCGGCTTTAATCGTGATCAAATCAACCGTGCCTGTGGGTTACACCCAAGGTATCAAAGAAAGGTTTGGCGTTGATAATATCCTGTTTTCGCCAGAGTTTTTACGTGAGGGTAAGGCGCTGTACGATAACCTATATCCATCGCGTATTATTGTTGGTGAGCAAAGCGAGCGCGCAGCTAAGTTTGCGGCCCTTTTACAGCAAGGTGCAGAAAAAACAGATGTGGATGTGTTGTTGACTAATTCCACCGAAGCCGAAGCCATTAAGCTGTTCTCTAATACTTACCTTGCCATGCGTGTGGCCTATTTTAATGAGCTGGATAGCTATGCCGAGTCGCACGGTTTGGATGCCCGTCAGGTGATTGAGGGGGTGGGCTTAGACCCACGTATTGGCAGCCATTACAATAACCCTTCATTTGGCTACGGCGGTTACTGCTTACCAAAAGATACCAAGCAGTTGCTGGCCAACTATAAAGATGTGCCTAACAATATGATCCGCGCCATAGTAGATGCTAACACTACCCGTAAGGATTTTATCGCCGACTCAATTATTAAACGCGCCCCTAAGGTTGTGGGTGTATATCGCTTGGTGATGAAGTCTGGCTCGGACAATTTCAGAGCATCGGCGATTCAGGGCGTGATGAAGCGTATTAAAGCCAAGGGTATCGAAGTGCTGATATATGAGCCTACACTCGAGTCGGATACCTTTTTCCATTCTAAGGTCACTACCTCGCTAGAGGAACTCAAACAGTGCTCTGATGTCATAATCTCCAATCGGATGACAGATGAATTGAGCGATGTCGCGGATAAGGTGTATACTCGCGACCTGTTTGGCAGTGACTAATTGGGATTATCTATGAAGTATTTAGTAACGGGCGCCGCCGGTTTTATCGGCGCTGCGGTAAGCGACAAGCTACTGGCACAAGGCCACGAGGTTGTTGGTATAGATAATCTTAATGATTACTATGATGTGGCTTTAAAAACTGCGCGCCTTGAGCACATAAAGCACGAGCGCTTTAGTTTTGTTGAGTTGGATCTGGTACAGCAGCAAGCGCTGGCGCAACTGTTCGAGCAGGAAAAGTTTGACCGCGTTATTCACTTGGCGGCGCAGGCCGGTGTGCGTTATTCCATAGATAACCCGCATGCCTATGCCGAAAGCAATCTGGTTGGCCACCTAAATATATTAGAAGCCTGTCGCCACAATCAGATTGGGCACTTGGTATATGCCTCATCCAGCTCTGTTTATGGCTTAAATGAAACCACGCCTTTTTCTACCAGTGATTCGGTGGATCACCCAGTTTCCCTCTATGCGGCGACCAAAAAGTCTAACGAAGTAATGGCTCATAGCTATTCTCATTTATATGGGTTGCCGACTACCGGGCTACGCTTCTTTACCGTGTATGGCCCCTGGGGTCGCCCGGATATGGCTCCCTATATTTTCACCAAGAAAATCCTTAACGGCGAAACCATAGACGTGAATAACCATGGCGATATGTGGCGCGACTTTACCTATATCGACGATATCGTCGAAGGCGTGGTGCGTATTGCCGATGTGGTGCCCGAGCTTAACCCGGATTGGAAGGTTGAGTCTGGCTCACCGGCCACTAGCTCGGCTCCTTATAAGGTTTACAACATCGGCCACGGCAGCCCCATTAACTTAATGGACTTTATTAAGGCCATTGAAGATGAGCTGGGTATTGAAGCGGTGAAAAACTTCCGCGAAATGCAGCCGGGCGATGTGTATAAAACCTATGCCGATACCGAAGATCTTTTTGCCGCAACCGGCTATCGCCCTCAGGTCGATGTTACCTCCGGGGTGAAGCAATTGGTTAAATGGTATAAAGGCTTTTACGCCTAATTTAAAGCAGGGATAGATTATGACAATCTTAGTGACCGGCGGAGCCGGTTATATTGGTTCGCACACTGTGCTTGAGCTGCTCGAACAGGGCAGTGAAGTGCTGGTGTTCGACAATCTTTGTAATAGCTCGCAGGAATCGCTGCGCCGCGTTGAGGCACTAACGGGTAAAACCGTGACCTTTGTTCAAGGTGATATTCGCGATAAAGCAGCCTTGGATAAGGTATTTAGCGAGCATCAAATCACTAGCGTGGTGCATTTTGCCGGCCTTAAGGCTGTGGGTGAGTCGGTGAGCAAGCCGGTGATGTATTACCAAAATAATGTTCAGGGCTCGCTTACTCTGATTGAGGCGATGCGCGATGCCGAGGTGTTCTCTTTGGTATTTAGCTCATCCGCCACGGTTTATGGTGATCCGCAAACCCTGCCCATAGATGAAAATGCTCCGGTAGGTGGTACCACCAACCCTTATGGCACCTCCAAATTAATGGTGGAGCAGATTTTAGAAGATGTGGCCAAGTCCGACCCTCGTTGGCGCTTTGCTATCTTGCGCTACTTTAACCCGGTTGGCGCCCATCACAGTGGGCAAATAGGTGAAGACCCTAACGGCATTCCCAACAACCTCTTGCCTTATATCTCACAGGTAGCCGTAGGTAAGCTGGAGAAGCTGGCGGTATTTGGGGATGATTACCCCACCAAAGACGGCACCGGAGTGCGCGATTACATTCATGTTGTTGACCTGGCCTTAGGTCACCTTAAAGCCCTGGACTGGCTTGCTGATCACAGCGGTGTGCATATTTATAACCTGGGAACCGGTAACGGCTACTCGGTATTGGAAATGGTGCAGGCCTTTGAGCAGGCGGCCGACAAGCCCGTGCCTTATCAAATCGCCCCGCGTCGTGATGGCGATATCGCCACCTGTTATGCCAGTGCGCAAAAAGCCCTGAATGAGCTGGGTTGGCAGGCAGAGCGCGGCTTAATGCAAATGATGCAAGACACCTGGCGCTGGCAAAGCCAAAACCCCAATGGTTATGAGTCATAACCTGTAGGTCGCCCTACAGGAAGGTTAGGGATTTATTGTCAGACTGCTAGCCCGGATCTCACAGACATCTGTGGGCGAGGCTTTAGCCTTGCGAGATTAAATGTCAAACTGCTAGGTCATCGCTACTGTATTGTTCAATTGTCAGACTGCTAACCCGGATCTCACAGACACCTGTAGGCGAGGCTTTAGCCTTGCGAGGTTAATTGTCAGACTCTCGGCCATTATCTATTACCCTATTGTCAGACTGCTAGGTAACTGCTCCTGCGTTACCCTAGTACCGCCATCCATGGCGGCAAAGTCTGACCTACAAAAATACCTACAATTATCTGTGGGCGAGGCTTTAGCCTTGCTGCTAATTAGGTCGCTATTTCTATCTTCACTTCGCCCTTGAGGTTTTCTTTAAGCTTATCCGCCAGCGCTTGTTTTGCCTCTGGATCGCCATGCACGATTTTGATATGCCCTGGCTTCTTCGCCATGCCGGTAACAAAGCGCACTAAATTGGCCTGATCCGCATGGGCGCTATAACCGCTAATGGTGTGTATTTGCGCCTTAATATCAATGCGCCGATTATTTAACATCACATAACCGCCGCGCGGGCCGTATTTTTGAATATCACGCCCCGGCGTTCCTTGGCCTTGATAGCCGACAAAGATCACATCGGTACGGGGGTCTCCTAAAAAGGCTTCCAGGTAATTGACTATACGCCCACCGCTGCACATGCCGCTGGCGGCTATCACTATCGCCGGCTTTTGCCTCTGTTTCAGGTAATTCAGAGTTTGCACATGTTCCTGATGGCTATCCAGGGTATACAAATGTTCAAAGTTAAGAGGATGGCGGCCCTTGGCCACACGTGCCTTGGCTTCTTGATCCCAAAATGATTTAAAGCGCCTGTATTCGTGGGTGAAATTGGCGGCCATGGGCGAGTCGATGATCACCTCAATATCCTGCCAAAATGAGTGCTTGGGCGCCTTGTGGATGATCTGCTCCAGCTCATACAGCAACTCTTGAGTGCGGCCTATGCTAAAGGCGGGAATAAGCACCACGCCGTTATCGCGTACCGCCTTTTCAATCACTTCTTTTAGTTGTTTACTGCGGTTTTTACGCCCCTGATGTAGGGTATCGCCATAGGTGGACTCAATTACCAGGGTGTCGGCCTTGTAGGGTGATTTAGGCGCCGGTAGCAAGGGCGTGTGAGGCGCGCCTAAGTCTCCGGAAAACACCACTCGTTGGGCCTGCTTTCCTTGGCCTACATCGATTTCGATATAGGCGGAGCCAAGAATATGCCCGGCCCGTTGCAGGCGAAATCGCACCTGTGTATTAAATTGCTCCAACGTTTGCCACTGTTTAAAGGGGATGGCTATCAATTGCTGGCGAATAAGGCGCAGACAGGTATCCACCAGTTGCTCATCCTGGGTAACGCCAAGTTTTAGAGCATCTTCAATGACCAGTGGAAGCAGGGCAGCGGTGGCTTCGGAGGCGTAAATCGGGCCGCTAAACCCGGCGGCAAGCAGGTAGGGAAGGCGGCCCACATGGTCGATATGGCAGTGGGTTACTAGGAGTGCCCGCACTGTGCTGATATCAAATTCAATGCCAAGCTCCTGACGCGCTTCAAGGCCTTGAAACAGGCCGCAGTCGACCAATAAGGATTCGCTCTCGCTCACCTTAAGCTGGTGGCAAGAGCCGGTCACGCCATTTACCGCTCCGTGGTGAATGATTTCCATTGTGGCTCATAGTCTTAATAGGTACATACCTATTACTATAGGTGAACCGCTCAGCAGTGCAATGGGGTTTTCTAAAAGCTGCTCCTGCATTGCTTTATTGTCCTATTGCCAGACTGCTAGGTAACTGCTCCTGCGTTACTCTAGTACCGCCATCCATGGCGGCAAAGTCTGACCTACAGGGTCTGGCCTACACGACAAGACCTGCGGTTATCTGTGGGCGAGGCTTTAGCCTTGCTGCTAATTAGAGCGCGATTTCCTCTTCGCTCAGGAGACGATACTCACCCGGGGCGAGTTCTGGGTCAAGCTCTATGCCGGCAATGGCTTCGCGGTGCAAGGTCACCACCTTGTTACCAACCGCGGCCAGCATGCGCTTAACCTGATGGTATTTGCCTTCAACTATATGCAGGCGAATTTGATACGGCGCTAGCACTTCGACCTTAGCGGGTAGGGTGAGGTCGCGCTCACCATGAAGCTGTACGCCTTGCTCAAGCTCACTAACCGCTTGCTCTGAAAGCGGCTCGGCCAGCTCAACAAGATAGGTTTTGAATTTTTGCTTTTTCGGGCTGGTGATCTGGTGGCTCCACTGGCCATCATTACTGATCAACACTAGACCCGTGGTGTCTATGTCTAAGCGCCCGGCAATGTGTAACTCGCTCAGGTTGGGCTCATCGAGCAGTTCAAACACAGTGGCATGGAGCTCATCGCTATTGGCGCACACATAACCTTCCGGCTTATTGAGCATAAAGTAGCGTATCCCTTGATAGGTGAGAATCTCACCATCGAGCATGATTTCATCTTGTTCAGTCACTGATAGATCAAGCTGCCTAGTAACTTCTCCGTTGACGGTGACTCGCTTTTTTTTGATAGCGGCTTTGGCGTGGGTGCGCGGGATTTCCGCCAGGTTGCTAATAAACTTGTCTAATCGGCAGGGGAACTTCATTGGGGACGGACTTAATCTTGGTTACAATGGCGCGAGTATAGCCCATGCCGCATAGTGAAAACAGCCACCTTGAGTAAAATCCTCGACCAATACAGCCAGCTTATTGGTAATAAAAAGATCCTCGCCGATCCTGTGCAGTTTCGTGCGATCAAGGCGCTGGTAAAGCTGGCGGCGGAACTGGAAGCCGAGCAAGCATCCCCTCGCTTTTTCTGGCAGCGCAAGCGCATTATTCACGGGCTTTATTTGCATGGTCCGGTAGGGCGGGGTAAGTCCATGTTGATGGACTTATTTTATGAGCAGATAGCGATAGCCAATAAGCAGCGCCTGCACTTTCATCATTTTATGGCCTGGGTGCATAAGCGCTTGCAGGCATTGCAAGGGACTAAAAATCCCATGGGACAACTTGCCAAGGACTACGCCTCGCAGACACGCTTGCTCTGCTTTGATGAGTTTTTTGTCAGCGATATAGGTGATGCCATGATCATGGCACGTTTGTTCGAGGCCTTGTTTGCCGAAGGCGTGGTACTGGTGGCAACCAGTAACTGCCAGCCTTGTGAGTTATACCGCAATGGCCTGCAGCGTGCTCGCTTTGAGCCAACAATCGCCTTAATTGAAGCGCATTGTCAGATTTGTGATGTCAGCGGCGAGCAGGATTATCGTCTGCATGGGTTTAACGGCTTTCGGCATTTTATCGAGTATCAGCCTGAGCGCCTGTTACAGCGCTTTAGCAAGGAGCAAGACCAAGCGGCTCAGGGTCGAGCTTTATTAATTCACCATAGGGCCGTGCGTTTTCAAGCCATTGGTGAGCGCGCCGCCTGCATTGATTTCTTCGAGCTATGTGGCTTGGGGCGCTCCAGTGCCGATTATATGTTTCTCGCCCAGCGTTTTGATGTGCTCTATGTGGATAAGGTGCCCTTGATGGGCGTGGATAAAGTACAGCAGTATACCGCCCAAGGCATTGAAGAGGGCTACATACGTGAGCGAGAGCGGGTTAATCATGCCCAGTTTGATGATGAGGCAAGGCGTTTTATTGCGCTGGTGGATGAGTTTTACGATACGGGGAAATTGATTGTCATCGCCGCCCAAGGGGAGCTGACGCATTTATACCAGGGTGAGAGATTGGCGTTTGAATTTGCCCGCACCCAGTCGCGTTTGATAGAGATGCAGCGCTGGCCCTTACCTTTGTAGGCCTTTGCCGTCATCCCTCGCAAGGCTAAAGCCTCGCCTACAGATAACCTCAGGTATTTTTTGTAGGCCAGACTTTGCCGCCATGGATGGCGGTACTAGGGTAACGCAGGAGCAGTTACCTAGCAGTCTGACAATAGAACAATTAACCTCGCAAGGCTAAAGCCTCGCCTACAGGTGTCTGTGAGATCCGGGTTGGCAGCCTGACAATTAACCTCCAACCTTCCTGTAGGCCAGACTCTGTAGGTCAGACTTTAGTCTGATAACCGAGTTGGCAATAGAGCAATGTAGGGTGATGGCCGAGAGTCTGACAATTAACCTCGCAAGGCTAAAGCCTCGCCTACAGGTGTCTGTGAGATCCGGGTTGGCAGCCTGACAATTAACCTCCAACCTTCCTGTAGGTCAGACTTTGCCGCCATGGATGGCGGTATTAGGGTAACGCAGGAGCAGTTACCTAGCAGTCTGACAATAGGGTAATAGATAATGGCCGAGAGTCTGACAATTAACCTCGCAAGGCTAAAGCCTCGCCTACAGGTGTCTGTGAGAGCTGGGTTAGCAGCCTGACAATTAACCTCCAACCTTCCTGTAGGTCAGACTTTGCCGCCATGGATGTAGGTCAGACTTCAGTCTGACAATTAACCTCGCAAGGCTAAAGCCTCGCCTACAGGTGTCTGTGAGATCCGGGTTAGCAGTCTGACAATTAACCTCCAACCTTCCTGTAGGTCAGACTTCAGTCTGACAATTGAGCTTTGTCGGCGCGAAGCACCGAGCTACAAGATATAAGGCTTTGAATTAAAGCCAGATTTTTTGCAGCTCTTGCCACTGCTTCTCAAACTGAGCGCTGGGCTTGGCGGTAAAGTTAGAGCGCACAAACTGGTTCATCTTGCCTTCCACATAGGCCAGAAACAGGTTGGCCAATGTGGCTTCGTCGCTGGCAAAAGCTTTCCCTTCGCGCAGCTTACGTTCACGTAGAACTTGCTTAAACTGGGTTTCCAGCTTTTCAAACAGACTTTGAATGCGCTCGCGCAGACGCTCATTTTCCCCTTGCAGGGCATCGCCGGTAAGGATGCGGGTAATCCCCGGATTCTTCTCGGCAAAAGCCAACACCAGCATCAGCATGTTATACACGCGGCTTTGGGTTTCTTTTTCGTTTTCTAAAATGATGTTGATGCGTGAGAGCAGGGTGTCTTCGATAAACTCGATCAAACCCTCGAACATACGTGCCTTGCTTGGAAAGTGACGATACAGCGCCGCTTCCGACACTCCCACCTCGGCTGCCAGTTTGGCGGTGGTAATACGTTGACCCGGGCTGGTCTCTAACATTTGCGCAAGTGATTGGAGGATCTGCTCTTTGCGATTAGTGCGGCGTGTGGCAGCCATGGCGTTCCCTTTTAAAGCTCTTTAGTGGTCTTTGACCTTTATTATGAACGCCATCTTAATGCTTTCTGAAATCCCTTTCCAGTCTTTTACATGCTTTAAATCAACTTTGCAGCAATATTTTCCATGACAGTGAGCGCTAACTTATGCTTGCAGGTTAATGGCAGGCTGAGCTCGCCCTCGGCGCTAAACAAGGTCAGGGCATTGTTGTCGCTGTTAAAGCCTTGTCCCTGTTTTGCCACGTCGTTGGCACAGATCATATCCAGGTTTTTATTGCGCAATTTGCCCTTGGCATAAGTGGCAACATCCTGAGTTTCGGCGGCAAAACCTACGGTAAACGGACGCTGTTTTGTTAGCGCGGCTACGTCAGCAATAATGTCTGGGTTTTTAACCAAAGTCAGGGTGAGTTCATCCCCTTGCTTCTTCATTTTTTGCTCGGCGATATCGGCGGCACGGTAATCTGCCACCGCGGCACAGCCGATAAAAATATCCGATTGCGGCGCCAAGGCCAACGCTTGTTGGTGCATGTCCAACGCGCTTTGTACGCCATAGACCTGGCATTGAGTCGGTGGGGTCAGGCTTACCGGGCCGGAGATTAAATTCACCTTGGCGCCTAGAGCCAGTGCCGCTTCGGCTAAGGCATAGCCCATTTTCCCGGAGCTATGGTTGGTTATGTAGCGCACCGGGTCGAGCGCCTCGCGGGTTGGTCCGGCGGTGATGGTGACGGTTTTTCCCGCCAACACCTGCTTGTGGGCGGGTGTGCAGATAAGCTCTACCAATTCCATCGGCTCAAGCATGCGCCCGGCACCCACATCGCCACAGGCTTGCTCGCCGCTGCCTGGGCCCCAAATAGATACACCGCGTTGAGCTAGGGTGGCTAAATTCGCTTTGGTGGCCGGGTGGGCATACATTTGCTGATTCATCGCCGGGGCGATGGCAACGTCGGCATCTGTGGCCAGCAATAAGGTGGTGAGAAGATCATCGGCAATGCCGGCAGCCATTTTGGCAATGATGTTCGCCGTTGCTGGGGCAACTAAAATCAGATCCGCCCATTTGGCAAATTCGATATGGCCCATGGCCGCTTCGGCTTGAGGGTCGAGCAGGGAGTCCGACACCATTTCACCGGATACCGCCTGCATGGTCAGTGGCGTGATAAAGTGCTTGGCACTGTCGGTCATCACCACTTTAACCTCGCAACCGCGCTCTTTAAGGCGGCGTGTTAACTCGGCACATTTGTAGGCGGCAATGCCACCGCTGATCCCAAGGACCACTTTTTTGTTTTGCATAGCGAACAATAATTCAGTTGATATTTAAACGGGTATAACGGGTAAAAGATACCAGATGTCGGCTCCTTGCACTATAGTTTAGCAATTAGCAAAGCAAGGAGTGCTTATGCGTTTAAGTGATATTCCCCAAAGCGAACGGCCGCGCGAGAAGCTGCTTGCCAGCGGCGTTCATAGCCTATCCGATGCCGAATTATTGGCTATTTTCTTTCGTACCGGCGTACCCGGCGCCAATGCCGTGGAACTGGCGCAGCAGGTATTAAGCCATAGCCAGGGGTTGTCGGCTTTGTTGAATGCCGAACATGATGATTTTTGCCGTTGGCGCGGTATGGGAACCGCCAAATATGTGCAATTGCAGGCGGCCATCGAGTTGGCAAGGCGGCATTTGCTCAGTACCTTGGAGCGCGACACCCTGTTTGACTCGCCGCAGGCGGTACGTGATTTTTTGCTGCTTGAGCTAAAAACCCAGCAGCGGGAGCAGTTTTTGGTGCTTTTTTTAGATGCGCAGCACCGTTTAATCACAAGGGAAGTGTTATTTCAGGGCACTATAGATGCAGCGTCCGTCTATCCACGTGAGGTGGTGAAAGCGGCGCTTAAGCACAATGCCGCAGCGGTGATCTTGGCGCATAATCATCCCAGTGGCGTGGCCGAGCCCAGTCAGGCGGATAAGCTGATCACCCATAAATTGGTGCAGGGTTTGGCGTTGGTGGATATTCGCGTGTTAGATCATCTGGTTGTAGGCGGCAGTCAATGCGTTTCTTTTGCCGAGCAAGGGCTGCTATAAATGCCTCTTATTCTTTGTTGTTTACAACTTAGATTGTACTTCTGGGCGGGTAACTCAAGCCGGGAGCAGAACGCCTTTAGATAGCATATCTAGCAAAGCGCAAAAATAAACGCCTTTAGTGCAATTTAAATGCAGTTTTTGCTTTCCCTTTGCCGCCTAGATCTCTATAATTGGCCGCTATCAAAATTCATACATGAGCTGATTCTGAGATCAGATTCCTTGATCTTTGCCTGTCTATGCTGTATAAAGAGCGCCCTTCGATTTATCCCGGGGCAGTATACAAAAAGGCCATAAGGGAAAATTAAGCTCGAGCGAAGTTATTGGAGATAAATAGACATGTCTAAAGTCTGTCAAGTTACAGGTAAGCGCCCAGTGGTAGGTAACCACCGCTCACACGCGCGCAACGCGACTAAGCGTCGTTTCCTACCTAACCTACAAACTCACCGTTTTTGGGTTGAAAGCGAAAAACGCTTTGTATCACTACGTACTACTACTAAAGGTATGCGTATTATCGATAAGAAAGGCATCGACGCGGTTCTAACAGAAATCCGTGCTCGCGGCGAAAAAGTTTAAGGAACCTAAGTCATGCGCGATAAGATTCGTCTAGTTTCAACTGCCGGTACTGGTTACTTCTACACTACCGACAAAAACAAGCGTAACATGCCTGAAAAAATGGAGATCAAAAAATACGACCCTAAAGCTCGTAAACATGTGATCTTCAAAGAAGCGAAAATCAAGTAATTTGATTCTAAGCTTTAACAGCATATGCTAAAAAACCCGACTTTATGTCGGGTTTTTTGTTGCCCGTATTTTGCTTAGCATATTGTAGGCCGGTCTTTGCCGCCATGGTTGTAGGTCAGACTTTGCCGCCATGGATGGCGGTACTAGGGTAACGCAGGAGCAGTTACCTAGCAGTCTGACAATGGAGCAGTTACCTAGTAGCCTGACAAGGCTAAGCCTACGCAAGGCTAAAGCCTCGCCTACAGGTGTCTGTAAGATCTGAGTTAGCTGTTCAACAATTAACCCCAAACCTTCCTGTAGGTCAGACTTTGCCGCCATGGATGTAGGTCAGACTTCAGTCTGACAATTAACCTCGCAAGGCTAAAGCCTCGCCTACAGGTGTCTGTAAGATCTGAGTTAGCTGTTTAACAATTAACCCCTAACCTTCCTGTAGGTCAGACTTCAGTCTGACAATTAACCTCGCAAGGCTAAAGCCTCGCCTACAGGTGTCTGTAAGATCTGAGTTAGCTGTTTAACAATTAACCCCTAACCTTCCTGTAGGTCAGACTTCAGTCTGACAATTAACCTCGCAAGGCTAAAGCCTCGCCTACAGGTGTCTGTAAGATCTGAGTTAGCTGTTTAACAATTAACCCCTAACCTTCCTGTAGGTCAGACTTCAGTCTGACAATTAACCTCGCAAGGCTAAAGCCTCGCCTACAGGTGTCTGTAAGATCTGAGCTAGCTGTTTAACAATTAACCTCGCAAGGCTAAAGCCTCGCCTACAGGTGTCTGTAAGATCCGTGCTAGCAGTCTGACAATTAATCCCTCGCAAGGCTAAAGCCTCGCCCACAGGTATTTGTGAGATCCGTGCTAGCAGTCTGATAATCAAGCAATGCAGGAGCAATGGCCACTTCTTTTAATTCGGATTCTTCGTTGCCTGCAACTGAGGGTTTTTGCTTGCCCCGTTTTGCTGGCCATCTTTGATAAGCGACATTTTCGGCGGCTGCAAGGCGACAATTTTCTCCCCTTGCTCCGGCGGTCGTTCCATATCCTCGGTAATGATACGCACAGATTTCTCGGCCCCAATAATAAATAAGGGAATGGCCTCGGCATTAAATTCCTGGTATTGCTGCCAGTCAAATTCTTCACTTAAGCGTGTAGCACTGACCTTGCCGCCCTTGGCTATCAGGCTGCTGAGCTTGGCGTAGGAGCCATTATCGCCAAAGAGGATCTGCCGTGATAAGAAGGTGGCACTGTCTTTATTGGCTTTGGCGTGGTTTTGTGAAGACTTTAAAGAGAACACCTTATTCTCCCCCAGCAAATGGCTAAAGTATTGAATACCCAAGGCATTGTGATGGCGGTTTGGCGACAGGGCCAAGACCTTATTGAGATTGCCAAGGGGGAGGTAACGCTCGGCGTGCTCGGATTGCGGGTTGCCGTAGTAGCAGGGCAGGCCATCCATGCGTGCCATTTTACAGTTTTCCCAGGCCGGATCGGACAGATGCACATCTATGTCCTGATCTTTTAAACCACGGGCAATAGCGCGAGAAACATGGTTGGCACCAATAAACAGTAGAGTTGATGGCGCCGGCTGGCGCACTTCCAGCAGTTTTGCCAAGGGTACGGCGCTGAGGCTGTTAAGCACGACTGTCACTATGATCACGGTAAAGATCAGCGGCACCATTTTATCGGCATCGAGGATACCGGCTTCGGCCATACTCAGGGCGAATACCGAGCCTACTGCTGCTGCGACTATGCCTCGCGGTGCTATCCAGGCCAGCATAATACGGGACTTTATCGGCAGGTCACTGCCATAGGTGGAAAGCAAGATATTCAATGGCCGCGCTACAAATAGCACTATGGCGAGGAAGAAAAATACCTGGGCATCCAGAGCCAGTAAATCTTCTATCTGCAGGCGTGCCGCTAAGAGGATAAACAAAGTGGAGATAAGGATCATGGACAAATCTTCTTTAAACTCCAGCACCGAGTCTATTTCCAAGTCATCCTGATTTGCTAACCAGATCCCAAATACCGTCACTGCCAGCAGGCCCGACTCATGACTGAGATGGTTGGATACGGTGAAGCTGATCAGCACCAAGGCCAGAGTAAAGAATTTATGTAGATCGTAGGGCAGCCATTCACGACGAATAAGCTGAGAGGTGATCCAACCTGCGGCGGCGCCAAGTGAGAAGCCAACGCTTAAGGTGGTCACCAGGGCGCCCAAAGTATGGCTAAAGACATCGCTTTGACCAACCAGCATTACGGCCTCAAACACCAAGACAGCAAATAAGGCGCCAATAGGGTCTATCACTATGCCTTCCCAGCGCAGTACCCGGTCAATATCCTGGGTTGGGCGCATGGCATTGAGCAGCGGCGCAATCACGGTCGGTCCGGTTACCACTAATACGGCACCTAGTACCGCGGCCACCCGCCAATCCAGCTCAAGCAGTAAATAAGCGCTGGTGCTGATCACCGCAAAGGTCACCAGCATGCCCACAGAGCACAGGTTTCGTACTACTTTGCCTATGCCTTTTAGCTCTCGAAAGTGCAGGGTCAATGCGCCTTCGAACAGGATCACCGCCACCGATAAGGAGACCACGGGGAAAAGCAGTTCACCCAATAGCTCATCGGGTTTAAGTAAAGAAGTGGCAGGTCCGAGTAGCAGACCGGTAAGAAGAAGAAATAAAATCGCGGGAACGCGAAAGGCCCAGGCGAGCCACTGTGCAATAACACTGCATAGCGCAATTCCTGCAATATAAACTGCTGACATAAAAAACCTTTTAATCTATCCGTGAGATTTAAGTATGAGGTAAGTAAGCATCGATGACAATGTCGGCTGGGTAAAATCCCTATGCTGTGTGCACCCATATGCCAATATTGGGATATGGTCGTAAAATTAATATCATGTCTAATCTTTTTGTTGGTTTTTTAACTTTCACCTAGCTATTTTTTGCCTTGAAAATACGTATTATAAATGGGTCTTATATTCTCTATGGCCCGTTTATCCTTGATATTTACCTGCAGATCCGCATAATAACGTTCGTAGGCAAAATATTAGAGTGCTAATTAATTGTGGTTTTGCGCAGTATTGAGCAAACAAAACCACAACTGTTAGTGCTTTTTCTTAACTCTCTTGGATATGCGCTTGCTCTGACGTGCTAATGCGGTAGTACAGGCATACCTTGGTGAATCACGGCCCGCTTCATAGTGGCTTTTTAATATTTAAATTAGGCCTTTTTCCAGTTCGTGCTATCGCAAGGCGATAGGCGAGGCTATGAGCTGGCTTATAACCTGAGTAACCCTGTTGGTAAGGAATTCGAAGCACATGCAAAACTTTAAATGGCAACGTATCGTACTCAAAGTGGGCAGCGCCTTAATTGCGCCGGAGCAAAATGGGTGCAGCTCCCGCTATCTGCTCAGCATTGCGCAGTTTATTGTGCGTTGTCGAGCGCAAGGCATTGAGGTGATCTTGGTTTCCTCCGGCTCGGTAGCTGCCGGCTCACACCTGTTTCCGGCCGACAAAGTGCGCTCAGTGGCGATGAAAAAAGCCATGGCCGCGGCGGGACAAACCGAGATGATGGCGGCCTGGGACAGATTTTTCGATTTTCCTTCGGCGCAAATCTTACTGACTCATGGTGACTTGCGTGACCGTGAGCGTTATAAGAGTATTCGTGAAACCATCTTTACCCTGCTTGATCACGGTGTGCTGCCCATTATTAATGAGAACGACACTGTGACTACGGATGACCTTAGGGTGGGCGATAACGATAACCTATCCGCCATGGTTGCGGGGGCCGCCGATGCGGATGCCCTGATGATTTGCTCTGACGTCGATGGCTTATTCGATAAAAACCCGAATTTACACACTGATGCTGTGTTGTTGCCCGAGATAAGCAAGATCGATGAGTCGATTTATGCCATGGCCGGCTGCGCCACCAGCGCTGTGGGCACAGGTGGCATGAAAACCAAAATTGAAGCGGCGGAGAAGGCAACTTCGCACGGGATCACTACTTTTATTTTAAATGGTTTTAAGGAACAAACTTTTAATCGTTTGCTTGAAGGGGAGAATCCGGGCACTATCTTTTTGCCGTATGAAAAGCCGATGCAGGAAGCGATTCACTGGCGCACGCACACCGCCAGCGAGCAGGGTGAGCTTGTGGTTGAAGGGAGTTTTACCGAGCCTCTGGATAAAAATAGTGAACAGCTTAATCCCCATGAAATAGTAGAAGTTCGGGGCGAGTTTGCGGTCGGCGACACCATTTTAGTGCGCAGCGACGATGGCACTAAACTGGCCAAGGCCAGGGCTAACTACAGCAGTTGTTTGTTGAACTTTATAGCCGAGAACGAAAGCACAGAATTCAGCGATGAGGTGCAAGATTCAATCGGCCCGATTATTTCAGATGAAGACATCGCAGTATTGGAGAAGTCATGAGTTTAGTTAAGGATATTTCCGTCCAAGCAGCCAAGGCCGCCAAGGTACTGGCCTTGCTTGATACCGAGAGTAAAAATACCGTATTGCGCGATATGGCCAAGGCACTGCGCGACAATAAAGAGCAGATTAAAGCGCGCAATGAACAAGACCTTGCCCAGGCCCGTGACAATAACCTGGCCCCGGCCATGGTTGATCGTCTTACCCTGACGGATGAGCGTATAGAAGATATGGCCGTTGGTATTGAAACCATTGCCGAGCTTGACGACCCTGTGGGCCTGTTACGCTCGTTAGGCGAGCGTCCCAATGGCATTAAAATTACTAAAATGCGGGTACCGCTTGGGGTGATCTGCATGATTTATGAGGCGCGCCCGAATGTCACCGCCGATGCTGGAGCCTTGTGTTTTAAATCAGGTAATGCGGTGATTTTACGTGGTGGTAAAGAGGCACTGGCCTCAAGCATGGCCATCGCCGAGGTACTGCATCAGGTATTAGCGCAGCATAATTTACCAAAGGCGCTGATCTCTGTGATCCCAAACCCAGATCGTGCTCTGCTGATGGAGCTGATGCGCCAGCGCGAGACCATCGACCTTATCATCCCTCGCGGCGGTGAAGGCCTGATTAACTTTGTTACCGAAAACAGCACCATTCCGGTGATCCAGCACTTTAAGGGCGTATGTCACCTTTATGTGGATAAGGACGCGGATTTGGATATTGCCTTGAACCTGCTGTTAAACGGTAAAACGCAGCGCACTGGGGTATGTAATGCTCTCGAAGGCCTGGTAGTGCATCAGGCTATTGCCCCGCAATTTTTACCTATGGCTGCCAAGGCCCTGGCCGAAAAAGGCGTGCGTATTAACGCCGACAGCCAGGCGGCAGAGTACTTTGATGGCGCCAAGGTGATAGGAGAAGACGAGTTCGGTGAGGAATACCTGGACTTAGAAATTGCCGTGCGCATGGTCGAAGACTTTAACGCCGCGGTGGCCCATATAGATCGCTTTGGCAGCTTTCATACCGAGGTGATCTGCACCCAAAATGAGCAAACGGCGGCGCTGTTCCAACGTAGTGTGGATGCGTCTGTGGTTATGGTGAATGCATCATCACGCTTCTCAGATGGTTCGCAATTGGGCTTAGGTGCCGAAATTGGTATTGCCACGACTAAGCTACATGCCTACGGTCCTATGGGGCTGGAATCCCTGACCACGGAAAAATACCTGGTCAATGGTATTGGTCAGGTGCGCGATTAAGCAAGGCCTGGAATGTAAAAGCCGCTTGAGCGGCTTTTTTTATGCGTGTTACGCCTTAGCTGACAAAGCGCTGTAAATCACTTTGGGTACTTCGGGTTAAATGCTCGGAGTGAGCGCATTGCTCTGCTGCCTGATCTATTTGTGTCTTGGCATCTTGTCCGAGCAGGCTGATGTGCTCCACCGATTTCTGCGTATGTGCCTGGCACTGCTCAAGCTCATGAACAGCGGCCACTATTTCCTGCAATTGGCGCTGGTTTTGTTCAAAGTCACTGACCAGCTGGCTAAAACCATTGGCTGTGCTGTTGATGGCTTGTTCGGCTTGCGATGAATGATCGATCAATTGCAGTGACTCCTCACTGGTATCAGCCACCAAGCTATTCATTTGATTGATAAACTCACTGATCTGCCTGGTTGCATCGCTGACCTTAAGCGACAGGCTTCTGACCTCATCGGCGACCACGGCAAAGCCGCGGCCAGCTTCTCCGGCTCGGGCGGCTTCAATAGCGGCATTCAAGGCCAGTAAGTTGGTTTGGTCGGCAAAGCCTTCGACCATTCTGAGGATGTTACGAATGTTTTCCGAGTTCTCTTTTAGCCCGGTCACTGTGTCGGCAAAACGGGCTAGAAGCTGGGTAATTTGTTTAATTTTCGCTACTAGCTGACTGAGCTCTTGTGACGAACCCTGCACAAAGCTGAGGCTATCGCTGTTGGCATTAAATACCGCATCAGTGCTGACGACTATTTGCTCCAGGCTTTGTGTCACCTGGGCTGTGCCGGCGGCTATTTCATTACTAAAGTGCAGTTGTTGCGCGCCCAGTTCGGCAGAATTCTGCATTGATAAATTGACTTGTTGATTGCTGTTAGCGGCCTGTGCGGCACCATGGTAAGTGCTGGTAAGCAAGTCCCCAAGATGATGAACAAACTGATTATATTGCTCGCTAAGCTCACGAAATTCATCAAAGGTGAATTGCGGCAATCGGGCGTTGAGGGTGGCGTCCTGGTTGTTTATTTGGATCAGGGTGTCGCGCATGGCTTGAACCGGGCGTACCATCAGGTGGCGCATATAAAAGATGGTGAAAATAAAGCCACTGACAATGATGCCGGTGAGTACGAAGAACAGTGCTAACCCCTGTTCATTTGCCGCCAGCTCTTGATAAAGCCAATACAGGCTAATGGATTGTAACAGCAGTAAAAAGCTGAGGTTTCCGACTATTTTACGCGTCAGGGTGTAAAAAAAGGTTTGTTCAATATAGTTGTAAATGCGCATAAACCGACTCATTAAATGCTGCTACCTCTGCTTGTCAGAGTGGATATTTTCCACCTGGTATAGGCGAAAACATAATTCCTTAAACCCTTATCGGCCGTGGCTAGAAAAACTATAGGGCACAGCGGCTTAAACTAGTTTGTTATACCAATTCTGTTAAGTATGTGATCAGTTTTAGCCCGCTAGAATGATTAGCTATTTAAGTGAATTGGTATTATCTCCATGCTGTGCCAATACTTGCTTGGTATTGCATGGGAAGTTGGTAAAGACGCCATCTAGCCCCAGTGCCTGCATGGCTAAAATGTCTTCGTCTTTATCTACCGTGTAGGCATACACCTCCAGCCCTCTGGCTTTGGCATCGGCGATAAACTCATGGTTAACAAAGTTTTTATCCAGATGCAGGCTATAGGCATTAAGGCGCTGCGCAAATTCCGCATAGCCTAAGGGAATAGATGATGTTAAGGCGCCAATTTTGACCCAGGGCAGGTGTTGCTTCAACCATTGCAGTTGATGGTGATCAAAAGAAGAGACAATAAGTTTCTCACGGCTAAGTCGGCCTTGGTCAACATTGTGCTCCAAGGTGCTGACCAGCTTATCTAAAGAGAAGGTGTGTTTTAATTCCAGGTTTAACAGGGTTTTATTGCCCACCCAGTTAATCACATCTTGCAGGCCCGGTACCTTTTGTCCATTCCCGGCATCCACTCTTTGAATGTCGGCAAAGGCGGTGGCATTGACCTTGCCTTGCCCCGAGGTGGTTCTGTCCAACCAGGAATCGTGGATGATAACGTAATCATCCAAACAGCTTTGTAAATCCAGTTCAATGCCATCGACACCTATGTTTAGCGCCGAACTAATGGCGATTTCGGTGTTTTCCGGGTGGTTGCCGCTGGCTCCACGGTGTGCAAAAACCTTCATTTTGGTTGCCTCGAGACTGACCAGGTTTCAAAAAGGGCTGCGCTGACTATCATCAGACCGCCGATTAACGTCGCCGTATCGGGACGCTCTTGTAGCAGCATAAACGCCAAAATGGTTGCGTACAAGGGCTGTAAACAAGAGATAAGCCCTGCCGTGGTGGCGCTGAGCCCTCGCAGAGAAGCGGCAAATAAGGCATGGGGCGCGGCGGTAAAAACAATGGCTACCAGAAGCAAGAGGGCAAGGTCACGATTGGGGATGTCCGCCACCGGCACCTCGACAAAAGCGCACAGCATCAGCGCCGCAACCAGGGTTTGGTAAAACATGGTTTGTGGACCGCTGTAATGGGTGAAATAACGCTTTTGGAAAATATTGCGCAGGGCAAAGCACAGTGCTGAAAATACGCCTGTTACTATCCCCAAGGTGATATCGTTGCCTAAATTCGCCTCCGGCACCAAGAGGTAAATGCCGAAGCTGACCACTAAGGCGCTGACTATATCCTTGGCTTTTGGCCATTGACGATGAAACAGGGGCTCGATTAAAACGGTAAGTACTGGATAACTGAAAAACGCGATTATGCCTATGGTGATCCCCGCCAGCTGCATGCCGGCAAAGTAAGTAACCCAATGTATGCCAACTATCATGCCAAGGCCTATGGCAATGGCATAATCTTTATGGCTGTTTAAACGTATACGTTGACCCTGAAAACCAAGCAGTAAGGCCAGAGCCGCTGCGGCCACCGCGGTGCGGTACACCGTGATATCTAGAGCCGAAAGATTGATCAACTTGGCAAATAGGGCGGTGCCGCCAAATAAGAGTACGGCAATATGCAGATAAATAAGGCTTTGTTTATGGGGATTCATAACGGCAAGAATGAATTTTTTGCCAGCATATCATGGCGATTAAGGCAGAGATATGAAGGAGCAGGATATTTTTGTGTAAATGCGACCAAGAGCTAATAGGGAGGCGCTTGCCGTGGTAATTAATCTAGGATTGCGGACATCGACTAGCAAAAAACTGCGATAAATTCCCCAAATGTGTGCGGCTTTGTTACAGTAGCAGGTAAGTATAAGAACAATAGTCGAAGTTATGAAAAGCGCTCTACTCCTTTTATTATTCACCGCCTTGCTGCTGGGCTGCTCGTCCTCCCCAGATGAGCGTCAATATGAAATTCACAGTCAGGATTTTTACGCCAAGCTTGATGATCAGGGGCGCAAGATTTTTGCCTATGTGATGACGGTTAAAGCCAGTAAGCGTGCCGCCTTGGATCTCAACAAGCCCATCAGCCGTAAGCAAATGAAAACTTATATCGAACGCGAGCATTTTGATGAATCCAGGGTGCTTAAGTTACAACTTGAAGATGAAGCAGCAGCGGCGCTGAAAAAAGAGTTAAAAGAGCGCGATTATTGCCCCGATGCCTATGAGATAAATGAAGTTCTTTGGCGCGATTTTAGCGTGCAGCTGCGCGGCGTTTGTTTGTAATGGCGGCCAGTATTGAAGCCTTGGCAGCACTGTTGTCGCAACTGAATATCGACTGTGAAAAGGTTGTCCACCCGCCGCTGGCCACCGCTAGAGCCGCCGATGAAATCGCTCTGCACCGACCCGGCGTGCGTTTGAAAAACCTGTTTTTGCGCGATAATTATGGCCGTCGTCATTTTTTGCTCATTACTGCCCACGATGCGCTGGTGGATCTTAAGGCGCTTTCTAAAGCGCAGCAGGTGTCCCGCTTAGGTTTTGCTTCCGATGAGCGCTTACTGCGCTACCTGGGCGTGCGCCCCGGTTGTGTATCCATGCTGGCGCTGATGAACGACCCAGAGCAGGAGGTGGAGTTATGGCTGGATGCGGCCATTTGGGATGATCCCCAAGGCCATTTCCAAGGTAATAACCAAGACGAAACCTTGTACCATTGTCACCCCTTCGATAATGAGCAAACCTGGCTTATGCCTAAGGCCGGGCTCAACAGTTTGTTTAAGCACTGGCAGCGTCAGCCCCTGGTGTTGCCCGTGGCTAAGCGTTGCGGCAGCACTATCAAGCCATAACCCATTAAGCAGACAAGTAAAATACAGGTCAAAAACGCATATTCGCCATATTCCTGATAAAGCAGCCCGGGTAAAAAGGAGCCCAGGGCGCCGCCGCTGTAATAAAACGACACATAGACACCATTGGTCAAACTGGCGCTGGCGCGACTGAGGCGATTTACCAGCGGCGCGGCACTGGCATGAATAATAAACATGGCGGCGCAGAAGCAGGTAAAGGCAATAAGGAACACGCTCAGGTGCTGATAGAACATCAGGGCTATGGTGGCGCAATAAAATAAAAACACGCCGCCGAGCAAGGCAAACATATTCTTAAAGCGCCTGTGCAGATAGGGTGTGATCAAGGTCGCTAAGGCGCCAAGCAAATAGCCGCTATAGACTAAACCAATATTTTTGGTGCTGCTCATGGCATAGGTGCTGCGCAGAATAAAGGGCAGGTAATTCAGCAGTGCGGCAAAGCAAAAGAACATGCAAAACACCGCCCCATAAAGGCTGAGAATGCGCGTTGTAGCCAATGCCTTAAGATTTCCCCGCCAAGGCGTGTGAGCTTGGTAAACAGGCTTTTTCTTGGCGCGAATAAATAAAGCCAGCAACAATAAGAGCAAGGAATTTAGCCAAAAGAAGCTCTGCCAGCTCAGGTATTCGGCAAACCCCGCCGCCAGGGCGCGACCTAAAAAGCCACCGGCTATGGTACTGCCGATATAGGCACTCATTTTGGCGCTGATAGCTTCCCCTTTAAAGCGTAAAGCGATGCTAGCAGTCATGGCCGTGAGAGCGGCGGGGAGTGCCAGGCCTTGTAACAGGCGCAGGGATTGTAACTGCCAAAACTCGGTGCACAGGGGCACCAGGGCATTGCTAAAGGCGAGCACCAGCATCACAATTTGCAGCACCCGATAGAGGTTGCGACGATTAAGTAAAACGCCATAAAACAAGGGGGCTATGGCCAAGGGCAGCATGGTTAAGGTCATTAATGACCCGGCGCTGGCGGGACTGACCTGATATTGTTGGGCAAACAGCGCGAGCAGAGGCTGCACCGCATAGAGCACAAAAAATATCACCACAGAGCAACAGAGCAACAACCAATAGGGCATAATAACGAACGTCAGAGACCAGGCGCGAGGGAGTGTATCATAGCTCTAAAGAGCGGGATAAAGCTTGCGATTAATCAAAGTGGCATCAGTTCGGCCATGCTACTGTTATTTCGCCAAAGGATGGGTAAAATAACCTTATTAAGTTAGTTTGTTGAAAGTGACAATTATGGGTTCTTTACAAGATCAGCTGCTAAAAGCAGGCTTAACCACCGAGCACAAGGCCAAGGTGGCAAAAACAGAAAAGCGTAAATCGCAAAAGAAGAAGAAAAAAGGTGCCACGAGCGATCAAAGCGATTTGCAAAAGCATATCGAGCAAACTAAAAAGGCGCAGCAGGAAAAAGCGGCGCAACTTAATGAGCAGCGTCAGGAAGAGCTAAAAGAGCGTGAACAGGTAGCCCGTGTGAAGCAGATTTTAGAGCATCACAACCAGGATGAAATTCGCGGCCCGCTGACCTTTAACTTCACCTATGAAAACAAGGTGAAGGAAATTGAGGTGAATGCGCAGACGCAAAAAGCCCTGGCTAATGGCCGACTAGCCATTTGTGTGCTGGAAGGAAAATTTTATGTATTGCAGGATGAACCTGCGCGTAAAATCGCTGAAGTAGATGAAAAATATATTGTTTTCCATGTTGAAAGCGATGATAAAGATGTCGATGAGGACGATCCTTATGCAGGCTACGAAGTTCCTGATGATCTGATGTGGTAATGCGCCATTTTTTGATTGCCGGATGCTCAGCGTCTGTTAATTCTTAGTTGCTACAGTGAAGAACAAGGGTCTACACTTATTGCTAGTGGGGGGGGAACCTCCCCAAATTTTACCGTCAATTATAAGAGTAAATATTATGAAAAAGTTCACTAAAGTACTTATGGGAGCCGGTGCGATTGCTGTTTCTGCAATGGCGATGAATGCGCAAGCGGCAGACGGCAAGGCGTTATACACAGAGAAAAACTGCCACACCTGTCACGGTGCCGACGGCAATGCGCCAATTATGCCGCTTTATCCTAAGCTGGCTGGTCAGAACAAAGAATACCTAGTGGCGCAAATGAAAGACATCAAGTCTGGCGCTCGTGCCAACGGCATGTCGATGGCGATGAAAGCCATGGTAATGAATGTTTCAGATGAAGAGTTTACAGCTATTGCCGAGTATCTTGCCAACGTTAAGTAACGTCAGGTTCGAATTTAGATAAAAAACCACCGTATGAGTTTTACTCTGCGGTGGTTTTTTGTTGAATGGCAGTTAATAAGTGTTTAGACTTCTATCCATCCATAAAGTGTGCGGAGTAGTGCATGACCCTGATCCCCCAGTTACCTAAATTAAACCTTAAAGATAAGGTCAGCGAACAAGAATGGCGCTTGCGCGTCGACCTGGCAGCCTGTTACCGCCTGGTTGACCATATGCGTTGGGGCGATCTTATCTACACTCATATGTCGGCGCGCATTGCTGGCACCGATGAGTATCTGGTCAATGCCTTTGGGTTGAGTTTTGATGAGGTGAGTGCCTCGAATCTGGTGAAGGTCAATCTTAAGGGCGAGATTTTAGATGATACCCCGCATGAGATTAACCCTGCCGGTTTCACCATTCACAGCGCCATTCATGAAGTGCGTGACGATGCCCATTGCGTGATCCACCTGCACACCAAAGAAACTATTGCCGTGGCCAGCGTTGAAGGCGGGCTTCAGCCTTATTCACAACATTCTATGTTCTCCCTGCCATCCTTGTCGTATCACGACTATGAAGGCTTGGCGGTGAACGAGGATGAAAAAGCCCGTTTGCAGCGTGATTTAGGCACCACCAACCATATGCTGTTGGTGAATCATGGCGGCTTAACCGTCGGCCCTACAGTGGGTGATGCTTTTATGCGTTTTTATGACTTGCAACGAGCCTGCGAAATTCAAGTGGCAATGCAAAGCATGAATCAAGCACCTATCCGCGTGCCACAGCCAATCATAGATAACATATATAACCAAGCCAATGTGGTGCACAGCGGCAGTACCGGCGGGCAGTTAGCATGGCCGGCCATGTTGCGTAAAGCGTATCGTTTAGACCCGGGTTTTGCCGAATAATAGGGTCTGTTGACCTTTGTTGTTCGTTTCTGCAGCAGCTTGTAGCGCATTTCTACTGTGTTGTTACATGTTTATGTAGAATAACTACACCACACATGTGCCGCCTTGTATAAATACACTACAAGCGCTGCCCTGCGGGTTCATCTAAACGCATCCTGCTCTGTGTTACTCGCTATGAACATAGGCGAGCAAGACCGAAGCAATGCTTCGCAGCTTAGCGAGGTGAGCGCATGGATGCGCGATGTAACCAAGCTTCATGGATGAATTTGACCACATAAATCAGTGATTATATTCATCAGAATGCGTTTAGATTGAACATAAAGTAAACCGCAAAGATAAACAGACCCTAAGGAAAGAAGATGAAAGTAAATCGCGTAGAAGTTTTCGATATTCACTGCCCAGACCGTCCGGCGTGGACCCCTGTTTTTGTGCGTATTCACACCGATGAAGGCATTAGCGGTGTCGGCGAAGCTGGTCTAGCTTATGATCTTGGCCACAGTGCCGCGGCGGCCATGATCAAGGAAATGGCCGAGGCCTTCTTGATCGGTCACGACCCGTTTCAAACCGAACTGCTCTGGTCGCGCATGTTGCGTGAAAGCTTCTGGGGCTTAGGTGGCGGCCCGGTAGTTTATGCTGCCATGAGTGCCATAGATACGGCGCTTTGGGATATCAAGGGCAAGGCCCTGGGCTTGCCTGTGTATCAGCTGCTCGGTGGTAAGGTAAATGATGAGTTGCGTACCTATGCGTCACAACTGCAGTTTGACTGGGACAGCGAGTTTAAAGCCCTGGTGCAGCCGCAAGAATATGCCGAGGCGGCACTTAAGGCCATAGCCGAAGGCTATGATGCGGTGAAGGTGGACCCCATCCAATACGATAAGCATGGCAATACCTATTATGATCGCACTAAGATAATTTCCCGCGCGGAAATGAAGCTGTATCGTGCTCGTATGCAGGCAATCCGAGAAGCCGTGGGGGATGAGGTGGATATTATTTTTGAATGTCACAGTTTGCCAGGTGCTACATCGGCGATTCAAATCGGTGAAATCGCCGAGGAATTTGACTGCATGTATTACGAAGAGCCGGTGAATTATCTAAATCACTCCTTGCATGCTAAGGTGGCCGATAAGGTCGCCGTGCCCATTGCCGGTGGCGAGCGTTTGTATAACCGCTGGGGCGTGCGTCCTTATCTGGAAGATCAGAGTATTGATGTATTACAGCCGGATATCGGCCTGTGTGGCGGCTTTACCGAAACCAAAAAGGTGTGTGATTACGCCGATATTTTCGATGTACGTATTCAGGCCCATGTCTGCGGCGGCCCAGTCGCGACCGCGGCCTCTTTGCACCTGGAGACGGCGATCCCTAACTTTTTAATCCACGAACATCACACCTATGCCATTAAAAAATGGAACCGCGAGCTGTGTATTCAAGACCCGCAACCGGTCAACGGCAAGTTTAAGGTCAGTGAAGAGCCGGGTATAGGTATCGAGCTAAATGATGAAGTGGTGATGCGCTCAGCTCGGGTAGAGATCAAATAGATATTAATAAATAGGTAAGAAAAAAGCGCCGACACTAGCCGGCGCTTTTTTGTTAACGACAAGTCAGGGTCGGGGCGGGCAAAATCTGCTCGCTATTAAGGTGTTGCAAATAACACTGCTTACCATCGGTGAGCAACATAAAGCGCTCAGGCATTTCTACTTGCTTGCCCATTATTGGATTACCTTGAGCGTCTGTGAAAGGAGGGGAGCTCAGCACCAATGAGCTTTTTTGCATAAACACATCTTCGCTAATATTCACCCCCTTGATGTTAAGGGCCTGAGCAACTAGGGCGGCTACTTGCTGCTGGCTTGGTTCGCTCAGCAGCGCCGGGCGCAACTCGTCCTGATTCACCGTACTGTTGCAGCCACTGCTGGTGGCAAGAGCTACCGCCGCCAGCAGGCTGTGGGGCCAAAACTTGCGCATTAGTTAAACTCCTTAGGTAAGGGGGTCACTATACGATTGTTTTTCAACTGGGTCTGCCAGCGGTTGTCGCCAATACTCAGACCCATTTCTGAAGCCGTACTTTGTAGCTCATAGCCTTTTAAGCCTGCCGCAGAGGCTGGAGCCGGGCACACGCCCGAGGCGCGATAGTTTAGTGCCGCAGCCAGCATGGCTTCGTTTTTATCGCCTAACAGGTGAGTAAAGTCATCAGGTACCGCGCACCCTTTTACATACTCAGGAGCCAGTGTGGTATTCGGGGTATTTTCGGGCGCAAAGCCATCGGCGTAGTCACCAAAGCCGGCATGGTTTACGCCGGTAAACTGAATGCTGAAGAAGGTGGTGTCACAGTTATCTGTGGGGTAAAAGCCGTAGGGCTTACCGCAGGTATTACCGCCAATAAGGATGACTTTAAAGCCACGCGCTGCTGGGATGCCGTTTAAGCCATTGATCAAGGCCTCACTGGCCGAGCAGGTGCCAGGAGACGCAAGAATAAAGACGCGCTCAAGGTTAAGGCTGGGTAATTTGGTGCCTGCGCTAATACCGGACGCTGGGTCAAAGCCAATATACTCATCGATAAAGGGGTAAGGAGTCAGAGGCTTGCCGGTCACTGGGTTAATTGTAGGGTGCTTATCATTGAAAACGGTTTTTTCAAAAATAAGGTTGTCTGTATTATATGTCCCCGCGATCATATAACCCAATTGCGCGGCCATGGCCAGTAGTCCGCCGCCGTTATAGCGCAGATCAACGACCAGATCATTGATATTGTTGCTGGCAAAATAGTTAAAAGCATCGTAAAGCTGGCGTTCGGCGGGATCATTATGAGAATTAAATTGTAGATAACCCACATTGCCATCATTAGTGGCAATAATACTTTCATTCATTACAGGGTCTTGCACAAAATTGCCCGCTGTCAGGGTGATTTTACGCTCTTCATTTGAACCGACCAGTTTAAAGGTGAACTCGGTTTGTATGCCTTTTGTTTCTGGGTATAGGGCGCTGTTCAGGGCCTCTATGTCATTGCTGTTGATCATATCAACACCGTTAACTGCGATAATTTCCCAGCCGCGTCTGACTCCTGCTGCATTGGCAGGGGTGCCAGGCTCGGTGTAACTGACCATCACTTCGCGGGGCGGGGCTGCACGGAGCAATTCAAAATTAAAGCCATAGCCCATAACTGTACCGCTTTCTTGCCTTTGCTGCCATTCGTCCGTGGGGATCACATAGTGGTATTTATCCTTTTGGGCTCCAGATGCTGTGGTGGCCGTGGTTTTTAAAGTATGAAAATACTCTTCCACAGAGGCAATGGAGGCGGGATCTCGGTCGATGATTTCGTCATACCATAAATAGGTTTCATTGCTCCACGAGCGCAACCAGTTTTTCTGGTTCAAGGCGCTGCATTGTCCTTTAAACTGACTAGAGGGTGCAAAAACGCCTTGGGACCAACTGGATGGGGTATCGCCACCACTATCATCGGTTGTGCCACCACCACAGGCCAGAAGCGCCGCGCTCAGGGCGCTAATAACTAAAGGTTTTATAAGCTGGGTCGTCATGTCGAAATCCATTTTTTAGCTGCTCTGTTACTAACTCTATACTAAAGCGTATGTAGCTGTAAAAAGGAAGTTAAAAGTTATGTTTTATGGCACTTTATTAAGGTGTTATCGGTGCAAATTCACTGTCTTTGCTTTAGCATTAAGGGCATTAGCAGCAGCGAGTTCAAGGTCGCAAGGGTGAGAAAAAATTTAATATTGGCGGCGGCCTTAATAATCGGATTAACGGCCTGTGCCGCACAAGATCAGCGCACGGCCGATGCGCTTAAATTTCAGCACTGGTATTTAACCAGTGTAGATGGGCAAGCGGTAAAAGCCGATAACACCTATGTGGGTTTTATTGATGCGCTGCAGTTAAATGGCCACACCGGCTGCAATAACTTTTTTGCCAGCACCGAGGTGGAAGAGCAAAGGTTGCAGGTCACTAATCTGGGTATGACCTACAGGGTCTGTGAGGGCGAAGTGCAGCGCAATGAAAGTGCCTTGTTAAGCACCCTAAAGTCATCGCCACTGCTGCAGATGGATAAAGAGACCCTGATCTTAACAGGGGCTCATACCCTTACCTTTACAGTTGGCGCTGCGCCTAAGTAGTAAGCCCTAAGCCGCAAATAAGCGCTCTAACTGCGCCGGCAAGAAGGGGCGGCCTTCGGCATTGACCGAGGTGCCGATAACCTTGGCTTTAAGCACTAGCTTGTCGTCGCTGGCGCGGTAAATATTCTGTATAAAGGCAAACTTAAGGCGGCTTTCGCGCACCATCTCAACGCCAATATAAAACTTATCGCCGGGCACCAAGGAAGCCTTATAATCCATTTCGCTGCGCACCACCACCAGGTTGATACCTTCTTTGGCCAGGGCTACAAAGTCAACATCCTGCTCTAACAGGTACTCATGGCGGGCATGTTCCAAGTAGTTGAAGTACACGCTGTTATTAACTATCCCTTGCAAATCGCATTCGTAGTCACGCACTTTCATATCAAGACGAAATGTCATTATTTTTAATCCTATATTTTTATTTAGCGCTGATGCTAGTATTAGCTGACATGTACATCAAGGCGTAAATGAATATGAGTGAAGTCGCTATTGTAACGGGTGGCAGCAAGGGAATTGGTCTGGCCATTGTAGAAAAGTTAGCAAACCAGGGATATAAGGTTTACAACCTGGATATTGTCACTTCCGATATCGGCGAGTACCGCCATTGTGATGTGCGCGATGTAGCCAGTGTGCAGCGAGTGATAGCCGATATCTGTGAGCGCGAAGAGCGTGTGGATGTCTTGGTCTGCAACGCAGGTATTCACCGCAGTGCCAATATAGAGCAAACCTCTGAGGCCATGCTTGATGAAGTGATAGCCCTGAATATCAAGGGTGCCTTTGCCGCAACACAATCCGTGTTGCCGCTGATGCGTGAGGCCAAACGCGGCTCTATTGTTTATATTTCTTCCGATCAGGCGCTGGTGGGTAAGCGCAATTCCTTCGCCTATAACCTGTCGAAGGCGGCGCTGGCGTCAATGACGAAAACCACGGCGCTGGATTATGCCGAATTTGGCATTCGTGCCAATGCGGTGTGCCCGGGCACCATAGAAACGCCATTATTCCACAGCGCTATCGACAACTTCTGCGCCAGCACGGGAGCCGACAAGGATGCTGTGGTGGCCGAGGAGTCAGCATTACAGCCTCTTGGTCGCTTAGGACAGCCGGAAGATGTGGCCAATCTGGTGGCCTTTTTGGTCAGCGAAGAAGCCGGCTTTATCACAGGCTCGCTGCAAGTGATTGACGGCGGCTATACGGCGCAGTAATGAGTCTGTGGCAGTCTTAATGGAGAAGCCTTTGGCAACGCCCGTTTTTGATCCCCATGTGCATTTTTTCGCTTATGCCCGTGGGGATTATTATTGGCTTAAGCAGCAAGGGCCGCCGTTTTGGCCGCAAAAGCAGTGCATTCAACGTGACTTCTCCATGGCTGACTTACACCTAAGTGAGGGCCAGGCTTTACAAAGCGTTGCCCATATTGAGGCGGGATTCGATAATCAACACCCAGCCAAAGAGCTGGACTGGCTGCGAAGCCAAGGTTTTAGCGGCCCGGCAATCAGTTATGCCGCTATAGACCAGGCACCTGAGCAGTTCGCTGCTTCTTTGCTGCGGTTAAAATCCCCCTTGTTACGCGGAATTCGCGATATCACCGAAGGGCCTGATGGAGAGCGTCTGTTAAGCCCAAATGTAGGAAAAAATTTTACCTTGCTCTGTGAGCTGGGCTTGCTTTTTGAAGCCCAGTTTAGTCTGTGTGAGCCCGAGCTAGCGGCGGCCGTTGTGGCCCATGCCAAAGCCAACCCAGAATTGGCTATAGTGATCAATCATGCCGGTTTGGTGACCCCAGCTACCTGGGATGCCTGGTTGGCAGGCCTAAGCCTGTGCGCTGGGTGCGACAATATTTATCTTAAGTGTTGCGGCTGGGAAATTACTCACCCAGATGGCGATATCGAGTGGCAGCAAAAGGTGATCCGCACAGCCATATCGCACTTGGGTTACCAGCGGGTGATGCTCGCCAGCAATTTCCCCTTATGCTTATTTAAAACCAGCTACCAGCAGCTGTGGCTGGACTATCAAGCCATGGATTTACCCCACTTTGGCGCTCTGGCCTGCGACAATGCACAGCGACTTTACAGCACCGAGACACAGACTCCCGGCGCTTAGCACTTCATGTAGATCTCAGGATCTAAATCACGTACATCCACGCTTAAACAATCGGAGCGGCGACAGTAGGTGCTAAGGCACTCCAATAGCTGACTGCTCAGTTGCTGCTTTTGCTCGCGAGTGCGCCCGGCCATAATATAGGCGCATATATGTATAAAGCCGTCCTTACCATCGCCCAATTCATAATGCTGATAGGCAATGGCGCGCGTCTTAATGGTGGCTAGTTCGAATAGGCCGCTGGCATAGGTGGCCTGATGCACCTTGTCCACTAATACCTGAGGTAACACCGGCAGATCTTCGGAATGTTCTATGATGATATGGGGCATGGTCAAACTCGTTAACATTACATAAGTAGCGCCAGTGAGTATTCATACCAATTTTATTAAAACCTTGCTCAATCTAACGAGCGCTTTTTAATGCAATTGGTATATCTGGTTTAGCACATTTTTCAAAAAATGCCAGTTCCTCTGGGTAAAGCCTATAGAGCCAAGTCTTGGTGCCTTGTTCACCGAATGCGTGTCATCGCACCCAGCTGTTATTTTCTAATTGAGTTGGTATGCTTGGCTCTAGGGTCTGTTTATCTTTGTGGTTTACTTTATGTTCAATCTAAACGCATTCTGATGAATATAATCACTGATTTATGTGGTCAAATTCATCCATGAAGCTTGGTTACATCGCGCATCCATGCGCTCACCTCGCTAAGCTGCGAAGCATTGCTTCGGTCTTGCTCGCCTATGTTCATAGCGAGTAACACAGAGCAGGATGCGTTTAGATGAACCCGTAGGGCAGCGCTTGTAGCGCATTTCTACTGTGTTGTTACATGTTCATGTAGAATAACTACACCACACATGTGCCGCCTTGTATAAATACACTACAAACTGCTGCAGAAACAAACAACAAAGGTCAACAGACCCTGGGAACTTAAGTTGCAATAAAAATGACTATGTTGAGTTGGTTAAAACCTTCGCCTTTACTTGAAGAGCAAGAGCAGCAATGGCTGCTGGATACCTTTTTATGGGCCTATGAACACTTTGATGGTGATTATTTTCGCCAGCATACGCAATTGGTCCTGCCCACCAATGCGTTTTTTGCCGGCCAGAGCCATAGCGTGGCGCAAATGGCAGAGCAGGTTTTTACCCAGGTAAAACAATACGCTGGTCTTGAAAAGTGGCCCCTGGTGTTGGTCGCCCCTGAGCTTAGCCAGCCGCAGCGCTTCCCGCGTATGGAGTTTGCAAATTGTTTACGCGGCCCAGAGGCTCAATTACTGAGTAGTGATGGCCAGGTACAACTCTCATATAACCCGCAACAGATCAATCAGCCACAGGATCTGATCGCCAGCTTTGCGCAGGGTATGGCGCGGGTCATGATTTATCAGGGCGGTCACTTGCCACCTGGTGGTGAACAATACCTGGATGCCGCCACAGAGGTGGTGGCCAGCTTCTTTGGTTTTGGCGTGATGCTGAGTAACACAGTGTATCAATTCCGCGGTGGTTGCGGTAAGTGTTATAACCCCTATGCCAATCGTTCCAGTGAGCTGTCCGAGCAGCAGCAGGTATTTTTATTGGCGCTGTTTTGTCATATTAAGGGTTTAGACAAAGGGGCGGCGCATCTAAAAGGACATCTGCGCAGCTATTTTAAAAAGGCGACAAAAACATTGCGCGCCTTAGGACAAACCAGTGCCGATCCCTTGTTGCTCTCTTTGCTCACCAAGGAGCAGGGATGAGTTACTGGCCTGAGTTTGCCGCCATAGCCATTGCCCACTTTTTTGCCGTTGCCAGCCCGGGCCCGGACTTTGCCGTGGTACTCAAACACAGCGTCAGTTATGGTCGCACTAATGGCTTGGCCACAAGTGCCGGCGTGGGTGCGGGGATCTTGGTGCATATTATTTATTGTTTGCTTGGCGTCGCCTTGTTGATCTCTCAAGCGCCGACCTTGTTTATGGTGCTGAAATACCTGGCCGCCATCTACCTTGGTTATTTGGGCGTGCAGGCGCTGCGCAGTAAAGCGGCAGCGGTTGAATCTGAGCAAGCCCAGCCGCAATTAGACTTACAGCAAAACTTGCTGGTGGCCTTTCGTCGCGGCTTTTTAACCAATGCCTTGAACCCTAAGGCGACCTTGTTTTTTCTCTCGCTCTTTACCCTGGTGGTATCGGTACAAACACCAAAAATGGTGCAGTTGGGCTATGGTCTGTATATGGCCTTGGCAACCTGGGCCTGGTTTTCCCTGCTCACGCTCTTGCTCTCTAAGCAGCAGGTTCGGGGCTTTTTTAATGCCAAAGGGTTTTGGTTTGACCGCGCCATAGGCGTGGTATTAATAGTATTAGCGATTCAGGTGGTGTTGTTATGACACAATATTATTTTGCTTTCGGTTCCAATATGTCGGCGCAGCGTCTTGGTGAGCGCTTACCCTCTGCCCAGCGAGTTGGGGTAGCCCATTTACCCGACTATCGCTTGAGCTTCGATATGCTTAGCCTTGACGGCTCGGGAAAATGCACCATTTACCGCGAAAGTGGTGCCAGCGTGTATGGTGTGGTGTGGATACTCGATGTTGAAGATCAGGAATTCCTGCATAAAATCGAAGGGCCGCGTTATGACATAGCGCATATCGAAGTGACCTTAGTCGACCAGCAAGAGCCGATTCGGGCCTATTGTTATATCGCCAACACTCGCGATAGGGTGGCTTTGCCGTTCGATTGGTATGTGCAGCATGTTTATCGCGGCGCCCAAGAGGCGAGCCTGCCAGAGCACTATATTGCCGAGATTGGCCGCCAAGCCAGCATTGAAGATCTCAATCGCGAGCGGCACCTGCGGGAGATGAAGATCCACGCCGACCAAGCACGCAAAGGTGACTGTTAGGGCTAAATTGGCGCTGTTGGAAGATCAGGATTTAGAAGTAACTCAAAAGGAATAATAACAATGAAATTTAAAACGCTGCTGCTGTGCAGCGCCGTGTTGCTGGGATTAAATAGCCCGGCGCAAGCCAAGCTGGAAGAGCAAAAAATTACCGCCGCCATTGAGCAATCCATGGCCCGTTTCGATGTGCCCGGTATGGCCGTTGCCGTGGTGGCCGAGGGTGAAGTCGTTTATGCCAAGGGTTTTGGTGTGCGCCACCTAGATACCAAGGAGCCGGTAACCGCCGACACCCTGTTTGGTATAGCTTCAAATACCAAGGCCTTTACCAGTGCGGCCCTGGCCATGCTGGTAGATCAAGGCAAGTTAAACTGGGATGACAAGGTGATTGACCATCTTCCCGAGTTTCGCCTCTATGATGCCTACGCCACGCGGGAGATGACTATTCGCGACTTGCTTAGCCATCGCAGTGGTCTGGGGTTAGGGCAGGGTGACCTGATGATTTGGCCGGACACGGATAAATCGGTGGACGATATTATCCAGAGCCTGCAGCATCTTAAGCCGCAGTCCAGTTTCCGCAGTACCTACGCTTATAACAATCTGATGTTTGTCACCGCCGGTGAGGTGGTTGCCCGTGTTAGCGGCATGAGTTGGCAGGACTTTATCGAGCAAAAGATGCTAACGCCTTTGGGCATGGAGCAGTCGCGTGCCGGTTTTTCCCGTATCGATGAAGATAACAGCAACTATGCTACCGGCCATATTCCCTTTAACGGCAAGCTGAACCCCTTCTTCGTCAATTATCTGGAAGACTTCCGTGGTGCCGGTGCTATTGCCTCAAACGTGAAGGAAATGAGCCTGTGGTTGAATACCCAACTTAACGCCGGGGTTATGGCCAATGGCGAGACCCTGTTTAGCGCCAAGCAGCAAGAGCAAATGTGGCTGCCGCATATTAATCGCGCCGTTTCTAAAGCGGCCTTTACGGCGACCAGACAACAGTTCAGTGGCTACGGCTTAGGCTGGTCTATTGTTGATTACCATGGCTATAAACGCGTCGGCCACGGCGGTGGTATTCTTGGCATGGTGTCGCAGGTTTCTCTGTTGCCTGAGAAAAAGCTTGGCGTCGTGGTGCTGTCGAATCAGCAGGCTTTTGCCGCGCTTTCGGCGGTGACCGAAGAAATCTTTGAGCAGGCTTTAGAGCTTGAAGATCAAGATTATGTTGAGCGTTTTGCCGAGCGTCATTTTAAAAATAAGGAGCAGGCCTACGCCAATGCCAAGCCGGGTTTAGTCGAAGATTATCAAAGCGCCTTACCGCCTATTTACTATACTGGTACGCTTCATGATGCCTGGTATGGTGACGTGGTTATTGAGCAACTTGATGGCAAGCTGCGCATTGATTTTACCCACACCAAGCGCTTAAAGGGCGAACTGCAGCACCACAGCGGTAACAGCTTTATTGTTAAATGGGATGAGCCCATGCTTGAAGCGGATGCCTTTATCCACTTTACCCTGAACGAGCAAAATAAGGTAAGCAGCGCCAGGATGCACGCTGTATCTACTGAGGTTACCGATTTCAGCTTCGATTTCCGCAACCTGGATTTACGTCCGAAGAAGTAGGCCAGTCCTGAAAGTATACAAGCTAACACCAAAGTCGCAGGGTCAAGGCGCTGCGACTTTGTTAAGCTTTTGATTAAAGTGTTTAATGTAGCCAGCTTATGTCCCGTATCGCCGTTATCACTCATCCCGCCTGTCGCCGCCATCAAATGGGCAGCGATCATCCCGACTCGCCCGCTCGGCTGGATGTAATTCAAGACCGCCTGCTTGCCAGTGGCTTAGATTTAGAACTGGCACAATTACAGGCGCGCAAGGCCGAACGAAAGGACTTTCTCAGTGCTCACAGTGAGCAGCTGGTGTCCTTGGTGGAGCAACGTATACCGGATATTGGCTATGCGGATCTCGATGGTGATACGCGCTTGTGTCCCGAGTCATTGCAGGCTATAGAGCGTGCTGTTGGTGCCGGTTTAACGGCCGTGGACGAGGTGTTAGCGGGAAATATAGACGCTGGCTTTTGCGCGGTGCGCCCGCCCGGTCACCATGCCAGCCGAGAGCACAGCGCCGGCTTTTGCGTTTATAACAATCTCGCTATTGCCGTGCGTTATGCGCAGCAGCAAGGGATAGAGCGCATCGCTATTTTGGATATAGACGTACACCATGGCGATGGCACCCAAAGCATTTTTGCTGATGAGCGCAATGTCTTGCTGTGCTCCTTGTTTCAAAACCCGCTTTATCCCAACCCCGAGCCGGTCGATAGAGCCAACTTGATCCAGTCCCCCTTGCCACCGGCCAGCGATGGTAATGATTTACGCCGTTTGGTTGAAAGCCAGTGGTTACCGGCCTTGACCCATTTTGCTCCACAGTTGATCTTTGTATCCGCCGGCTTTGACGGGCATCTGGAAGACGATATGTCGGCACTCAAATTTGTTGAGCAGGATTATGCCTGGTTTAGTCAGCGCCTTGGTGAATTTGCCAAGGCCCATGGCGTGCTGGGCATAGTGTCATTTTTAGAAGGTGGCTACCATCTATCGGCCCTGGCCCGCGGTGTGGAGCATTATCTGCGTGGGCAACTGGCTGCCTACGAAGAGCAGCAATAGTCTTGATTTTGTAGGTCGACCTTTGCCACCATCGTTGTGGGTCAGGCTTCAGTCTGACAATTAACCTCGCAAGGCTAAAGCCTCGCCCACAGGTGTCTGTGAGATCTGGGTTAGCAGCCTGACAATTAACCTCCAACCTTCCTGTAGGTCAGACTTTGCCGCCATGGATGGCGGTACTAGGGTAACGCAGGAGCAGTTACCTAGCAGTCTGACAAATGAGCAAAACAGGAGCACATTGCCGAAAGGCCGATAATCAATAACCTTGCAAGGCTAAAGCCTCGCCCAGAGCACCGATCTACAAGGCCCACGGCATCGGGCTACTCGATCAAAGGCCAAACCTGGCTTTCATCCTCAAGCTGTAATTTGGTCAGGCAACAATGACCTTCGGCGCTTAAATAATTCTGCACGGCCGCACATAACTGCGGCCATTGGCGGGCTAGGGATTGACCTTGGGTATCAAAATAATGATGACGACTATCTAGGATAAAAAGCAGATGGCCATTATCCGCCGCCGCGAGCTCACCGGCATCAGTGCACAGGGTAATAAAGTCTGACTCAACGGCCAGCACCGGGAATTCTAAGTTGGGCATTTTTTGTCCTAGGTCAAACAGTGTAAGGCTGATGTCTATTAGTATCATGATGTTACAATCAGCAGGATAAGCAATGCAACTGAGTACAAGGGATTACAAGGTAAAGGATGCACGGACCTTACCGCTCTATTTTTGTGCACCCACACAGGATGTATTAACCGTAGTTGCCCTGATGCGCCAGCACAATGTCAGCGCCATAGCCGTGCGTGAGCACGATAAGGTGGTGGGAGTTTGGACCGAGTCCGATTGTGTGCGTATGCAGTCGCAAAACCTGGGCTATACTCGCCAACCCATCAGCGAGCTGATGTCGACCCCTGTGCACTGCATTGAAAGTGAGGACAAACTCAGTGATGCGGCATTAAAATGTGCCAATTTGGGCATTCGTCATTTATTGGTGCTCGACCCACAGGGGCTGCCTAGTGGCTTGTTATCCCTTGGCAATATAGTCGATAGCCAAGGCCTTGAGCATTATCTTCATTTAAAAATTATCGGCGAGCACTTCGACCGCCATGTTCCCTGTGTGCCAGGAAACAGCACCCTGACTCAGGTGGCGCAGCAAATGGCCAAGTCTAGCACTCATGCGGTCTTGGTTAAGCACCAAGAGCAACTGGGTATAATCACCGCCGCCGATGTACTGGATATGCTGCTGTGCATTGATGAGGAGCAGCCTTGCTGGCCTCATGCCAGCACAGACTTGGTGACCGTGACCCCCAAGGATAGCTTGCTCTGCGCCTACCATAAGCTGCATCAGCACCGTATTCGTCACCTGGTGGTGATCGATAGCCACAGCGGGTGTGAGCTGGGGGTGTTAACGCTCAAGCATATCAATACCGAGATTGAGTCGGCGTATTTAACCGAGCTTAGGACGGTGCTGGCGGAGCGTGACTCAGCGCTACAGGCCTCGAAGAAGGATCTCTACCTGGCCAACAAAATTATTTCTGCTTCCTTGGATGGCATCATGATCACGGATCAAAGCGGCGTGATTTTGCAGGTTAACCCGGCCTTTAGTCGCTTAACCGGCTACAGTGCCCAGGAAGTAATAGGTAAAACCCCCAAGCTGCTTAGTTCGGGTCACCATAGCGCAGCTTTTTATCATTGCATGTGGCAGACCTTGGACCGTGATGGTGTCTGGCAGGGGGAGATACACAACCGCCGCAAGGACGGCGATACCTATGTGGAATGGTTGACCATTATCGCTATTCAAGAGCAGGGCGATGAAAATCCGGTTTATGCCGGCATCTTTACCGACATTACCGAGCGTAAGGCTGCGGAGCGTAAAATTGCCAAGCTGGCTTATTTTGATGATTTAACCGGGCTGCCTAATCGCCGCTTGTTTAAAGACCGTCTCAGCGTCGCTCTGGCTCATAGCCAGCGTCAGCAGCAACGCCTGGCGGTGATGTTTATCGATTTAGACCATTTTAAAGGAATTAACGATACTCTCGGGCACAGCATAGGCGATGACCTGTTAAAGCAGGTGGCGCAGCGTCTGCAGCACTGTATTCGTAGTGGTGATACACTGGCGCGCTTAGGTGGCGATGAGTTTACCCTCTTGTTGAATGAGGTGGAGAGCGTCGATGAGGTAATAAGCTGCGCCGAGGAGGTGTTGGCGCAATTCAATGCCAGCTTTTCACTGGCGCAAAAGAGCATCACGGTTACCACCTCTATCGGTATTTCCCTCTACCCGGATGATGGCGGCTCGATGGAAACTCTGCTAAAACATGCGGATGTGGCCATGTACCGCAGTAAGGAGTTGGGGCGTAACTCCTATCAATTGTATAAGGCTACCATGAACGCGCGCTCCTTAGAGCGCCTCACCATGACCAGTCGTATTAAGCAGGCGCTGGATCGCAACGAATTTGCTCTGCATTTACAGCCGATATTTTGCGCCGAAGATACTAGTTTGGCCGGTGCCGAGGCCTTGATCCGCTGGCAGGATCCGCAATTGGGGGTGATCTCGCCGGGTCAGTTTATTCCTTTGGCGGAAGAGTTGGGGTTAATTACCCATATCGACCGCTGGATGATAAATAAAAGTTGCGCCTTGCTGGCCCTGTGGCAGCAAGATAAAAGCTGGCAAGGGCGGCTGGCTATTAATATCTCGGCGGCGCATTTTTGTCAGGATGGGCTGGTTACAACCCTGCGTGAGGCCATTGCCCGTTACCAAATCGATGCCACTCAATTGGAGTTGGAGATCACCGAAAGCAGCTTTATTAAGTCCTTTTCTCATGCCAAACAGGTGTTGTTGGAGTTAAAGTTATTGGGTGTAAATATTGCCCTGGATGACTTTGGTACTGGCTATTCGGCGCTGAGCTATTTAACCAAGTTGCCCATAGACAAGCTGAAAATAGACGCCAGCTTTATTGCCAAGGTGCCGGATGAATACGGTAACAGCGAGATAGTGAGCGCCATAGTGGCCATGGCCAAGAACTTGAATTTATGTGTGGTGGCCGAAGGAGTGGAAAAGCCCTGCCAGCAGCAATTTTTACAGCAGCTCAATTGCGACTATCTGCAAGGCTTCTTATTGGGCAAGCCTTGCAGCAGTGACGAATTTACTAGGCGCTATAGTCTACCTCAACCTCGTAAGCTCCAAACTTACGAATGTTGATAACACCGGTATCAAAGATCAGGTATTGGCCCTTAATTCCCAGGAGCACGCCGCTGACCTTGGGCTCTTTATCGAAATTAAAAGAGCTGATTTTGCTTGGGTAGGTGTCCACGGGGTAGTTTATCTCGACCACTTTTTCGTCCAGCACTTCCACCGCGGTGGCGCCAAACAGTTCCGCCAGTTCATCTAGCTTGGCCTGGATCTGTGGCAAGAGTTCATCGCGGGCGGCAAGCAAGTCCACTTCAACCTGAGTGCCTTTGAGCATATTGCGCCAATTGGTTTTATCGGCAATAAACTCCGCCAAGGCGACTTCCACCAGGCCGGATTGCAGACGTGTCTGGACCTTGATAATAGGCAGTGCCGCCGTTGCGCCCTGGTCTATCCAACGAGTTGGGATCTGAGTATGACGGGTGATGCCCACCTTGAGCCCTGAGGTATTTGCCAGATACACATAGTGGGGGATCATGCAGTTCTCCTCACCCCATTGTGGCTCGCGGCAGGTGCCTTGATCATAGTGGCAGGTTTCCGGCTTCATAATACACATATCACAGCTGGCAAGCTTGCGCATACAGACAAAGCAATGGCCCTGAGAGTAGCTCTTCTTGGTTTTCTTGCCGCAGCTGGAACAGAAGATGTTACCGCTGTAGGTCAGGGTCAGGTTTTTTCCTATCAGCTCATTTAGCGGTAATAGTTCGTCGCCGACGGGAAGCTGGTATTGCACCGCCGGGTTGTGCTCATCACCGAGCTGGGTTTTCATTTTTTTTAGTGTGCCTTGCATATTGCGCCCCAATGGGAAAAGTATGGGCTAATGGTAACAAACCACTGCGGCACTGTCTTCGGCCAGCAGGCTTTGCCGCGATTGGGCGGATAAACTTCAGGCAATAAAAAAGCGAAGCCGGAGCTTCGCTATTCAATAGGCCTTGGCGGCCAGATTAGCTTTCGCGAGCAATGGCGCGATAAGCGATATCGGTACGGTACTCAACGCCGTACCAATCTATGGCTTTTACCAGCTCGTAGGCACGTTGTTGTGCCGCGGTTACTGTTTCACCTAGTGCGGTGGCACATAGTACGCGGCCACCGGCGGTCACTACCTTGTCGCCATCTTGCTTGGTACCGGCGTGGAAGACTTTTTCACCTTCCGGATATTCAACAAGCAGGCCTGAGATAGCGTCGCCTTTAGGGTATGAGCCTGGGTAACCTTTGGCTGCCAGTACCACACCTACCGCAGCGCGCGGGTCGAACTGAATGTCTGTTTTATCCAGCTCTTCACGGTTTGCGGCTTCGATAAGCTCAACCAAGTCCGACTGTAGACGCAGCATAATAGGCTGAGTTTCTGGGTCGCCAAAGCGGCAGTTGTACTCGATTACCTTAGGCGTGCCGTCTGCAGCAATCATAAGACCTGCGTATAGGAAACCCGTGTAAGGGTGACCTTCCGCAGCCATGCCAGCAACGGTCGGGTTGATCACTTCATTCATGATGCGATCATGAATTTCTGCAGTTACCACAGGTGCCGGAGAGTAGGCACCCATACCACCGGTATTAGGGCCCTGATCGCCATTGTAGGCGCGCTTGTGGTCCTGACTGGTGGCAAATGGCAATACATTCTTACCGTCAACCATAACGATGAAAGAGGCTTCTTCACCCTCAAGGAATTCTTCGATAACCACGCGGCTACCGGCTTCACCAAAGGCATTACCCGCTAGCATATCGCGTACTGCTTCTTCCGCTTCCGCTTCGGTCATGGCCACGATCACGCCTTTACCTGCCGCTAGGCCATCGGCCTTAACCACGATAGGAGCGCCTTGCTCTTTGATGTACTCAAGCGCTGGCTCGATTTGCTCAAAGGTTTTGTAAAACGCGGTGGGGATATCGTGGCGTGCCAAGAAGTCCTTAGTGAAGGACTTAGAGCCTTCAAGTTGCGCCGCGCCTTGGGTTGGGCCGAAAATTGCCAAGCCTTGCTCGCGGAAGGCATCAACCACACCAATAACAAGCGGTGCTTCAGGGCCAACAATAGTCAGTTCAACGTTATTTTCTTTCGCAAATGCGATAAGTGCCGCTATGTCTTCAACACCAATGTTTACGTTTTCTAATTTTGGCTCAAGTGCGGTGCCGGCGTTACCCGGAGCAACAAATACTTTTTCTACTTTGTTTGATTGAGCGGCTTTAAACGCAAGTGCGTGTTCGCGGCCGCCACTGCCAATGACTAGTACATTCATGGCTTATAAATCCTATAGGGGTTTGATGAATTTCAGCGTCATCCGATCACTTTCGCCGATCGCTTCATATTTAGCGCGATCTTCTTCACCCAAACTCAGGCTGGGTGGCAATGTCCACACGCCTTTTGGATGGTTAGCGAAGTCTTTCGGATTGGCATTGATTTCACTTTTCGCAACCAGTTCAAATCCAGCTTCTTGTGCCAGTGCAATCACCCAGCTTTCTTTAACATAGCCCGAACGTTTGGCCTTACCGCTATCGCGCGTTTCTGGCAAACGGTGATCCACTACACCTAGCACGCCACCGGGTTTAAGAGCGGTATGAAAGGCGCGCATGGCATCTTTAACACCTTGCTCGTCGCCATTTATATACCAGTTATGCAGATTACGGAATGTCAGCACCATATCGGCGCTGCCTTCTGGGGCGATATTATGGTGGGTGCCGGGATGGAACTCGGTGAGTCGGATGTCGGCATAGGCACGGGTGTTGGCCATCTTTTCCTTAAAGCCAGCCAATGAGCGCTGGTAGTACTTCACGTCCGAGTCTGCCGGGAAGTGGGCGGCATACAAGGTGCCTTTGCCTTTAAGTAAAGGAGCGAGAATATCCGTGTACCAACCACCGCCTGGAGATACTTCAACCACTGTCATATTCGGCTCGATACCGAAAAAGGTCAGAGTTTCTACCGGGTGACGATATTGATCTCTGGCTTGTGCTTGTGCACTTCTTAGTTCGCCTTGGCTGGCTTCAGTCAGTTGTTCACTGGTGCTGGTGCTTACACAGGCGCTTAGTGAAAGCGCGATGGCCGCGGTTAGCGCGGTTTTAAAGCCAAATTTCATAATCGAATCCTTGTGATAATTATTATGTGTTAACACAAAATAGCAGATTGATTTGAATAGTCTACGAAAACACGCCAGAGCCTAAATGGCCCTGGCGGTGAGTTGCTTAGTGGCGGAAATGGCGCATACCGGTGAAGACCATTGCCATGCCAGCTTCGTCGGCGGCGGCAATTACTTCTTCATCACGCATTGAACCACCTGGCTGAATTACCGCAGTAATGCCAGCTTCGGCCGCGGCATCGATACCGTCACGGAATGGGAAGAAGGCATCAGAAGCCATAACCGAACCTTTAACTTCAAGGTTCTCATCGGCGGCTTTAATACCGGCGATCTTCGCCGAGTATACGCGGCTCATTTGGCCGGCGCCCACACCGATAGTCATGCCGTCTTTGGCGTATACGATGGCATTTGATTTAACAAACTTGGCTACCTTCCAGCAGAACATAAGATCTTTTAGTTCTTGCTCGGTCGGCTGACGCTTAGAAACCACTTTAAGGTCGCCCATGCTTACCATGCCCTGGTCACGGTCTTGTACCAGGATACCGCCGTTAACGCGCTTGATATCAACGCCTGTGGTTTGTGCTTGCCATTGACCACACTCAAGTAGGCGCACGTTTTGCTTGGCTGAAACGATTTGTGCCGCTTCTTCGCTGATGCTTGGAGCTATGATCACTTCTACGAACTGACGGGCGATAATGGCTTCTGCGGTATCCGCATCCAATTCACGGTTGAAAGCGATAATGCCACCAAATGCCGAAGTTGGGTCGGTTTTAAAGGCACGGTCATAGGCTTCAAGGATGTTTTCACCCACAGACACACCACAAGGGTTAGCATGCTTCACGATAACACAGGCCGGGGCATCAAATTCTTTTACGCACTCAAGGGCTGCGTCGGTATCGGCGATATTATTGTAAGAAAGCGCCTTACCTTGAATTTGCTTGGCCGTTGCAACTGAGGCTTCTTCAATGTCGTTTTCAACATAGAAGGCTGCATCCTGATGCGAGTTTTCACCGTAGCGCATGTCTTGCTTCTTGGTGAACTGCATATTGATGGTGCGTGGGAACTTAGTATCGGTTGCCGCTTCTTCGGTGTAGTCAGGAACCATTTTACCGAAGTAGTTGGCGATCATGCCGTCGTACTGAGCCGTGTGCTCAAATGCGGCAATAGCCAGGTCAAAACGGGTAGCGTGTGAGGTCGAACCTTGGTTCGCCTTCATTTCTTCGATAACGCGGCCATAGTCGGCGGCATTAACGATAATGGTCACGTCTTTGTGGTTCTTCGCCGCAGCACGAACCATAGTAGGGCCACCGATATCGATATTCTCAATCGCGTCTTCAAGCGAGCAGCCTTCTTTTGCCACCGTTTGCGCGAATGGGTATAGGTTTACAACTACCATGTCGATTGCATCTATGTGGTTTTCAGCCATAACGCCTTCGTCTTGGCCGCGACGGGCTAAGATGCCGCCGTGAATTTTTGGATGCAATGTTTTAACGCGGCCATCCATGATCTCAGGGTGACCGGTGTGATCAGATACTTCAGTTACCTTGATGCCGTTGTCTGCAAGCAGCTTGCAGGTGCCACCGGTAGAAAGAATTTCGACGCCTTGAGCGGCTAGCTCACGAGCGAAGTCAACGATACCTGTTTTATCAGATACGCTCAGGAGCGCGCGACGAATTGGACGATGTGTATCCATGGTAGTTTTTGTTACCTCAGTTGAGTAGATAATCTTGTCATAGGTGACACCAGTTATTGGTGAATTCGACCTAGGGGTTAGACAAGGGGTTTGCTTAGAAACCCTATTTTAAACAATGATGATGTTTTTGTATAACACCAATCCAGATAGGTCTTCGTTCATTCTTGCTGGCCAAAAATGCTCATCGCTGTGTTATAGATTTTATAATTAGAATGACTAGTTACTTCAATCTATGCCTTGCTCTGGGCTTTTTTTTCTGCGCAATTTTCTGAACACTTACTTATATGGATTGGTGAACACCGCGACCGATGCCTCGGTCATTTTTGCGTATGGGCGAAAATAAAAAAGCACCCTAGGGTGCTTTTCGGTGCAGCTCAAGGCTGCGAATAAATTAGTTCATGCCGTACTTTTTCAGCTTCTTACGTAAAGTGCCACGGTTGATACCTAGTAAGATGGCTGCACGGGTTTGGTTACCGCGTGTATAGGTCATTACTTCTTCTAGAAGCGGCGCTTCCAGCTCAGAAAGAACAAGTTCATAAACGTCTTGTACGTCCTGGCCGTTAAGCTGTTTAAGGTAGTGGTGAACAGCTTTTTTAACAGCGTCGCGAAGAGGCTGTGGTTTCTCTTGTGACTGAACGTGGGCGTTAGTAATAAAAGGAGAAGTCACATTTTGTTCAAACATCGTTGTATTGTCTCTTTCTTTCTGGATTAGCAATAAGTTTCAAAGTATTCATTCAGTGCATCCACCTGAGTTTCAGGTGTTTCTAGCGCATTAAATACTCGCCTAAACTGACGGTCTTCGTCGTGGGTTTGCAAATACCATCCAACATGCTTTCGAGCAATCCGCGGCCCCATGGCCTCACCGTAGAATTGATGGAGATTAACTAAATGCTCCATCAGAATACTGCGCACCTCGGTTATGGCCGGGGGCGGAAGTATTTCTCCGGTTTTTAAATAATGGTCAATTTCCCGGAAAATCCAGGGGCGACCTTGAGCGGCTCGTCCAATCATGATGGCATCTGCGCCCGTATACTCTAATACCTGCTTCGCTTTTTGCGGTGAACTGATATCACCGTTTGCAACCACAGGAATTGACACTGAACCCTTGATCGCTTTGATCGTGTCGTATTCGGCATAGCCTTTGTACATACAGGCGCGAGTACGCCCATGTACGGCTAATGACTGAATACCATTGTGTTCAGCAATCGCTGCAATCTCGACGCCGTTGCGGTTGTCCACATCCCAGCCGGTACGGATTTTTAATGTGACGGGCACATCTACCGCTTCCACCACAGCTTTCACTATGGCTTCGACTAAGTCCGGATACTGCAACAAGGCAGAGCCTGCGAGCTTTTTATTCACTTTTTTGGCAGGGCAGCCCATATTTATATCTATGATCTGCGCGCCGTTGGAAACGTTAAACTGCGCCGCTTGCGCCATCAGCTCAGGGTCAGCCCCCGCAATTTGCACGGAGCGAATACCCGATTCGCCGCTATGATCCATACGTCCCATGGATTTGGCGGTTTGCCATACCTTGGGATTGCAAGACAACATTTCAGAGACGGCCAGTCCCGCGCCTAAGCTACGACACAACTGCCGAAAGGGGCGATCTGTGATCCCCGCCATCGGTGCAACCATCAAATTGTTTTCTAACTGGTAAGGACCAATTTGCACAGCGTTACAATTTACCTCGTCTCAAGGGGCGCTAAGTTTACGGTTTTTTGAGGCAAAATCAAAGGCTAGAAATTGAACAAAAGTGCTTTTTTTTTAAACTTTTTGTATTGACATTTTATAACGAGTGAGGGCACTAAGGTTTTTGCCTGTTTTAAGAACACCTGCTTGACAGGGCTTATATGGCGGGGTGTTGATGGAGCGTAAACAGTGTAAAAAGAGTGAGAAATGGCCTGCACAGGGACTTTTGTCCGCTGTGCAGGGGAGGATCAAAAACGGTTATTTTTTAATCCCGCTGATCCGCACCCATTCGCCTTCCTGGGCAATGGGATCTAGGGTCACTTTTTGTTCGTAGCAAGCGGCCACGGATTCGGCTTGTTCTTCAAGCACTCCGGAAAGAGCAAGCTCGCCTCCTGACTTCAACAGGCCAAGAATCACCTCGTTTAACTCGCGCAGCGGCTGGGCAAGAATATTGGCAACGACCACATCGGCTTCAAAGCTCGGCTGATTCTCTGGCAGGTAAACTTCAAGTTGGTCGGCAACGCCATTGCGCTCGGCATTATCCATACTGGCATCGAGCGCTTGCTGGTCGATATCTATACCTATAACGCGTGCGGCGCCAAGCTTAATGGCAGCGATACCTAAAATGCCAGAACCACAGCCGAAGTCGACCACGGTTTTACCACTTAAATCCAGGCTCTCAAGCCAACGCAAACATAAGGCTGTAGTGGCATGAGTACCAGTACCGAAGGCCAGACCCGGGTCGAGCATGACGTTGACCGCGGATGGATCCGGAACATCTAACCAGCTTGGGCAAATCCATAAGCGTTCGCCAAACTGAATCGGCTGGAAATTTTTCATCCATTCCCGTTCCCAGTCTTTATCTTCTAGCTGTTCTATTTTGTAGTGGAACTGCTCTTTTAGCTCGGGCTGAACCTTAAGGTAGTCGACCACCTCCTGCATATCATGTGTGGCTTCGAACAGGCCGATCACTGTGGTTTCTGCCCAGTATCTTACTTCGCCTGGCTGCGGTTCGAAGATGGGTGTGTCTTTAGTGTCCATAAAGGTGACTGATGGGCAGCCGACATCCATAAGATGGTCACTGATTGCGTCCGCCGTTGATTCGGTGGCACGAATGCGAATTTGAATCCAAGCCATGTTAGTCCCCATGTTGGATGAATATTATAAATGATACGCAAAGGCCGCTAAAAAGCGGCCTTTGTAATGTTTTAATCAGACGCGTTTTACTTGTTTGCGTCTAGGAAGCTTTTCAGTAGATCTGAGCGTGAAGGGTGACGTAATTTACGCAGGGCCTTGGCTTCGATCTGACGGATACGCTCACGGGTTACGTCGAACTGTTTACCTACCTCTTCCAAGGTGTGGTCGGTGTTCATATCGATACCAAAACGCATACGCAATACTTTCGCTTCACGAGCCGTCAGGCCAGCAAGCACTTCGTGAGTTGCACCCTTGAGGCTTTCCATGGTCGCCGAGTCGATTGGCGATTCAATGGTGGTATCCTCAATGAAATCACCAAGATGCGAATCTTCATCGTCACCGATTGGGGTTTCCATCGAGATAGGCTCTTTGGCAATTTTCAGTACCTTGCGGATCTTGTCTTCCGGCATCATCATGCGCTCGGCAAGTTCTTCCGGATTCGGTTCACGACCCATTTCCTGCAACATTTGGCGAGAAATACGGTTTAGCTTGTTGATGGTCTCAATCATGTGTACCGGAATACGAATGGTACGGGCCTGGTCAGCGATTGAACGCGTGATAGCCTGACGGATCCACCAAGTCGCGTAAGTCGAGAACTTGTAACCACGACGGTATTCAAACTTATCAACCGCCTTCATCAGACCTATGTTACCTTCCTGGATTAGATCCAAGAATTGTAGACCACGGTTGGTGTATTTTTTGGCGATTGAGATAACCAAACGTAAGTTGGCTTCAACCATCTCTTTCTTAGCACGGCGGGCTTTTGCTTCACCGATACTCATGCGACGGTTGATGTCTTTAATACGCTCGATTGATAAACCTGTGCTTTGCTCAATATGCTTAAGCTTATTGATGCAGCGCTCAATTTCCGGCTTCAATTCGGCCAATTTGGCTGAGTAGTTTTCACCGGCTGCGATTTCAAGGTCTAGCCAGGCGCTGTCGGTTTCATTGTTGGCAAAGTGCTTAACGAAGGTTTTCTTCGGTACCTTCGCAACCTGTACCGCCTGCTTCATGATGATGCGCTCTTGTACACGCACTTTATCCATCATGTCGCGCATGTTATTAACCATGCGGTCGAATTGCTTAGGCACTAGCTTAAAGGTGCGGAATAGCTCACCGATCTCAACAATAGCTTCTTTAGCGTCAGGGTGTGAACGACCTTTTTCTTCGAAAATTACACGGGCACCGTTGTATAAGTTACGCAGATTCTCAAAGTGGATACGAGCTTCTTCCGGATCTGGACCGTTATCCGTTTCTTCTTCCGAGCTATCGTCGTCGCTGTCATCGCCATCATCGTCTTCGTCATCTAAGTCATCATCACTTAGTTCTGAACCTATATGGGTGGCTGAGATTTGCGTTTCTTCTTCGTTAGGATCGAAAAAGCCGGTAATAATGTCGCTCAGGCGGATTTCTTCCGCTTCGAACATATCCCATTGCTCAAGCAGGTGAGAAATGGCTTCCGGATATTCGGCTACAGAAATCTGTACCTGGTTGATACCTTCTTCGATACGCTTGGCGATATCGATCTCACCTTCGCGCGTTAATAGCTCGACTGTGCCCATTTCGCGCATATACATACGCACCGGATCCGTGGTGCGGCCGATTTCTTTTTCTACGGTGGCAAGTGCCGCAGCGGCAGCTTCTGCCGCATCCTCATCGGTGGTGGTCTCGGCCATCATCAATTCATCGGCATCTGGCGCACTTTCGCAAACCTTGATACCCATGTCATTGATCATGCTAATGATATCTTCGACCTGATCCGAATCTATGATGTCTTGTGGAAGGTGATCATTCACTTCAGCGAATGTCAGATAACCTTGCTCTTTACCTTTCTGAATCAGAAGTTTTAGTTGTGACTGAGGAGTTGGATCCATAGAGATTTGCTCTTCCACCCTGATAAATTAATACAACAGGCGTCAGCTTAAGTACCTAAGCTGGTTGCCCCAAGCCGGTTTGACGCGGTGAATAGCGTAGTATAACAGACCGTGAAATTTCTGGCTAGCTTTCGAGCACTTCACTGCCTTTAAGTGCTTGAGTCAGCAGGGCGTATTCACGCCGCTCGGCCACGCTAAGACCTTGAGTCTTGTCCTTTATTAATAAGGACTCTAAACGGTGATTTAAACACTGATCTTCAATGAATTTGACCGTTTGTTGGAAATGAGGTTCCAACACCTCATCGTTTATTTGATGAGGCCAAGCGGCCAACTTGGTTAGGGCGCCATATTCCGCACGCTCGCGGTAGTGCTCCAGCAGTTGCGCGGTGCGCGCTCCCGGGTTATCGAGACAATGCTTTTGTATGGTTAAAAACAGCTCCAGACCGGGCAGGCCGAGGCTGGCCAGCTCTGGCATGTAGTCAATGCTGGCCGCCAGTTGCGGGTGCTGCAGCATAAGGGCGATGGCGGTGCGCATTGGCGTCATCTTAAACTGGCTTTCCACCCTGTGCTGTTGGCGCGGAGTTTTAAGTTTGGCATTAAGTTGCTCTCGGGTACGACCGATAAAGCGTGCCAAACGCTCCAGCAGGTTTTCCTGATAGAATTCGCTGGGGATCTTCTCAATCAAGGGCAGAGCCAGGCTCAGTAATTTGGCTTTACCGGCATCCTGAGTAAGATCTATATCGTCGCTCAAACGGCTAAAGAAGACGTCGCTAAAATCTCTGGCATCGACCAGGCGCTGTTCAAACGCGGCTTTACCTTCTTGCTGCACCAAGGAATCCGGGTCTTCGCCGTCGGGCAGAAATACAAACTTCAGTGCCTTGCCGTCTTTTAAATGGGGCAGGGCATTTTCTAAGGCCCGCCAGGCGGCATCGCGACCGGCGCGGTCGCCATCGTAGCAACATACCACCTTATCCGTGGCGCGCAGTAGCATCTGCATATGTTCGTTGGTGGTCGCCGTACCCAGGGCCGCCACCGCGTATTTAATATCGTGCTCCGCCAGTGCTACCACGTCCATATAGCCTTCAACAATCAGTAATTGCTCCAGCTTTTTATGAGCCTGTTTGGCTTCATAAAAGCCATATAACTCAAAGCCTTTGTGGAAAATACGAGTTTCCGGCGAGTTCAGGTATTTAGGGCCATTATCGTCCTGACCCATAATGCGCCCGCCAAAGGCGATAACGCGGCCACGACGATCGCGAATAGGGAACATCAGGCGATCGCGAAAGAAATCAAAGGTGCGACCATTGTCTTTTTGCGTTGCCAGCTTGAGCTCGATCAGCTGTTGCTTTTGTTTCGGGTTTTTCCCTAAGGTTTGGCACAGGGCTTCCCATTCGCTGGGGGCATAGCCGATACCGAAGTCTTTTACCGTTTGCCCGCTTAAACCACGGCCTTTAAGGTAGTCAATCACCAGCTGGGCATTGGCATGATGGCGCAGTTGCTGCTGATAATAGCGCGCGGTTTGCTCCATTAGATCGTAATCGGATCGTTTTTGCTCTTGGGAGACAGGTGGACGATCGCTTTGATTAAAATTGCCTTGCTCTCTGGGCACTTCCAGGTGCAATAGGCTGGCCAGCTCTTCAATGGCGTCAACAAAATCAAGCTTGTCGTACTCCATCACAAAGCTGATGGCATTGCCATTGGCACCACAGCCAAAGCAGTGATAAAACTGTTTATCCTGGGAAACGGTAAAGGATGGGCTCTTTTCATTGTGAAATGGGCAGCAAGCCTGGTAATCCTTGCCTGCTTTTTTCAGGTTTACGCGTGAGTCGATCAACTCGACTATGTCGGTACGCGCTAAAAGATCGTCGATAAATTGTCGGGGGATCTTACCTGCCATTGGCAACACCTAAGAAGAAAAGAGAATCACACTAGTATATCAAGGGCGATAGGAAAAGGGGTTATAAATTTATGCCTTGATTTTTACTTGCTTAGAAACGAAGAAACCGAGCACTAGGCTCGGTTTGCTTGAAATTGCTTTCGCGAATTAGGCGTTAAGACGCTGTTTAATAAGACCTGATAATTTGCCCATATCGGCACGGCCTTCAGCTTGACTCTTAATTACGCCCATCACTTTACCCATGTCCTGCATGCCTTGTGCACCAGTATCGGCGATGGCTTTATCAATCAATTGATTGATTTCATCTTCGCTCAGCTGCTTTGGTAGAAACTCTTCCAAAACACTCATTTCAGCTGCTTCAACATCGGCAAGATCGTCACGACCGGCATCCTTATACTGAGTATAAGAATCACGGCGTTGCTTCACTAATTTAACAACAACCGAAGTAATATCGGCTTCGTTTAAAGTGATTTGCTCGTCGATCTCACGCTGTTTAACGGCTGCGAGTACTGAACGAATAGCACCAAGGCGTAATTTGTCCTTGGCACGCATCGCGTCTTTTTGTGCATCTTTTAGCGAATCTAATAGACTCATGACAACAAGACCGGACAGTGATTAGTATAATTTAACGCGACGTGCGTTTTCGCGAGAAAGCTTTTTCATGTGACGCTTAACAGCAGCCGCTTTTTTACGCTTACGCGCAGCGGTTGGCTTTTCATAGAACTCGCGGCTACGAACTTCTGAAAGGATACCTGCTTTTTCACATGAACGCTTGAAGCGGCGTAGAGCTACGTCAAACGGCTCGTTTTCTCTTACTTTAATTACTGGCATTAAAATTTCACCTACCTAACTTAATGAGCTGCACTCATTCGATCAAATAATGATCATGTGGTTCAAAAATGGTGCGGCATTGTAATCCGAGTTACCCCGGTGTGTAAAGAATAAATATCACAATACTGGTAAAATTGCACCAAGGGAGTAGAATATGCGGCCTTATCAGCCACATCGCCCTGCGAGGAGACAGACATTGCGCATTTTGGGGATTGAATCATCCTGTGACGAGACCGGGATCGCCATCTATGATGACGAACAAGGTTTGTTGGCCCACCAACTCTATAGCCAAGTAAAAATGCACGCCGACTACGGTGGTGTGGTGCCTGAGCTGGCGTCGCGAGATCATGTGCGTAAGACTCTGCCCTTGATTGAAGCGGCCTTTGCCGAAGCGAATTGTGGTCCAGAGGATCTCGATGGCGTTGCTTATACCGCGGGCCCTGGCCTGGTGGGCGCACTTTTGGTGGGATCCTCGATCGCACGATCCCTGGCCTATGGCTGGAAGCTGCCTACCGTGGCCGTGCACCATATGGAAGGTCACCTGCTAGCGCCCATGCTGGAAGAAAAGGTGCCTGAGTTCCCATTCGTGGCCTTGCTGGTATCCGGCGGCCACACCTTGTTGGTCAAGGTAAGCGCCATTGGCGAGTATGAAGTATTAGGTGAGTCGGTGGATGACGCCGCTGGTGAGGCCTTCGATAAAACCGCCAAATTATTGGGGCTGGATTATCCAGGCGGCCCTTTATTGGCGAAACTGGCCGAGCAAGGCACCCCGAATCGCTTTAAATTCCCACGCCCTATGACCGACAGACCGGGTCTGGACTTTAGCTTCAGTGGCCTGAAAACCTTTGCCGCCAATACCATTCGCAGCGAAGGTGACGATCTACAAACCAAGGCTGACATTGCCCATGCTTTCCAAACCGCGGTGATCGACACCCTGGCTATCAAGTGTAAGCGCGCCCTTAAGGAAACCGGTATTAAGCGTTTGGTGATTGCCGGTGGTGTAAGTGCCAATACCTATTTGCGTGAGCAGTTGGCGCAGGTGATGCAGGGCATGCAGGGTGAAGTATTTTATCCGCGTCCGGCATTTTGTACGGATAACGGCGCTATGATCGCTTATGCGGGTATGCAGCGTCTTAAGGCGGGACAAACGGCTACCCTGGATACTCGAGTTCAGCCTCGCTGGCCGATAGACACACTGCCTAGCATTCGCTAACAGGCCTAAGCGCTGGGTTATTTCTCCGGCGCTATCTCTTCTTTTTCTTTCTTTTTTCCTACTTTAGGCTCTTTGCCCTTGAGCAAGCGCATGATATTTGTGCGATGGCGAAAGATGATCAGCACGGTTAAAAACAGCACAGGCTCTGTGTACAAGGGCTTGATCCACCAGGTATACAAGGGCGCAAGGGAAACGGTGACCAAGGCGGCCAGGGATGAATAGCGGGTCAGGGCAACAATGCAGGCCCAGGTGAGGATCAGCAAGCCACCGAGCGATAAACCTATAGGCAATAAGGCGCCAAAGGCGGTGGCCACGGCCTTGCCGCCCTTAAAACCGAAAAACAGCGGGTAGATATGCCCTAAACAGGCGGCCACGGCGACCAATCCCAGGTGAATTGGATCTATGTCCATAAAATAGGCGCTCCACACCGGGATGGTGCCTTTAAGAATATCGAAAACTAATACCAGGATCGCTGGGAGCTTACCGCCAATGCGCAATACGTTGGTGGCGCCGGGGTTTTTTGAACCGGCCTGGCGAGGATCGGGCAGCGCAAAAAGGTGGCAGATCAGAACTGCTGAAGAGACCGAACCGAGAAGATAGGCAAAAATGCACATTAACGCCGCTAACACTGTCATCCTTATTTTTTAATTGTACGTTTTAAGCTATTATCGCCGCTCATTATAAGTGTGCGCCGTTCATATTTTATGCGAGCGCAGCGAGGTAAATCGCGGTTACGCCAGGTCAGGGTACTGATTCTAATCCTTTATAGGTATCCGACCAGCTGACATTGGAGCTTCAAACATGGACAAAGTCTATATATCACAGCTTAGAGTGGACACCATTATTGGAGTGTACGACTTTGAGAAAGAAAGTAAACAAAGCCTTTATTTCGATATCGAAATGGACTGCGATTTACGCCAGGCCGCCCAGAGTGACGACCTTTCCTATACCATTGACTATGCCTTGGTTAGTCAGCGTGTCACCGAACACTGCTTGGCAAAACCTGTGGAATTGCTGGAAACCCTGGTAGAGCAATTGGCGGCGCTTATTCTTAATGAATTCAATACGCCCAAGGTGGCCATTACCGTCAGCAAGCCTGCAGCGGTACCGGCGGCGCAAACCGTTGGCGTTAAAATAGTACGTAGTCAAAGTTAGTTATGGCCCGTATTTATATTAGCCTAGGCTCTAATATCAATAAGCGTGAAAACCTTCTTAATGGGTTAAGTGCGCTGCGCCAGCACTTCGGCGTGTTGCAACACTCCAGTGTGTACGAGAGTGAAGCGGTGGGCTTTAACGGCAGTAATTTTTATAATTCTGTGGCTGGGGCCGACACTGATATGAGTCTGGCTCAGGTTTGCAGTCTGCTTAAGCAGATTGAGCGTGACAATGGCCGCACCCCCGACGATAAAAAATTTAGCCCCCGTACTTTGGATCTAGATCTATTGTTTTATGACGATATGATCTGCGACTCACCGGCGCAACTGCCCCGTGATGAGATCACCAAAAATGCCTTTGTGCTCTGGCCCTTGTTTGAACTGGCCCCAGAGCTGGTGCACCCGGTTACGCAAACCACCATTGCCACACTTTGGCAAAATTATGATAAATCAAAACAAAACCTATGGAAGGTCACTATCGAATGAGTATTCTCGCTATTGTTGTATTGGCAGTGATTCAAGGACTGACAGAATTTCTTCCCATTTCGAGCTCCGCTCACCTGATTTTACCTTCGCAGCTATTGGGCTGGCAGGATCAGGGTCTGGCTTTTGATGTGGCCGTGCATGTCGGCTCCTTAATGGCGGTGATGATTTATTTTCGCAAAGAAATAGGCGATATCCTGGTGGCCTGGTTTAAATCCTTTGGCTCGCAAGGGGCTACCGATGACAGCAAATTGGGCTGGTATATTTTACTGGCGACCATTCCTGCAGGCATAGCTGGCAAACTCTTTGAAGACTTGATTGAGCAGCATCTGCGTGCGGCCATAGTGATTGCCATTACCACTATTTTCTTTGGCTTAGTGCTCTGGCTGGCGGACATTAAGGCCAAGCAATCAAAGAATATCTATCAATTGAATTGGAAGTCGGCCTTGTTGATCGGCTGTGCTCAGGCTGTGGCCCTTATTCCTGGTACTTCACGCTCGGGTATCACCATGACGGCAGGCCTGTTTTTGGGTCTTACAAAGGAAAGCGCGGCGCGCTTTTCGTTTTTGCTTTCGGTGCCCGTGATTGGCGGCATGGGGCTTATTAAAACCATAGAGCTGGCCACGGGTGAGCAAGCGGTAGACTGGCAGGCGCTTATTCTTGGTGCTGGCTTATCCTTTATGGCCGCTTATGCCTGTATCTTCTTATTCCTTAAGTTTATCGAGCGCATGGGCATGTTCCCCTTTGTGATTTACCGCTTGCTTCTGGGCTTTGGCTTACTGGCGTTTTTACTTTATCAATAGCCCACGCGCTGCACTTACCTAGCTTTAAAGTTAGAAATAAACTTGGCCCCATTGTTCATGGGGCCAAGACGTTTTCAATGGCCTCAATTCGCCCTTGGGCCAGCGCCGTTTTAATGGCCGCCCCTTGTATACCCTGAGCAATATAAGTCTGTGCGTTTACTTGCTGCGCCGCCTCGGCAGCCTTAAGCAATAGGGCTTGGCGGCTAAAATCACCGAGCTGGGCGCACGTATAAGCCTGTACCAAGTCGTCCAGTCGCTGTGGACGGCGCCAAATATCCAACTCATTAAAAAGCGTTACCAGCTCCTTGGCCTGCCAGTTTTCTTGGCTGAGCAGGGCACCATGATTGGCCAGCGCTTCGCTTATCTCCATATATTGTTTTGGCACTCGATAGTGCTCATAAAAGGCTTGTCGCGCCTTAGCATCGAGCGGTTGCATCACCTGCGCAAACTGACAGGGCGGGGTGCAGTCATGGCTGCGGCCATAGTCTATTTGCGCTTCAAGGCTCTGCTTTTCACTCGGCCATATATTGGCTAATTCGGGGCAGAATATGCTTAGGGCATCGCATTGGGCCAGAGCATCGATAAAAATATGAATATAACCGTCATCCAGAGCCTTTTGCCATTCCATCCAAACACGCTCGGGTGTGAGCGCTTGCAGTTCACCGCTTTGGGCTATGTTGCGCATCAGGGCCTGAGTTTCATCGGCTATTTGAAAACCGAGATAGTGATAGCGGGCGCGAAAACGTGCTACCCGTAATACTCGCAATGGGTCTTCGCTAAAGGCGGCGCTAACATGGCGTAGCAGGCGTTTTTCAAGGTCGGCCTGGCCATTAAAAGGGTCGAAAAGCTGGCCATCTTCGCCTTGGGCTATGGCGTTGACGGTCAAGTCGCGGCGCTCTAAATCCTGCTCCAGGGTGATATTCGGGTTAAAGTCACAAATAAAACCGGTGTAGCCTTGGCCCTGTTTGCGCTCGGTACGCGCCAGGGCGTATTCTTCCTTACTCTGGGGATGCAAAAACACCGGGAAATCCTTACCAACCTGAGTGTAACCAAGGCGTTTCATTTCTTCTATGGTCGCGCCGACCACCACATAGTCACGCTCTTTGATGACTCGCCCTAATAACTGATCGCGTACCGCGCCACCGACTAAATATGTTTGCATCCGTTTTCCCCTAGCGGCTAAAAAGATGATTGTAACAGAGTTTTATCATGGCGGTTTTTTTGCCATTATAAGAAGCGCGAGTGATAATTTATCTTAAGCGCAGCGCTTAGTGCCTATCTGGGAGAAGTTCCGAGTATGGCCTGTGGCAAATACTAAGGACCTATTTGTGTATCTAGATTACTTTGGTTTAACCGAAAAACCCTTTTCCATCGCCCCGAATCCCGAGTACCTTTATCTCAGTGAACGCCACAATGAAGCGCTGGCGCACCTGACCCATGGTTTAGGTGAGTCCGGCGGCTTTGTATTATTGACCGGCGAAGTGGGCACAGGCAAAACCACGGTAACCCGATGTATGCTTGAGCAGGTGCCAGACTCGACTCAGGTGGCCTTTATTCTTAACCCTACCTTGTCTGAGTTGGAGTTGTTGGCGAGTATCTGTGATGAGTTAGAGATCGAATATGATCACCAAAACGCCACCTTAAAGACACTGACCGACCGCATTAAGGAGCGTTTGCTAAACAATCATGTTAATGGTCGCCATACCATGCTGATCATAGATGAAGCTCAGCATTTGGCGCCTCAGGTGTTGGAGCAGCTGCGTTTACTTACCAATTTAGAAACCAATCATAAAAAGCTGTTACAGATAATTTTGGTCGGCCAGCCGGAACTGCAGGCTTTATTGCGTCGTAACGAGCTGCGCCAGCTGGCCCAGCGTATTACCGCTCGTTATCACCTGTTGCCACTGACCCTGGCTCAGGTCGACGCTTATGTTAAACACCGCTTAAAAATTGCCGGTGGCAGACAGATTCTTTTTGATCGCGCCGCGGTAAAGCAAATCCATCAACTGACCGGCGGTATTCCGCGTTTGATCAACCTGCTATGCGAACGTGCCTTACTCGGTGCCTATTCGGCTCAGGTTAATCAGGTAAGCAAAAAATTAGTCACTCGAGCAGCTCAGGAAGCCTTGCCTGAGACCTTACCGAGCCAGAAAAATAACGGTGTACAGAGCCGAGGCAAACGTTTTGCTTTTACCCTGGGCGGGGTTATGATGCTGTTCGCCGTGGGCATTGGCTTATCTTATTTTATTTAGGGCTCTACTATGTCGCTGTTATTAGACGCATTAAAACAATCACAAAATCAATCGAGCGCCCTGGAGTCAGAGCCGGATACATCGCAACAAGAGGCGCTGGACTTTTATCGCCGCCTAAGCTGGGGCCTGGTTGCCCTGGTGGTGATTGCTGTGGTTCTGGTGGTGGGCTATTTCGCCGGTAAATGGTGGCAGGATAATAGTAATTACTTGCTAGTGCAGGCCAAAACCCAGATGCAGGCACAGGAGCAGCAGAGCAAGGCAAGTGTTAGCGCTACGCCAACGGCTTCACCGGCTCAGGTGAATGCCGAGTTGGCCTTGGCCCAAGCGCAGCCAGGCAATCCCCCTCAAAATCAAGTGAGCGGCCAACCCGTTGCTCAGATGCAGCAGGGGCAGGTAAACCTCAATGCCCTGCAGGTGCCGGTGCAATTCGCTCAACCATATCAACAGCCATATCAACAAATGGTGCCCGTTTATGTGATGGGACAAATGCCTCAGGCCTACGGCCCTGGCACCTATATGCAATGGGTTCCCGCTTATGGTAATCCTATGATGGCCAATGCCGGCCAATACCCACAGGGCTTTAATCCTGCGGCGCAGCCGGTTGATACCAGTCAATATAAGGTGGTGGGCAAGCCACTGGATCAGGGCAGCAATAATTATCAGCAACCTCAGCAGAACTATTCTTCGACACCTGATTATAACAATGCTGAGTTACAAGGGGTTTCCAGCGACTTAAAACGTGCCTTTGCCGATGCTGTAGCCGCCACCGAAGGTATGGACAAGGGGGATACGGTGACTACCACCTCGCGTAACAGCGCCATGGTGGAGCCCATTGAATTATTGCCAGAGGCGATTCAAAGCCGTATTCCTTCGCTCGTTTACCAGGCGCATATTTATGCCACCGATCAGGATAGGCGTTGGATTAAGCTCAATGGTTATGAGCTGTATGAGGGCGATAATGTGGGTCGTTTACGGGTTGTGGAGATCACTCCGGAGCAGACGATTCTAAGCCTTGATAACTATGAATTCTCGCTTGAAGCCATGCAAGACTGGCCTTAATCGAGGCACGGATTATCGGCGCTGAGGCGTTGAGAGAGTAATAAAAAAGGCGCCAATTGGCGCCTTTTTCAGTAGCTTACGATTTATTCTTCGTCTTCTACCAGGGTCATCAATGAGGTGTTACCACCTGATGCCGTGGTATCGATACTGATGGTCTTTTCCGTCAGTAGACGGTTGATCAGGGTATCGTAGTACTCGGCACTGATCACCGGCAGGATAGCACCCTTACGGTTTGCCAACTGCTGTGCGAAGTAGCCCAAGCGAGACGAGCGTGCAGCAACAACTGCACCGGCAAGGTGAGAGTGCGCCAAAATAGCTTGTAGCTGGTTTGGCTTAGCTACTTGCAATACGCCCTCGGCTACACCGGTTGCAATGAACTTATCGCGGAACGCCAGAGCTTCTTCATAGAAGAGCTCAGAGGCAACTGTGATAACCGTGTTACCTGCTGCCAGCGCAGTGATAATAGAAATCGCCCAGAAGTTGAACGAGGTACTCTTATCTGCGTAACAAACCACACAGCCGCGCGGCTCAAGATACAGGATGTTTGATTCACCTGTTGGCCCAGGCAATACCTTAGGACGCTTCATGCGCTTTTCAATGCGGTTAAGCTGAGTACGGGCATCGCTCAGAGTCTTGGCCAGGTCATCGGCTAGTTCGTCGATGATCTCAACCGTAGCCACTTTTGCCAATAGCTGACGAAGTGCAGATACACGGTCGTTTAGTGCCGTTGCGCGCCAGATCTTCTCATCGCGCATTGATGCACTCATCAGGGCTTCAACTTTTTCAGTAGCACCTGAGTAGTGGTGTTGATCCGCTTCATCCGCTGGTAAGTTGGTCATCTGCACGTTCTCTGGAGAGGCTTTCTCTTTAACCAGGCGAAGTAGGTAGTTAGGACCACCTGCTTTAGGGCCGGTACCAGAAAGACCACGACCACCGAACGGCTGCACGCCAACGATAGCACCGATCATATTACGGTTAACATAGACGTTACCGGCACGAGATTGACGAGCCACGTACTCACAACGCTCTTCAATACGTGAGTGAATGCCCATAGTCAGGCCGTAACCCGTGTTATTGATTTGATCAATGACGTTATCAAGCTCACCCGCTTTAAAGCGAACGATATGCACGATAGGACCAAATACTTCGCGCTTAAGCACAGACAAGTCTTTGATTTCATACAGGCGCGGTGCAAAGAAGAAGGCACCGTTTTCGCTGTTATCAGGGATTTCACACTGATAGTGCAGCGTGGCGTTGCCTTTTAGGTATTCAACGTGAGCGGTCAGCGCTTTCAGTGCTTTTTCGTCGATTACCGGACCTATATCCGTAGACAAATAAGCCGGATCGCCAATGTGAAGCTCGGCCATTGCACCTTTAAGCATGGTAATGATGCCATCGGCAACGTCGTCTTGTAAGAACAATACGCGCAGTGCAGAACAACGTTGACCGGCACTTTGGAAGCCAGATTTAACTACATCGTCTACTACCTGCTCAGGCAAAGCGGTAGAGTCCACGATCATACAGTTTTGGCCACCAGTTTCGGCAATAAGTGGAACCTGGATATCGTTACGAGCTGCCAGAGTTTGTGAAATAAGCGTACCTGTTTCCGTTGAACCGGTGAACATTACTGCTTGAATGCGCTCATCAGGCACTATGTGCTTACCAACTTCGCTACCGCGAGCGATAACCGGCTGCACCACGTGCTCAGGCAGACCTACATATTGCATTAGCTCAATGGCGCGTAGCGCGATCAAACTGGTTTGCTCAGCTGGTTTGGCGATAACCGTGTTACCAGTCACAATGGCAGCTACAACCTGGCCTAGGAAGATGGCAAGCGGGAAGTTCCACGGGCTGATACATAGCACCACACCGCGGGCTTCAAAACGCTCATCTTCTGATAGCTCTTCGGCGCGGGCGGCATAGTAACGACAGAAATCTACCGCTTCACGTACTTCATCGATACCGTCTTGAGTGATCTTACCGGCTTCTTTTACACAAAGAGCCACTAGTTCGTCATTATGACGCTCTAAGATATCCGCAATACGACGTAATAGATCCGCACGCTCTTTAACTGGCGTTGCCGACCAAGAGGTAAAGGCATTTTCTGCGTTTGCCAGCAGGGTTTGCATCTCATCGCCTGTGTTTAGGCGGTGCTGACCAATAATCTCTTTGTGGTTCGCAGGGTTGCGTACCGCCAGATTACCTTCAGCAACTTGATCTTCGCTGATAAGGTGCTCGGCAAACCAGGCATCCATATTGGCTTTTAGTGGGGTGATGACATTAATGTCGGTTAAGTCCATACCCTTAGAGTTTGGACGCTCGTCACCATAAAGCTCAATTGGTAGCTTAATTTGCTTGTTGTACTTGTTACGCAGGCCTTGCAGGGTTTCTACCGGATCCGGCAGTAACTCTTCAACTGGCTTGGTCACATCAACAATAGCGTTAACGAACGATGAGTTGGCACCGTTTTCAAGCAGACGACGTACTAGGTAAGCAAGCAGGTCTTCGTGTTGACCAACAGGCGCATACACACGACACTGAATCTTTTCTTGAGTTACAACCTGATCGAACAGTGACTCACCCATGCCGTGTAAGCGCTGGAATTCAAAGCCCTGGTTGTCACCCTTGGCTACTTCCAAAATGGTTGCAGCTGTGTAGGCGTTATGCGTTGCGAATTGCGGGTAAAGAGCATCGCGTGCATCCATCATTTTAATGGCACAGGCTTTGTAAGATACGTCTGTGGTCGCTTTACGGGTAAATACCGGGAAGTGATCTAAACCATCTTGTTGTGTGGTTTTGATTTCTGTATCCCAGTAGGCACCTTTAACCAAACGTACCATTAGCTTGCGGCCAACGCGGCGAGCCAGGTTGGTTAGCCATTCAATTACGAAAATTGCACGTTTTTGGTAAGCCTGAACCGCTAGACCAAAACCTTGCCAGTCACCAAGCTCGGCGTCGCTGAATACGGCTTCGATAATATCCAGTGAGATATCAAGACGGTCTGCTTCTTCGGCATCAACAGTTAGGCCGATGTCGTATTGCTTGGCAAGTAGCGCCAGCTCTTTTAGCTTTGGTACAATCTCTTCCATAACGCGGTCACGGTGAGTAAACTCATAGCGCGGGTGGATAGCAGAAAGTTTTACCGAGATACCCGGGCTTTTCACCGGGCCACGACCATTGGCCGCTTTACCTATGGCATGAATCGCCATAACGTAGCTGTTGTAGTAACGCTCGGCATCACGCATGGTGCGTGCGCCTTCACCTAGCATGTCATAAGAGTAAACGTAACCCTTGCTTTCAGCTTCTGCAGCACGCTCTATCGCTTCGTCAATGGTTTGACCCATAACGAACTGCTTACCCATGATCTTCATGGCGAAGTTTACAGACTTACGAATAACCGGCTCACCCAGGCGACCTACGGTACGCTTTAACAGGCCGAACTGGTCTTCTTTATTTTTGTCACTGTAGTTAACCATTTTACCGGTTACTAATAGACCCCAAGAAGATGCGTTTACAAACAGTGAGTCACTCGCACCTAAGTGTGAGCTCCAGTCGCCATTGGCCAACTTGTCACGGATTAATTCTTCTTGTGTTGCTTTATCTGGCACGCGCAGTAGCGCTTCGGCCAAACACATTAACACCACGCCTTCTTCACTGGACAGAGAGAATTCGTTTAATAGCGCGTCAACACCGCTTTGACCATCTTGGTCTTTACGGATATTCAATACCATTTGACGTGCGCGCTCCCAAGCGCGGCTTCGTGCCGTAACGCCTACTTCAGCCAATGGCAGAATGTGATCAATTACTTCGTTCTCATCGATACGGTAGAAATCACGGATCTTCTGGCGGACAGGGCATTCTGTAATCAAATTGCCTTCAAATAACATAAGCAACCCTCAAAATAACGGAGTCTAAACATAGCAACTGTACCCAACACCATAAGGTGGGATGGTGGGGCCTCGGTTACGACAATTACTACATTGTAGGTTCTAACTGCGAGAGTGTAGATTTTTACCTACGTGGATATTCAGTATGTGGTTAAGATTGTGCTCTTAATGACTACATATTCGCGGGCATTCTAAAGAAAATACCGCAGAATATGCTGGTTTAATTTTGGCAATTACGATAATTTACAGGGTATATTCCTAGCTTGCCCGTATAAAATTCTGTTATGTCCCTAATAGCCAAGTCTCGTGTCCTAGATAGGATAGATTTAGCCATCCTTGATGAGCTGCAAAAAAATGGTCGCATCTCCAATGTAAACCTGGCTAAACAGGTGAACCTGAGTCCTAGCCCCTGCCTGGACAGGGTCAAACGCCTAGAAGCCGAGGGCTTTATCGAAGGCTATTTTGCCAAGCTCAGTGAACAGAAGCTCAATCAAAGCCTGCTGGCTCATGTGCAGGTGTCGCTGGTAACCTCTAACACCTCTGTGTTTAAAACATTTAAAGAGCATATAGTTAAAACCCCGCAAGTGGTGGAGTGCGATATGGTGGCCGGGGGCTATGATTACCTGCTTAAGGTGCGGGTGAGTGATATGAATGAGTATCGTAAGGTGCTTGGCGATCTGGTCGATATTCCTGGGGTGGGCACGCACCATACCTATATGGTGATTGAAAAAGTGAAAGAGGACACGGGTCTGCGTATCGACTTATAAAGGCCCCAAAAAAAGAGCGCCTAGGCGCTCTTTTTTGTGATAATTCATGTAAAGGCTAGTTTACGCCCAACCATCATAGCGCTTTCGGCGCGACAGGAAGATGGTCAGAATAATGCCTAAGAATAAACCGATAAAGGCAATGGCACCGCCATAGGTCAGTAACTGGCGCTTTTCTTTTGCCCGCAGATTCTGCTGCTTGGTTTGCACGGCATCACGCTCGGCAATGGCTTGATCAAGCTGAGCCTGAAGCTGCTCGGTTTGTGTGCTTAAATCACTGTTCATGCTTTGCAGTTGTGGCACCTGAGCTTGTACATCACGTAGTTTTTGTTGGGTGCTGGCCAGCTCTTCGGCAAGGTTTTCGTGTTTAACCTTGAGGCTTTGCTCCTGATTGATGTATTTGCTTTCTACCCAGCCCTGGCGCTCTTTGTCGTCAACAACCTCAAAAAAGCCGTTATTTTCAGTGCCGGTAACCAGCTTGATTTGGGTGCCGGCGTTCACGGAGCCGATAATGCGGTAGTTTTTACCTGCACCCGAGTGCATGAAAATATAGAGATCATCACTGATATAAGCGGTGCTGGGGGCGGCAATGGCCATTTTGGTGATTAGTGCGCTGGAAATTAAAACTAGCGCAACACACAGGTGTTTTAGCATGCAACTAAACCTTGTTTACGTAAATAAGATGTTGATTGAGGCATATTATTGGCTGGCGTGGCGAATGGCAAGGCCGATTTTGTAACCCGCCCCCGCGGCTAAGGGCTTAAATTACTGGGAAATGAATGCAAAAAGTTTGCATTCATTGGTGGCTTTGTTTATGTTGTCTTCTTGTCAATTTCATTGGTCTTCTAGAACGTATGGACACTGAAATAGAGCTGAAATTTTTAGTTTCTGAGGCGGTCATACCGTCGATTCCAGCACTTATCACACAGTTTGCAAAAACCGTTACCAACAAGCCTTCGCGTAATCTGCAAAATGCCTATTTTGATACTCCCAGCCGTGAATTACGGGCTCTGGATATAGGTCTGCGCACGCGCTGCTGCGATGGACAATGCGAGCAAACCATTAAGCTTGCCGGCGAGACCGTTGGGGGGCTGCATCAGCGTCCGGAGTATAATTTGCCCATCGAAGGCAACCGCCCCGAGCTTAGTCACTTCGACGCCAGTATTTGGCCGCATGGGGTGCAGGTTGAAGCCATTGCCGATAACTTATATCCACTCTTTAGCACCAACTTTATTCGCCGTACCTGGCTGTTAGAAACGCAAGCCGGCACCTTGATTGAAGTGGTATTGGATAAAGGAGAGGTTTCTGCCAATGCCAGCGTTGAGACTATTTGCGAATTGGAAATCGAACTGGTTAAGGGCGAGCGCAGCGAGCTCTTTTCCCTGGCGGAAAAGCTAATTGAAAACCTGCCGCTGCGCATGGGCTTATACTCCAAGGCGGCGCGCGGTTATCGCTTGGCTGATGATCAGCCGCTGATGGCGAGCAAGGAAATCGATATGGTTGCACTGAGCAACGCCGACTCGCAGGAGCGGGCGTTGGAGAAGTGTTTAAACCACGGCATTACCTTTGTGCAAAAGCACGAGGAGTGCTATTTCCAAAAGCCGAGCTTAAAAACCCTCAAGCGTATTACCGATGGTGTCAGTCTTATTCGTCACAGCCTGTGGTTGTTTAGCGACATCGTTGAAAAGCAAGACACAGAGCGTTTGCGCTCGGAGCTGAAGTGGCTGCTAAGCGAATTAAGCTGGGTGGAAACCGCCATCCAACTGAAAACCTTTACCTCGAAAAAGCACGCTTACTATAAAAAAATCAATGCGGCGCCCGAGCTGGCGCAGGTGATTGAAGATTTAAAAGCGGTTCAGCCGAACATAGACGAAGTGCAAAAGGTCTTTACCAGTAAGCGCTATAACCTCTTGCTGCTGGATCTCACCATTTGGCTGACCGAGCGCGGCTGGCGACAGTCATGGGGGCAGGCTCAGTTCCAGGCGGCGGAGAAAAATATCCATGATATCGCCGCTCACTTGCTGGAGTTTGACTGGCATGAAATGCGCGCCCTGGTCGACAATGATTCACAGTTGTCGAGCGATGAATACTTAAGCCTAAAACACCGCCTTGAGCGTAACCTATTGAGCGGTTGCTGTTTAGGGGCTTTATTCGATGAAAATGCACGTATGAATTTCCGCGCTCCTTGGTTGGATATCATTCATGGCACCTTCGAGTTATTCACTCTTAATTACCTTGGCCAGTTATGTCAGGGCAAGGACAGTGATGAGCTGGCAAAAATCCAGGCCTGGCTAGCACAGAAAACGGACAGTCTACTCGGTGCCATGGAGCAAAGTCGTGAAGCGACCCGTAATATTCAGCCTTATTGGCGCGATTAGCCTCTTTAGCGCGCAAAGCTATGCCTTTGCCGCGCAAGAAAATTGGCGCACCTGGAAGCACTCACAGCAATACCAGGTGCAGTATTATCAAACGGCGCAAGGGCACTATGCTATTAAGGCCAAGTTGTTTGTTGCCAAGGCCACTAAGGCGCAATTTATCAGCCTGTTGCATGATACCGAGCATGCGCCCGATTGGCTTGAGGGGGTAAAGCGGGTCAAGCTGCTCGACAGCCCAAGCGCCAATCGCACCCTGGTTTTTACCCACCTGAACTCGCCCTGGCCGGTGGCCGACAGGGAGCTGTATACCGAGTCCTGCTATGAAGCCCTAGACGAGCAAAGCTCGCGATTATTAATTCGCAGTGTTGACCCGGATAGGGATGTAGGCAAGGGGAGGGTGCGGATAAAGGAATTAGAAGCGCTGTGGGTACTAACGCCACGAACGGATGGTTTGGTGTTGGAATATCAGGTCGAGGCCGACCCCGGCGGTGCCATTCCTACCTGGCTGAGCAACAAGGTGTCGCTAAAAAGTGTGTATAAGACGCTGATGAACTTACGCCGAGTGCTGTCTAAGACCCAGGTCATATCACCCTTGCCTTTGCAAGAGGGCGACTGCTCCTCCTTTAAGCAGATATAAAAAAAGCGCTCAATGAGCGCTTTTTTTTCTAAGCTGTTGCAGTCTTAAAAACCTGCGTCTGCTTTTAATGCTTCTACTTTGTCCGTCGCTTCCCATGGGAATTCGTCGCGACCGAAGTGACCGTAAGCAGCGGTAGGCTGATAAATAGGACGCTCAAGGTCAAGCATCTGGATCAGGCCGTAAGGACGTAGGTCGAAGTGCTTGCGGATAAGCTCAATCAAACGCGCTTCGTCTAGTTTACCTGTGCCGAAGGTTTCAACGCTGATAGAGGTAGGCTCGGCCACACCGATAGCGTAAGAAACTTGAATTTCACAACGATCTGCAAGACCAGCGGCAACAATGTTCTTAGCAACATAACGAGCTGCGTAGGCTGCTGAACGGTCAACTTTTGATGGATCCTTACCAGAGAAGGCACCACCACCGTGACGCGCCATACCACCGTAAGTATCAACGATGATCTTACGACCAGTAAGACCACAGTCACCCATAGGGCCACCGATTACGAAACGGCCAGTTGGGTTGATAAAGAACTTAGTCGCTGAAGTGATAAGCTCAGCCGGAAGCGTTGGCTTGATGATGGTTTCCATCACGGCTTCTACTAGAGCGTCTTGTGAGATAGTGTCACAGTGCTGCGTTGATAGTACAACTGCGTCGATACCCACTGCTTTGCCATTTTCATAAGCAAAAGTTACCTGAGATTTTGCATCCGGACGAAGCCAAGGAAGCTCGCCGTTTTTACGTACGTGCGCTTGACGCTGTACCAGGCGGTGTGAATAGGTAATAGGAGCAGGCATCAATACGTCTGTTTCGTTACAAGCGTAACCGAACATTAGACCCTGGTCACCGGCGCCTTGATCTTCAGGGCGAGCACGGTCAACACCTTGGTTGATGTCCGGAGACTGTTTACCAATGGTGTTTAGGATGGCACATGAATCGGCATCGAAACCCATGTCTGAGTGGGTGTAGCCAATTTCACGTACGGTTTTACGCGTAAGCTCTTCGATATCAACCCAAGCGCTGGTGGTGATCTCACCGCCAACCATAACCATGCCGGTTTTTACATAGGTTTCACAAGCAACACGAGCGTGCGGGTCTTGCTCCAAAATAGCATCTAATACCGCATCTGAAATTTGGTCAGCGATTTTATCCGGATGTCCCTCAGATACCGACTCAGAAGTAAATAAATGTTTTGCCATTGGTTCTTTCTCACAAGTCTCGCGCTTCCCAAACTCGTCACCAACCTCTGGGCGCAGCGCAGCATAAAAAAATAAGGCGCGTATTCTAGCTAAATGATCACACCTTGCATAGCATTTTTACGCCTAGACGTCCAAAATACTTATTTTCATTCGCCAAACTAATAGCTTGCCTTTAAATCAGCTGAAGTAATTGCTCTAGTCTATGAGTAATTCTAAAGTCGCTCACTTTGGCCGCAAGTTTTATTTGCAGGGGGCGTATGAATAAGTAAAAATGGGCATCTATTTTGCCTTCGCTAGCTTGAGCAAGGCGAATCATCCAGCGCAAATACATATAAAGGTAGGAGAATTCATGCCATCTCGCAAAGAACTCGCTAACGCCATTCGCGTCTTGTCTATGGACGCCGTTCAACAAGCTAAATCTGGTCACCCGGGTGCCCCTATGGGCATGGCCGATATTGCCGAAGTCCTTTGGCGCGATTATTTGAAGCACAACCCAACGAATCCTGATTGGGCTGATCGCGACCGATTTATCCTGTCTAATGGCCACGGTTCAATGCTGATTTATTCGCTTTTACACCTAAGCGGCTATGACCTGCCTATGGAAGAAATTAAAAACTTCCGTCAGTTGCATTCAAAAACACCAGGTCACCCTGAGTATGGTTATGCGCCGGGCGTAGAAACCACAACCGGCCCACTTGGCCAGGGTATTACCAATGCCGTGGGTATGGCTATCGCTGAGAAAGCCTTGGCGGCACAATTTAACCGTGACGGTCACGATATCGTAGATCACTACACTTACACCTTCTTGGGTGATGGCTGCTTGATGGAAGGTATCTCTCACGAAGCCTGTTCATTGGCCGGCACTTTAGGTCTTGGCAAGTTGATCGCGTTTTGGGATGACAACGGCATTTCAATCGACGGTGAAGTAGAAGGCTGGTTCAGCGATGATACGCCTGCTCGTTTTGAAGCATACGGCTGGCACGTAGTTCGTGGCGTTGATGGTCACGACAGCGAAGCGATCCGTGCGGCCATTGAAGAAGGTCGTGCTAACGGCGACAAGCCAACCCTTATCTGTTGTAAAACCGTTATCGGTTACGGCTCACCGAATAAATCGGGTAGCCATGACTGTCACGGCGCGCCTCTAGGTGATGAAGAAATCAAAGCGGCACGTGAATTCCTGGGCTGGAGCCATGATGCTTTCGTAATTCCACAAGAGGTTTACAGCCAGTGGGATGCTAAAGAAGCGGGCCAGAAAAAAGAGCAAAGCTGGAAAGATAAGTTCGCTGCTTATAAAGCCGAGTTCCCTGAACTAGCAGCGGAATTTGAGCGTCGTCAAAACAACGAGTTGCCTGCGGATTGGGCGGAAAAATCACAAGCCTATATCGAGCAGCTGCAAGCGAACCCGGATAATCCAGCAACGCGTAAAGCATCACAAAATGCCTTGAATGCCTTTGGCCCTATGCTGCCTGAATTTATGGGTGGCTCTGCGGACCTGGCCGGCTCAAACCTAACGCTTTGGAGCGGCTCTAAAGGCTTGACCAGCGATGATGCCAACGGCAACTACATCTTCTACGGTGTGCGTGAGTTCGGTATGTCGGCTATTATGAACGGTATCGCGCTGCATAAGGGCTTTATCCCTTACGGTGCCACCTTCCTGATGTTTATGGAATATGCCCGTAACGCGGTACGTATGGCGGCGCTGATGAAAACGCCAAGCATCTTCGTTTACACTCATGACTCAATCGGTCTGGGTGAAGATGGCCCAACGCACCAGCCGGTAGAGCAAATGGCGAGCCTGCGTTATACCCCTAACCTGGTTAACTGGCGTCCTTGTGATCAGGTTGAGTCGGCTATCGCCTGGCAACAAGCTATTGAGCGTAAAGACGGTCCAACGTCACTGGTATTTACCCGTCAGGGTCTGGCGCAGCAAGCGCGTACTGCAGAGCAGTTGGCTAATGTTAAGAAAGGCGGCTATGTACTAAGCTGTGACGGCAACCCTGAAGTGATCCTGATCGCTACCGGCTCAGAAGTTCAACTGACCATGGATGCAGCCGCTGAATTACGTGCTCAAGGTAAGCAGGTACGTGTGGTTTCTATGCCATCAACGGATCTGTTCGATGAGCAAGATGCGGCTTATAAAGAATCTGTACTACCGGCTGCTGTGACTCGTCGCGTTGCCGTTGAAGCCGGAATTGCCGACTTCTGGTACAAGTATGTAGGCCTTAACGGCAAGGTGATCGGCATGACTACCTTTGGTGAGTCGGCGCCAGCGGATGAGCTGTTCAAGCTGTTCGGTTTCACCGTGGAAAATGTGGTAGCAGCGGCTAACAGCCAATTCTAATCGCTTGTTTAAAGACATAAGAAAAAACCGCGCCTGGCGCGGTTTTTTTATGTTCTTAAATAGGTGGGCGACTTATTCGCTGGTCTTCGTCGTTTTAGCTTGTGCCAAACGCAGGGTGCGCTGCTGTACCAGCTGTGACAGGGGCACCAGCTCTATGCCTTCCGCTTGCAGCTCGCCCAGTGCACCTTGCAAAAAGGCAAAGGTTTCCGGGTAGGGATGAGCTATGGCCACCGCATAGTCATGCTTCTTGGCGATACGTTTGAGCTGTTCAAAACGAAAACGCAGTTGTTTTTCGCTGGTGATATTATCTAAAAATACATGTCGCGCTATATTCTCGACGCCATAGAGGCTGGCTATGCTTTGCGCCTTGGAGTGCGGCGTGGTTTTGCTATCGAGAAAATACAGCTCCTGCTCTTTGAGCACTTCCATGGTCCAATTCATCGGCATATTTTGCTGGGTCAGCAGTGAGCCCATATGGTTATTTACGCCCTTGATATTCGGCAAGCTGCTTAAGGCTTCTTTTAATCTGCTTTGGAAATCTTCCTTGGGCATATCCATGGTCAGGGCGCCGGGCCCTAGGGCTAGATCATTGAGCGATTGCATGGGCGCATGGAGCATAATCTCTTTGTTTTGTTCATTGGCTCGACTCGCAAATCGCGTGGCATAAGGGGTGAAGGGCAATATGGCAAAAGTAAGCTGGCCAGGTAAGTTTAAGGCGGACAAGTCATTACGGTGATAACCAATATCGTCGATAACTATGGCCACCTGTTTTGCTTGTACTGCCTGGCTGATCGCTTGATAAGCCAAGAGCACAACCACAGCAATCCATTTTAGTGTGTGCACAGTAATATTAATTCTTCTGTTGATGTTTTTATCTGAGCCAATGTTTTGCGCACTGGCTCACTATTATTATTTTTTAATATTCTTCCAGTAGTTGCTGGGCTTTTATTAACTGTGTGTCTAATAATGCAGTCAAATTGCTATCGGCACTTTTCCCAGCCGCTAAATTGATTATAACCTCTTTATTTGATTGGGAAAGGTCTGGTTGCAAAATAGCGACATCCGGAGTGATCCCTGTACCCTCAATGGAGATGCCGGCCGGGGTATAGTATTTAGCTGTCGTCAGTTTTAAGGCGCTGCGGCCATCGCCCAAGGGAATTAGGGATTGCACCGAGCCCTTACCGTAAGAGCGGGTTCCCACCACCTTGGCTCTGTGGTTGTCTTTTAAGGCTCCGGCTACAATTTCTGCCGCCGAGGCCGAGCCTTGGTTAATCAACACCACTATGGGCGCGCCTTCTAGTATATCCCCTGGCTGGGCATCAAACTTTTGATTGGCTTCGATAAAGCGGCCCCGAGTCGAGACTATGGTGCCGGTACTAAGGAACAGGTCAGCAATATTGATGGCACTGTCGAAGGTGCCGCCGGGGTTATCGCGCAAATCAATAAGCAGGCCTTTAAGTGCCGTGCCGCTTTGCTGCTGCATCTTGGTTATATGGCGGGCGACATCATGAAAACTGTGGTTATTAAAGCTGTTGATGCGCAGGTATCCGGTGCGATTGGCTTGCAGCTCGCTGTTTACGCTTTCTATATGTATGGGTTGGCGGGTGAGGTGAAAATCGAGTCGTTGTGAATGACCGGCACGGGCAATGGCCAAGGTCACTTCACCACTTTCGCGGCTGTTGATCAGCTTGGAGACATCTTCCAAGGATTTATCTATTACAGCTACATTGTTGATGGCCACTAAAATATCACCGCCTAACAGGCCAGCAGCCTGAGCCGGAGAGTTGGGCAGCGCCGAGACGATGACCACATGATTCTGGCGTTTTTCGACCTCTATACCTAGGCCCTTATATTCGCCATTGGTTACATCAAAAAGACGTTTTAATTCCTGCTCATCCAGGTATTCACTGTAGGGGTCAAGCTCGTTCAGCAGGCTGCTCAGCACATGTTGATCCAGCTTGGCACGATCCACTTCCTCGACATAAAAGTGATTTATATGAAATAAAACTTCTTCGAGCTGGCTTTCCTGCGCCGCTGCTGAAACACTGTAAATGCTTAGCGTTATAGCTAGGCACCAGTTTAAAAAGTGCCTAAAAATGAGTGCGTTATATGCAAACATAGGCTGCCCCTTGTGGCACAGCCGCTATTCAATTAGGAGGTCTTGCACCAGGTGGTTGGATTAACGGCACGTCCTTTGTGACGTATCTCGAAGTATAGACCAGGATCAACCTGACCGCCGCTCTGACCAACTAGGGCTATGGCTTCACCTTGATAGACCTGATCGCCCACTTCCTTGAGCAGGGCTTGGGCGTGGCCGTAAAGACTCATATAACCCTTGCCATGGTCAACCACCATGACCCAGCCAAAACCCTTAAGCCAGTCGGCAAATACCACCTGACCGTCTTCAATGCTATTAATATTACTGCCTTCTTTAGCATCGATCACCACGCCTTTCCAATTAAAGCCGGGGCGTTTGCGGGTGCCAAAACGGTGTTTTAACGGCCCACGGGTCGGCCAGGCCAATTTGCCCTTGCTGCTGCCAAGGCCAAGCATAGCAACCTGACGAGCCTTGGACTGTTCAAGCTCTTTTATGGTGGTGATCAGGGTTTGTTCGTTGTCTTTGAGGTAGGCGATGGCGCTTTGCAGTTGGTTCAATTCACCTTGCAGAGCCTTTACCTGAGCTTGACGCTCGGTCTTGGCGGCCAATAATTGCTGCCTTTGCTCTTCTTCCTGGCTGCGAAGCTGTTCGAGTTGTTCGCGGTTTTGCGCCAGCGCCAATTGGTTTTGTTCTATTTCTTCCAGGGTTTCTTTAAGTTCATCAAGCTGTTCCAAACGCGCCTTATTGAGGTAGTCGTAATAACTTATGGTGCGTTCTAATTTCGCGGTGTTCTGCTGATTGAGGAGTAACTTAGAGTAATCGTGACCGCCGACCATATAAGCGCTTTTAAGCTGCGCCGCTAAGGCCGTGTCTAAGGTTTTTCTATGCTGCTCTAATTCCTGCGCCTGGGTTTGTAATTCATTGTGTTGCTGGCGGTTGGCATCTATTTGGCCATCGAGTTCTCTTAGCTCTTTGGCGTTGTTGGCAATGGCTTGCTCTGATTTTTTTAATTGTTGTTGCAGCAAGCCCAGGGATCGTTTCTGGCTTGAGAGATTGTTCTGGTTTTTCTTAATCTCCTGCTGGACCTCGGTTAAGTCTTGCTTGGTGCGGTTTTCATTGCTGCTCGCGGGCAGGGCGCACAAGGACAAGAGTGCCGCGCTTAGCAGCGACACTCTTGTTTGCGAGCCTAGGTGGATAAACCTAAACATATGCGTATCGATTAACGCAGCAGCATGATTGGCGAGCCTGTCATTTCTGCGGGCTGCTCCATGCCTAGTAGATGCAACATGGTCGGTGCCACGTCGCTCAAGGTTTTACCCGCTACCGGCTCGGCATCGCGACCGACATAGATAAAGGGCACTGGCTCACTGGTGTGGGCGGTATGGGCCTGACCGGTTTGTGCATTTTGCATTTGCTCGGCATTACCATGGTCGGCGGTGATCAGTGCTTCGCCACCGCTTTGTTCCAGGGCTTCAAGCACACGGCCAATACAATGGTCAACCGCTTCACAGGCCTTCACTGCCGCTTCGAATACACCTGAGTGACCCACCATGTCGCCATTAGGATAGTTACAGATGATCACGTCATACTTGCCGCTGTGAATGGCTTCAACCAGCTTGTCGGTCAAAAGTTCAGAGTTCATTTCCGGTTGTAAGTCATAGGTAGCTACATCCGGTGATGGGATCAGCTCGCGACTCTCACCTGCAAATTCCTGCTCGCGACCACCACTGAAGAAGAAGGTCACGTGTGCATATTTTTCCGTTTCGGAAATACGCAGCTGAGTTTTATCATGCTTGGCCAGCCATTCACCGAGTACATTGTTAAGCGGCTCAGGCGGGAAGGCTACTGGTGCATCAATATCCGCAGCATATTCGGTAAGCATGACAAAGGCCGCCAGTTGTGGCGTTTTCTTTTTGTTGAAACCGTTAAAGTCGGCATCGACAAAGGTGCGCGTCATTTGGCGGGCACGGTCGGCGCGGAAGTTCATAAACAACACCGCATCGCCATCATTAATGGTGGCAGGGGTATCGCCAATCACGGTCGCTTTTACGAATTCGTCGTTTTCACCACGCTCGTAGGCGGCCTGTAATCCACTTACGGCATCCAGGGAGTGATATTCGGCTTCACCCAATACCATCAGGTTGTAGGCGCTTTCGATGCGTTCCCAACGGTTGTCTCTGTCCATGGCATAGTAGCGGCCAATCAGGCTGGCAATGCGACCCTTACCTACGCGCGCAAAGGTAGCATCGATATTCTTTAAGGTGGCTTCGGCGCTGCGTGGTGGCGTATCGCGGCCATCTAAAAAGGCATGAACATAAATTTCTTGGGCGCCGCGCTCAGCTGCAAGCTCAATGGCGGCAATAATATGGTCTTCATGGCTGTGTACGCCACCTGGGCTCATCAGCCCCATTAGGTGTACTGCCTTGCCTGCATTTACGGCGGCATCAATGGCGTTAACCAGGGCCGGGTTGGTGGCAAAGGTGCCATCTTCAATGGCCTTGGTGATACGGGTAAAGTCCTGGTATACAACGCGGCCGGCACCAAGATTCACATGACCTACTTCGGAGTTGCCCATTTGTCCATCGGGAAGACCTACGTCCATGCCCGAGCCGGAAATTAACGTATGTGGGCGTTGTTGCCAAAGTTTGTCTAAAACCGGTGTATTAGCGGCTAAAATAGCGTTACTTTCGCTTTCTTCACGATAACCCCACCCGTCTAAAATCATCAAAACGAGCGGCTTTTTGGGCTGTGTCATTGTATCTCCTCGGTAATGTACACGTTCTGTTAATATCCTACCGTTTTTTACGCTATATCGCAGTAGAAAAGTTTCTCATCAATTGGTAAGTGCAAGGCAAATGTGTATACTTGTGCCGCCCTCAAGGTTTGAATTAACAAAGTAAAACGTATGGAACAATACATAGAATTTATCGGTAATCATCCGATTTTAAGCGTTATCTGGTTGGTTATCGTGTTTATGCTTATTTCGGGATGGTTTAAAAGTAAGTTTTCGGCCATTAAGCAGATCAATCCACAACAACTCACCTTATTGGTGAATCGTGAAAACGCTGTAGTGGTTGATATTCGCGCCCAGAAAGACTTTACGGCGGGGCGTATTGCCAATGCCGTTCACCTAAGCGCGGAAAAAGCGAAACAAAGTGACTTTGCAGAGCTTGAAAAGCATAAAAGCCAACCCATTATATTGGTATGCGCTACGGGTATGACGGCTTCGGGTATTGCCAATAACCTAAGTAAAGCCGGGTTTGAGAGTGTCTTTATCCTTTCTGGTGGTATGCAGTCTTGGCAAAGTGCCGGCCTACCTCAGGTATCGGGCCGCTAATTATAAGAGCAAGTTATGAGCGATGTAGTTTTATACAGCAAAGATTATTGTCCCTTTTGTCAGCGTGCCAAGGCATTGCTGGATAAAAAAGGTGTAACTTATACCGAGTATGATATTGGTCTTCAGCCTGAGCTACGCGATGAAATGATCAAGCGTGCCAATGGTGGTTACACAGTGCCGCAAATTTTTATTGGCGACCAGCACATAGGTGGCTGCGACGATATGATGGCACTCGAAGCTCGTGGCGAATTAAACGCGTTACTAAACGTATAACAACTTATTAGATAACGGGCCGCAGCGACTGTGGCTCGTTACCCTTAACAGATTGAAAGGAACGACAATGGAAGAGCAAAATCAAGGCGCAGCACAAGAGCAACAACAAGCGCAATTCTCAATTCAACGTATTTACACTAAAGACGTGTCTTTCGAGACGCCAAACTCACCGGCTATTTTCCAAAAAGAGTGGAAGCCGGAAGTTAAACTAGACATAGATACGCGTTCAAACAAGCTTGAAAATGGCATCTACGAAGTAGTGTTGGCTCTAACAGTAACTGCGACTATCGGCGAAGAAACAGCTTTCCTATGTGAAATCCAACAGGCTGGTATCTTCACTATCGGTGAACTAGAAGAGCTACAAACGGCGCATATGCTAGGTGCTTTCTGCCCGAACGTACTTTTCCCTTACGCTCGTGAAGCCGTATCTAACCTGGTTAACCGTGGTACTTTCCCGCAGTTGAACCTGGCTCCGGTTAACTTTGACGCGCTATTTGCCCAATACATGCAGCAACGCGCTGCTGAGCAAGCACAGCAAGCTGACGCATAAGTTATGAGCACAACAGCACCTTCAGCTGTAACTGTTCTGGGGGCGGGGTCGTATGGCACCGCCCTTGCTATTTGTTTCGCCCGTAACGGCCACCCGGTGACCTTATGGGGTCGCGATGCCGAGCAAGTCGAAAAGCTGGCTCGCGAACGCAAAAACGAACAGTACCTCGGCGATATTCCTTTCCCTGAAACCCTGACTCTTGAAAGCTCGCTAGAAAAAGCGGTGCAAAGCAGCGACATCATTTTGGTGGTGGTGCCGAGCCATGCCTTTGCCGGGCTATTGGAAACCATTGCACCCATGTTGCGCAGCGATGCCAAGGTGGCTTGGGCAACCAAAGGCTTAGAGCCGGAAACTGGGCGCTTATTGCAGGATGTGGCGACGCAAAAACTAGGCGATAAGGTGGAACTGGCGGTGTTGTCGGGCCCGACCTTTGCCAAAGAAATGGCGGCTGGATTACCGACGGCTATTTCGGTGTCGGCGACCAGCGACAGCTTCTGTGAGCGCCTATCTAGTCTACTTCATTGCGGCCGCTCATTTAGGGTGTATCGCAATAATGACTTTATTGGTATTCAACTCGGTGGTGCGGTTAAGAACGTCATCGCCATAGGCGCGGGGATCTCAGATGGATTTGGCTTTGGTGCCAATGCCCGTACCGCGCTTATTACCCGAGGTTTAGCGGAGTTGTGTCGCCTGGGCTGTGCCCTGGGCGCCAAGTCGGAAACCTTTATGGGGATGGCTGGATTAGGGGATCTGATCCTTACCTGCACCGATAACCAGTCACGTAACCGCCGTTTTGGCTTAGCCTTGGGGCAGGGCCTGGACGTGGAAGCAGCGCAGCAACAGATTGGCCAGGTGGTTGAAGGCTATAGAAACACCAAAGAAGTCTATATGCTGGCTAAACGCAGTGGTATAGAGATGCCGATCACAGAGCAAATCTATAAGGTGCTGTATGAAAACAAAGACGTGAAAGAGGCCGCTATGGCGCTACTGGGGCGCGAACAACGCGCCGAGTAAGCTGGTAAGCAAGCTCTTTCAGTCATAAAAAAGCACGTTTTTGCCCGTGCTTTTTTTATGCTCTAAGCTGTAAGATCCGGAGAATACCAATTCTGTTAAGTATGTGATCAGAGATAGCGCTGGATAAATGATATGATCACAAGGCGGAATTTTTCTTATGTAGTTATTCTACATAGAAAAACTCCAACACAGTGAGCATGATATTTAGCCCGCTAGAATGATTAGCTATTTAAGTGAATTGGTATAACACCTAAAGGATGGATTCATGGCATCAACAAAGCAGGTGGACACTGAGCGTCGCCACGGCCAAAGGACTTTCAATCAACACTTCGCCAGGCTCACAGGTGAGCGGGTCGACAAGCTGTACAGCCTGACCAAATTAGGTTACGAGCTGGATTTTGTCCGCACCCATTGTCCACCACCTAGGCTGGCGGTGTTACACCGCAACCATGAACTTGTGGCTATTGACGCTCAGGGGGAGTGTGACTTTTATCCCGAAGTGCCCTTGCGCCATCAGTCCTAGGCTTTTACCATGACGGCAAAGTGATGGGAGGGCTTATGGCAATTAATGATCAAGGGATTTACGCCGGCGCGCAGCAGTATCCCTGCCCGCATTTCGATGCGCGACCACAGCAGGAAGTTTCACTGCTGGTGATCCACTGCATTTCCTTGCCCGAGGGGCACTATGGCACCCCTTATATCGATGACTTGTTTGCCGGGTGTCTGGATTGCGATGCTCATCCTAGTTTTAGTTCATTGCAAGGGGTTCGGGTGTCGGCCCATTGCCTCATTGACCGTGATGGCCGAGTGCGCCAATACGTGCCCTTTACTGAGCGCGCCTGGCATGCGGGTGTATCACAATTTGCCGGGCGCGAGCGTTGTAACGATTTCAGCATAGGGATTGAGCTCGAAGGCACAGACTGCAGTGAGTACACTCAAGCTCAATATCTGAGCCTGGCGCAACTGGCCCAGGCCATTATGGAGCGCTACCCAGAGATCACTCGCGAGCGCATTGTCGGTCACAGTGATATTGCCCCAGGTCGTAAAACGGATCCGGGGGAAGCATTTGATTGGACTTACTTTTTTGACCTTACATTTACCAGTAATTGCGATAGACTAAAAGAAATCTAAGTTAACTTATTTGCCACTATGACACTGATAGCCATAATTTTTGCGCTTATTGCCGAACGCCTCGGAGCGCGCTCTAAAACCTGGCAAATCGCCACCTATGCCCACTGGTATCAAGGGCAAAGTTTTGGTCTGCTTAAACGCTTTAGCAGCTTGGGCAAAGAAGCCGGAATGATCCTCTGGTTATTGATCCCTAGTCTGTTGGTTTTTGCCCTGGCTAATCTCAGTGACTTTGTTCTGTGGCAACTGCTTATTAATACCGCTGTTGTTTTAACTTGCTTTGGTTGTGCCACCCTGCGCGGCTATTACAAGGGCTATTTAAACGCTTTAACCCGAGACGATGGTGAAGCCGCTACCCTCTATGCCTTGCAAATGGGACAAAAACGCACCGAAGATGAAGAAGGGGGCGAAACCTTTGCGCAAACCCTGGCCTGGGTAAACTTTCGTTTTTATTGTACGGTTATTTTCTGGTTTGTATTTTTAGGGGCTGCGGGGGCCTTGTTTTATGCCTTAGTGCGCAGTTTCCTAGATTTTAGTGAGCAAACCGAACATGAATTGTCACCCTGGCATCAGGCTCTGGGTAAGATTATCTACTGGCTTGAGTGGCCGGTGGCGCGGGTGGCCAGTTTAGGTTATCTGGTGATAGGTAACTTTTCCAAGGGCACTCAGTGCTGGCTGCGCCACGTGCTTGATTTTTCGGTGTCAAACCGTCAGGTGATCACAGAAACTGCCTTGGCCGCAGAACAAATTGAAATAGAACATTATGGCTGCACCATTGAAGCCCAATGCATGATGCGTTTGGTTAAGCGTAATGTACTCTTCTTCTTAGCCCTTATTGCCTTACTTACCCTGTTCGGTGGTTTGTCTTAGAACCCATGCTAAGCTTGGGCCTCCTACCGAGGGTCTGTTTATCTTTGCGGTTTACTTTATGTTCAATCTAAACGCATTCTGATGAATATAATCACTAATTTATGTGGTCAAATTCATCCATGAAGCTTGGTTACATCGCGCATCCATGCGCTCACCTCGCTAAGCTGCGAAGCATTGCTTCGGTCTTGCTCGCCTATGTTCATAGCGAGTAACATAGAGCAGGATGCGTTTAGATGAACCCGCAGGGCAGCGCTTGTAGCGCATTTCTACTGTGTTGTTACATGTTTATGTAGAATAACTACACCACACATGTGCCGCCTTGTATAAATTCACTGCAAACTGCTGCAGAAACAAACAACAAAGGTCAACAGACCCTAAGGGGCTCGGCGGTTTTTATTTATACTCCCCCCTTACACTTGAGCCCCATGTCTATTACAATAGCGGCCATTCTTTTAAGACCTGCGTATAGGCAACTTTTCAAGGCGGTAGTCTGTAGTTATGGCAATTAAGCTGGCAATTAATGGCTTTGGCCGCATCGGCCGTAATATTTTACGTGCTTTATATGAGAGCGGACGCCGCAACGAATTTGAAATTGTTGCAATCAACGAGTTAGCCAAGCCAGAAGGCATAGCTCATTTACTCAAATATGATACCGCCCATGGGCGTTTTGCTTTTCCCGTGGAGCTAGGCGAGCAGGCCTTGATAGTCAATGGCGACAGCATTGCCTTATATTGTGAGCAAGATGCCAGCGCCTTGCCTTGGCAAGAGCACGAAGTTGATATAGTGCTTGAGTGCACAGGGGTCTATCACTCTCGCCTAGATGCGCAAAAACACTTGGATGCCGGCGCCAAAAAGGTGCTGTTTTCGCAGCCCGCCGATGCCGATGTCGATGCCACCATAGTCTTTGGCATTAACGACCACGAATTAAACGCTGAGCAGACAATTGTTTCCAACGGCTCTTGCACCACCAACTGCATTGTCCCTGTAATTCAGGTGCTTGACCATGCCTTTGGTATCGAGTCTGGCGCCATTACCACCATACATGCTTCCATGCACGATCAGCAGGTCATCGATGCTTATCATGATGATTTGCGCCGCACCCGTGCCGCAAGTCAGTCTATAATTCCGGTGGATACCAAATTAGCCCGTGGCATAGAGCGCATTTTACCTAAATTCCATGGCCGCTTTGAGGCCATTGCCGTGCGCGTACCCACCATTAATGTGACCGCCATGGACCTGAGCGTAACCGTTAACAGCGATGTGTCGCTCAGTGATGTTAACCAAGCCATAGCCAATGCGGTACATGGGCGTCTGGCGGGCATTTTAGACTATACCGAAGAGCCTCTGGTGTCGGTCGATTTTAATCATGATGCACATTCTTGTATCATCGACGGTACACAGACACGGGTTAGTCATAAACGTTTGATAAAACTATTAGTATGGTGTGACAACGAGTGGGGGTTCGCTCATCGAATGCTCGATACCTCGGCTGCGTGGATGCAACAATAAGCATCTAACTTTGTATAAAACGTATAACTAAGGAGATGAGAATGTCGGTCATTAAGATGGCGGATTTAGATTTAGCAGGCAAACGCGTATTGATCCGTGAAGATCTAAACGTGCCTATTAAAGATGGTAAGGTAAGTTCAGATGCACGTTTACGTGCCGCTTTGCCGACCATTCAATTGGCGTTAGACAAGGGCGCTAAGGTGATGATTATGTCGCACCTGGGCCGTCCTACCGAAGGTCAATATGACGATGCATTCTCACTGGCTCCTGTGGTTGATTACCTGAACGACAAGCTGTCACAAGATGTGCGTTTAGCGAAAGATTACCTAAACGGCGTAGAAGTTGCTGACAACGAAGTTGTGGTATTCGAGAACGTACGTTTTAATCCGGGTGAAAAAGCTAACGACGAAGCCTTAGCGAAGCAATTAGCCGCCTTGTGTGACGTCTATGTAATGGATGCCTTCGGCACCGCGCACCGCGCTCAGGCTTCAACGCACGGTGTCGGCATGCATGCTCCTGTAGCCTGTGCCGGTCCTTTGCTTGCCGCCGAACTAGACGCGCTAGGCAAAGCCCTTGATAACCCAAGACGTCCTTTAGTTGCCATTGTTGGTGGCTCTAAGGTATCAACCAAGCTAACCGTGCTTGATTCACTATCAAATGTGGTTGACCAACTGGTAACAGGTGGCGGTATTGCCAATACCTTTATCGCAGCGGCCGGTCACTCGGTAGGTAAGTCTTTATATGAGCAGGACCTTATCGGCGAAGCGCAAAAGCTAACCGAGAAAGCCCGTGCTAACGGCGGTGACATTCCAGTGCCTGTTGATGTGGTTGTGGGTAGCGAATTCTCTGAGTCGGCGGTAGCCCAGCTTAAAGACGTGCAGGAAGTAACCGACGAAGATATGATCTTCGATATCGGCCCGGACACGGCGAAAGAGCTTGGTGACATCATTGCTAAAGCCGGCACTATCGTATGGAATGGCCCGGTTGGCGTATTTGAGTTTGACCAATTTGGTAACGGCACACAAAGCATAGCTAAAGCCATTGCCGAGTCGGATGCCTTCTCGATTGCCGGTGGTGGTGACACCTTAGCGGCCATTGATAAATATCATGTGGCTGATAAAATTTCATACATCTCTACCGGTGGTGGTGCCTTTTTGGAATTCCTAGAAGGGAAAAAACTACCTGCGGTTGCTATGCTAGAAGAGCGAGCAAAACAATAAAATACTATAAGGCCGGCCTCTCACTTTTGCCGGCCTTGTGTTTGGAGCCAAGAGGCTCCTGTTTGAAATAATTCAAACATCATCCCGTTCAAAAAACCCGATAGTCTGGTGCTATCAAAAATTGGAGATAAGCGAAATGGCTTTGATCAGTATGCGTCAACTTCTCGACCATGCGGCGGAATTTGGTTACGGCGTACCAGCCTTCAATGTAAATAACCAAGAGCAAATGCGTGCCATCATGGAAGCGGCCGACAAAACAAACAGCCCGGTTATTGTGCAAGGTTCTGCCGGCGCGCGTGCATACGCGGGTGCCCCTTTTATTCGTCATATGATTTTGGCAGCAATCGAAGAGTGGCCACACATCCCGGTAGTAATGCACCAAGACCACGGTACTTCACCGGCGGTATGTCAGCGTTCTATCCAGCTTGGCTTCTCATCGGTAATGATGGATGGCTCATTGCTTGACGATGGTAAAACGCCTTCATCTTATGAGTACAATGTAGATGTAACTCGTCGCACAGTAGAAATGGCCCACGCTTGTGGTGTTTCTGTTGAGGGTGAGCTAGGTGTACTAGGTTCACTTGAAACCGGTGAAGCCGGCGAAGAAGATGGTATCGGCGCGGTAGGTAAACTATCTCACGATCAGCTGCTTACAGACCCAGAAGAAGCGGCGGACTTTGTTGCTAAAACCGGTGTTGATGCCCTAGCAATTGCCTGTGGTACTTCGCACGGTGCTTACAAGTTTACGCGTCCACCTACGGGCGACATTCTTGCTATCGATCGCATTAAAGAAATCCACAGCCGTATTCCTAATACGCACCTGGTAATGCACGGCTCGTCATCGGTTCCACAAGAGTGGCTAGCTGTGATCAACGAGTTTGGCGGTGAGATCCCTGAAACTTACGGTGTGCCGGTAGAGCAGATCGTTGAAGGTATCAAGCACGGTGTACGTAAGGTAAATATCGACACAGATCTACGTTTGGCGTCAACCGGTGCTATCCGTCGTCATTTAGCGCATAACCCAGCTAACTTCGATCCTCGTAAGTTCCTTGCCGAAGCAACTAAGGCAATGACAGAGATCTGTGTGGCGCGTTATGAAGCTTTCGGTACTGCCGGTCAGGCAAGCAAGATCAAGCCTATCTCGCTTGATGATATGCACCTGCGTTACCTAAGCGGTGAGTTAAGCGCTAAAATTAAGTAATTTTAGTGACTTAGTCCGATAAAAAGCCTCGTATTTCACGGGGCTTTTTTGGATCGGTCTTTTATCAAGAAGGATCTTTTACCAATTCACTTAAATAGCTAATCATTCTAGCGGGCTAAATATCATGCTCACTGTGTTGGAATTTTTCTATGTAGAATAACTACATAAGAAAAATTCCGCCTTGTGATCATATCATTTATCCAGCGCTATCTCTGATCACATACTTAACAGAATTGGTATTTGGGATCAGATTTTTATCAACCTTGGGGCATTTTCGGATCACCATCTTACCTATTGCCCGCTAAGGGCCGTAAACACTGATTAAGAAGTAAACAAATATCAGTATCTTAGTTTGAGCTAACTTGACGCAACTAGGTATAAAACTGATCCCGAGCGGGATCAATTAGTAAAATATTGATCCAAAACACCTGTGCTTGGTAGAAATCTGATCCTGTTAAGCTAGCTTGGTAAAACACTGATCCCTGTGGATCAAAAAGAGATTTTTGCGAGATCAGGGTTAGGGGTGTAATCTTTCATAAAACTGTCACAAAAAGTCATAATAATGACATCAGTTCAATAAAACTGATTAGAGATAAATGGAATGTCACGTAAAGTTCTTGTTGTTGATGATGAAGCACCCATCCGCGAAATGCTGGTGTTTGTATTAGAACAAAATGGTTTTCAGGCTATCGAAGCTGAAGATTACGATTCTGCGATAGCGGCCATGGTTGAGCCTTACCCTGATATGGTGCTACTGGATTGGATGCTTCCCGGTGGCAGTGGTATTCAAATTGCTAAAAAGTTTAAGCAAAATGAGCATACCCGTCAGATCCCCATTATAATGCTGACTGCTCGTGGTGAAGAAGAAGACAAGGTTCGTGGTCTTGAGGTTGGTGCCGACGATTATGTCACCAAGCCGTTCTCACCAAAAGAGCTAATGGCACGTATTAAAGCCGTTATCCGCCGCGTGGCGCCGACTTCTTTGGAAGAGGCCATCGAGGTACATGGTCTACGTCTGGACCCTATTTCACACCGCGTTACCTCGCAGGGCAGTGAATTGGATATGGGCCCGACCGAGTTCCGTTTATTGCACTTCTTTATGACTCACCCTGAGCGCGTGTATAGCCGCGAACAGTTACTGGATCATGTGTGGGGCACAAATGTATATGTGGAAGACAGAACAGTGGATGTGCATATTCGTCGCTTACGTAAAGCCATCTCACCTAAGGGCCATGATCGTTTAGTACAAACCGTACGTGGCGCCGGCTATCGTTTTTCAAGTAAGGTTTAGCCTGCCATCAATTAGATTTCACGGATGAGTGGGCTTGTGCTCGGCTAGCCGAGCCGAGCATAAAGCAGAGATATTTTATGTATCGAGTAGTTAATAAACGAACCCTAACCAAGCGTTTGTTTATGTATTTTTTACCATTGGTGCTGATAGGCGTGCTTGTAGGCGCGCCTTTTTTGCTTATCTTCCTCGGCGCCTTTACCCTCTTGTTATGGCATTATCGCCAACTGTATCGTCTCAGCGACTGGTTGATAAATCAGCGCAGCTTTAATCCCCCCGAAGGAGAAGGGGCCTGGGAGCAGGTCTTTGAAGGGATCTACCATCTGCAACAACGCAATCGCAAAAAGCGCAATGAACTGGCCGATTTAATTCGTCGTTTTCGTGAAGGTGCCGAGGCGGTGCCCGATGCGGTTATCGTGCTGCAGCGAGATCTCAGCATAGGCTGGTGTAACCAATTGGCGCTGCAATTATTAGGACTGCAATGGCCTACCGATCATGGCCAGCGCATCGACAACCTGATCCGCCACCCTAAATTCAGCAGTTATATGGCCGATGGTGAGTATGAGGAAGCCCTGGAGCTGGATATAGCCCACAATGGTGAGCAGGTGTTGGAGTTTCGGGTGATGCCTTATGCTCAGTCGCAGATCATGATGGTAGTGCGCGATATCACCCGTTTAAAACAGCTTGAGCAGATGCGTAAAGACTTTGTCGCTAACGTCTCTCACGAGTTGCGCACGCCGCTGACCGTGGTCACCGGCTATCTGGAAATGATGGACAGCGATAATATGCCGCCGCCAGCGATATGGAATAAGGCGCACGGCACCATGATAGAGCAGTGTCAACGCATGGACTCGCTGGTTAATCAATTGTTGTCTTTGTCCCGCATCGAAGGGGCGCGCAAACATGACAATGATAAGCCGGTGCATGTACCACAGATGCTGGAAATTATTCATACAGAGGCGCAGTCGCTTAATCAGGATAAGGGCCATACTTTGGTCTTTGAGGTGGATGCAGAGCTCGATATTCTCGGCGCCGCCGATGAATTACGCAGTGCGTTTTCGAATTTGGTATTCAATGCCGTACATTACACCCCCCAGGGCGGTGAAATTATCGTACGCTGGCAGCGCAAGGATGGTAACGCCCACTTTAGCGTAAACGACAACGGCGAGGGCATAGCACCTGAGCATCTTAATCGTTTGACCGAACGTTTTTATCGCGTTGATAAGGCGCGCAGCCGTAAAACCGGTGGTTCAGGCTTAGGTCTGGCCATTACCAAGCATGTGTTGTCACGCCACGATTCTCAGTTGCATATAGAAAGCACTGTGGGCGAAGGCTCGTGTTTTTGGTTTACTTTCGCGCCGAGCTGGATAGTGACCAATAACCAGAACTCAGTACTTTCTGCAAAGTCATAAAAGTGTCATTTTCAAGTAATCTAACTGTCATTTTATCACTGCACAATGGTCGCAGTTGAAACATGGGACGATAAATTGGAGAACCCAATGAAATTTAAAAACTTAGTTGCTGCAATGGGCGTTGCTGTTAGTGCCCTAACTGCAGGTCAGGCGATGGCCACAGATAAAGCGATCGCAGAATACGAAAAAACAAGCGGCATCTCTGGTAACTTTTCATCAGTAGGTTCTGATACCTTAGCCAACATGATGACTTTCTGGGCCGAAGAATATAAGCGTATTTACCCTAACGTAAATATCCAGATCCAAGCGGCTGGTTCATCTACTGCGCCACCGGCATTGACTGAAGGTACAGCCAACTTTGGCCCTATGAGCCGTAAGATGAAGTCGAAAGAAATCGAAGCTTTCGAAAAGCGTCACGGTTACAAGCCTACTGAAATCCGCGTAGCGATTGATGCGCTTGCTGTATTCGTACACAAGGACAACCCAATTGAAGGTCTACGTATCGACCAGGTAGATGCTATTTTCTCATCTACTCGTAAATGTGGTGCCGCAGAAGAAGTTAACCGCTGGGGCGACGTAGGCCTTGAAGGTGACTGGACTGCTAAAGACATCCAGCTTTACGGTCGTAACTCAGTATCTGGTACTTATGGTTACTTCAAGAAGAAAGCACTTTGTAAAGGTGACTTCCGTAACAATGTAAACGAGCAACCAGGTTCTGCTTCTGTAGTACAGTCAATCTCGTCATCAGTTAACGCTATCGGTTACTCAGGTATCGGTTATAAAACTTCTGGTGTTCGTACCGTACCTCTAGCGAAGAAGGGCGATAAGTTTGTAGATGCAACGCTAGATAATGTAGCTACTGGTAAGTACCCACTATCACGTTTCCTTTACGTTTACGTGAACAAGCACCCGAATAAACCACTAGCGCCTATCGATGCTGAGTTTATCAAAATGGTACTTTCACAAACAGGTCAAACTATTGTTGAGAAAGACGGTTATGTACCACTTTCTAACACTATGGTTGAAGCTGAGCTTAAAAAGCTAGGCTTGATGTAATCCTTTGAATCTTGTTGATTAGATAGCAAAGCCCCTCATTGAGGGGCTTTTTTGTGCCTGTGTTTTAGGGTTTGGCTTACCAGCAGCTTTGATAGATAAGCTCTTTTATGATCTGCTGTGACGGGGCGATACGCTCCATGGCCAAAAATTCATTGGGCTGGTGCGCCTGCTCAATAGAGCCTGGCCCCATAACTATGGTTTCACAGCCCAGTTGTTGGATAAAAGGTGCTTCGGTGCAGTAGTTAACCGCCACCGCCTGTTGTTGTGAGAGCTTTTCTGCCAGCTTCACCAGGGCGCTGTCCTTGGTGCCGGCAAAGGCAGGAATAGGCTCGTGCATATCCCAAACCTCCACAGAGCCTGGATAGCGGGTATTGATCTCCTTGGTGGCATCAAGCAGCATGGCCTGTAGCTCGGCGATGCTAAGCCCGGGCAGCGGGCGCATATCCAGCTGTAATTCACAGCAGCCGCAAATGCGATTGGCATTGTCGCCACCATGGATATGACCCAGGTTCAAAGTAGGGTAGGGAATAGCAAAATCTGCAACTGAATATTTATTCTTTAATTCTTCTTTTAACTTCAGCAGATTTTGAATCACCAAATGCATCACTTCAATGGCATTGATGCCACGCTCCGGATCTGAGCTATGGCCGCTTTTACCAATAATGCGAATGGCCGAAGTCATATGCCCCTTATGAGTAAATACCGGCACCATGTCGGTGGGCTCACCGATAATACAGCGCTCGGGTTTAAGGTCTGGATAACGGGCCACCTCTTGAGCGCCGGCCATGGTGGTTTCTTCATCGGCGGTGGCCAACAACAATAAAGGACGTTGTTGTTTGCTGCTATCAAGCTCGGCAATGGCATTGAGCACAAAAGCAAAGAAGCCTTTCATATCAATGCTCCCCAAACCATAGAGCTTGTTATCTACAGCACTGAGTGTAAAAGGGTCGCGCTGCCAACGGCCTTCATCAAAGGGCACTGTGTCCGTGTGCCCGGCCAGCATTAAACCACCGGCGCCGCTGCCGCGTTTGGCCAGCAGATTGTATTTGCCGAGGGCGCTTTGCAGTTCGATAACTTCACAGTGAAAACCCAGGGACTCACACCAGGTTGCCAGCAGTTCAATAACACCACGGTTACTCTGGCTAAGCGCAGGATCGAGGGAGCTTATCGAGGGGGCGGCGATAAGCTGCTGGTAGCGCGTTAGAAAATCTGGGTTCGACATATAAATTCCAAATATTTATTCATAAAGATTGCATAACAATATAAATGTCTTTATAGTGAATATCAATTCACATTTTAAGCATAAATATTGGTTTAGGTTAATGGTTCACTACCTCTTTAGCATAACGTCACGACGATAGTTCGAGTACACATATCTCCCTTGTGTGTACTCGCTTTTTTTCGTCGGGCGTCTCGCCCGTTACTTGGTTCCTAATTTTGAGTGTAATTAATGAATATTGTAATTATTGGCGCGAGTGGCTATAGCGGTGCGGAACTAGCCAAATTAGTCGCAACACACCCTCATTTTCAACTTGTTGGCTGTTATGTATCTGCCGGTAGTGCGGATCTTCATAAACCTTTAAGCGCTCTGTATCCAGAGCATAAGGGCATAGTGGATCTGCCGCTGCAAGGCATGGACGAGAATGCGATTGCCAACATAGCGGCGCAGGCTGATGCCGTGTGTCTGTGTACAGATCATAAAGTCAGTGTAGAACTGGCTCCTCAGTTTCTTGCCCATGGCTTGAAGGTGTTTGATCTATCCGGTGGCTTTCGTCTTGCCGATGCCCATTTGTATGAAGAATTCTATGGTTTCGCCCATCAACATCCCGAGCTATTAGCGCAGGCCGTGTATGGTTTAGCGGAATGGCACAGCGAAGCGCTTAAAAGTGCGCAGCTGGTGGCTGTGGCCGGTTGTTACCCAACCGCCAGTTTAAATGCCCTTAAACCTTTGCAGCAGGCAGGCTTGTTGGCTGGCGATCAGCAGGTGATCATCAATGCGGTATCCGGGGTAACAGGAGCCGGGCGTAAAGCCGCTATTGGTACCCACTTCTGTGAAGTCTCTTTGGCTCCTTATGGTTTGTTTAACCACCGCCATACACCGGAAATCGAGCAGTCTTTGCAGCACCCTGTGCTCTTTACGCCACACCTGGGTAATTTTAAACGCGGCATTTTGGCCACTATTTACGCCACCTTAAATGCCGGTGTGACTCTGGATGATGTCAGCAGTGCCTACCAGGTACTGGCCGACGAACCTCTAATTCGCCTGTTGGGCGCCAATCAGGTGGCCTCCATTAAGGGCATAGAAAATCAACCCTATGTCGACATCGGTTGGCATGTAAAAGGGCAGCAGCTGATTGTCAGCGCCGCCATAGACAACCTGCTCAAAGGCGCCTCGGGTCAAGCCCTGCAGTGCATGAACCTGAATGCGGGTCTGGCCATTAACACCGGTTTGGTATGAGGAACACATGATGACTACTAAGAAAACTTGGGTAATCAAACTCGGTGGTGCGGTATTAAATAATCCCGCGGCGCTTGATGCGCTCTTTGTGGCTTTGGGCTCGCAGCAACAGGCAAATTTTGTGCTTGTTCATGGCGGCGGTGCTCTTGTTGACAGCTGGCTGCAAGACGCAGGTTTTGCTACCGCCAAACATCAGGGCTTACGTATTAGCCCGGCGGAGCAAATGCCTTATATCGTCGGCGCCCTGGCCGGTTGTGCTAACAAGCAATTACTTGGTGCAGCGCTGAAAAACAAGCTAAAGCCAGTGGGCTTAAGCCTGTTTGAGGCGGGCATTAATGCCGAGCAAAAGCTAAAGGCACTGGGCCAGGTGGGTGAGTGTATCCCCACTGCGGACTCAATTTTACCCCTGCTTATTGAAGCCGGGCGGTTAGCCCTGGTGAGCTCTATTGGTTTTGATGAACAAGGACACTGGTACAACGTTAACGCCGATGAAGCAGCGGCGGCCATCGCCAAGCTACTTGGCGCCGAACTTATTTTTATGACGGATGTGGAAGCCGTGCTGGACCAACAAGGTCAAGCTTTGCATCAGTTAGATAAAGCACAAATAGAAGACCTGATAGCGCAAGGAGTTATCTCGGGCGGGATGGAGGTCAAAGTAAAGACCAGCCTTCTTGCCGCCCAGCATTTACGACGTGGTGTGTATATCTCCAGCTGGCAAAAGCCAGAAAACCTTATTGCATTGCTCCAAGGAGAGCATGTCGGCACCCAAATTAGTATGTAGATAACACCATGAAACAAGATTTTATTACCGGCCTTGAGCTGGACGAAAAAAAGATTTTAACGCTTTTATCCTTGGCGCAAAAAATGAAGGCGCAGCCACAGGACTATGCGCAGGCACTGGCTGGCAAGTCTATTGTCACCTTATTTGAAAAGCAGAGCCTGCGTACAAGGCTGAGCTTTGATATTGGCATTAACAAACTCGGCGGTCATGCGGTGTATCTTGACCAGCAAAATGGTGCCATGGGTTCACGGGAGTCGGTGAAAGACTTTGCCCTGAATATCAGCACCTGGGCCGATGCCATTGTGGCTCGGGTTAACCAGCATAAAACGCTGGAAGAGCTGGGCGAGTTTTCTTCCAAGCCAGTGGTGAACTCTTTGTGTGACCTTTACCACCCTTGTCAGGCATTAGCCGACTTTTTGACGCTGCAGGAAGTGTATGGCGATGTCAGCCAACTTAAACTGGCCTATTTAGGTGAAGGCAACAATGTCACCCACTCGCTGATGTTGCTGGCGGCCAACCTGGGCACCGACTTTGTCGTCGTATGCCCTAAAGGCAGCAGCCCGGATGCGCAGATTGTGAAGCAGGCGGAGCAGATAGCCGCCAGTAAGGGCGCCTCTATCCTGGTCAGTGACAGAGTAGAAGCGGCAACGGGTGCCAATGTTCTGTACACAGATACCTGGGTCTCCATGGGCGATAACACCCCGCTTGAGCAGGTAAAAGAAAAATATATGCCATATCAGCTTAACAAACAGCTGCTAGATATGACCGGAGCACAAACGGTTTTGCATTGTCAGCCCGCGCATCGTGAGTTTGAAATTACTTCCGAAGTGATGGACAGCGACTATTCTAAGATTATTCAACAGGCGGAAAACCGTATGCACGCACAAAACGCCCTGTTAGTTACATTATTAAACCCAAATTTTTAAGGACTTGAGATGAGCACTATTAAAAAAGTTGTATTGGCCTACTCGGGTGGTTTGGACACCTCGGCAATTGTGCCTTGGTTAAAAGAAAACTACGGCTGTGAAGTGGTTGCCTTTGTGGCCGATGTGGGCCAGGGCGCAGAAGAGCTGGCAGGGGTGGAAGAAAAGGCCATAGCCTCGGGCGCATCTGAGTGTCATATCGTTGACCTTAAAGAAGAAATGGTTGCCAATTATATCTATCCAACATTGAAAACCGGTTCTATTTATGAAGGCACCTATCTGCTTGGTACCTCTATGGCTCGTCCTATTATTGCCAAGGCCCAGGTTGAAGTGGCCCGTAAGGTTGGCGCCGATGCGCTGTCGCACGGTTGCACCGGTAAGGGTAATGATCAGGTGCGTTTTGAGTCTTGTTTTGCTGCCTTGGCGCCGGATCTAAAAGTGATCGCCCCTTGGCGTGAGTGGGATCTTTCCAGTCGTGAGTCTCTGCTTGATTACCTGGCCGAGCGCAATATTCCTTGTGCCGCGTCGGCGACCAAGATCTACAGCCGTGATGCCAATGCCTGGCATATTTCTCATGAAGGCGGCGAGTTGGAAGACCCTTGGTGTCAGCCAAGCGATCAGGTATGGACCTGGACCAATTCACCAGAGCAAGCACCGAATGAACCTGAGTTGGTCAGTATCAGCGTTGAAAAAGGCGAGATTGTTGCGGTAAATGGCGAGCAACTCAGCCCGTATCAGTGTCTGGTGAAGCTGAATGAATTGGCGGCGCCTCACGGTGTTGGCCGTGTTGATATCGTTGAAAACCGTCTGGTGGGTATGAAGTCGCGCGGTTGTTATGAAACTCCGGGAGGCACAGTAATGATGGCGGCGCTGCAGGCCATTGACGAATTGGTGCTGGATAAGGCCAGTCGTAAGTGGAAAGAAACCCTGGGCGGTGAGTTTGCACACCTAGTCTATGACGGCCGTTGGTTTACGCCATTAAAAGACAGCATTCTGGCTGCGGCCGAGGCATTTGCCGAGTTTGCCAGTGGTGAAGTGGTGTTGAAAATGTATAAGGGTCAGGTTGTGGCGGTGCAGAAGAAATCACCAAACAGCCTATACAGCGAAGATTTCGCTACCTTTGGCGCCGATGATGTATATGACCAATCACACGCTGAAGGCTTTATTCGCTTGTTCTCGCTCTCAAGCAGAATAGCGGCGTTGAAGAAGTAAGGTAGGAGAAGGCAATGGCACTTTGGGGCGGACGGTTTTCATCGGGTCCAGATGAAGCATTTAAACAGTTTAACGATTCTTTGCCGTTTGACTATGTGATGGCGGAGCAAGATATTATCGGCTCTGTGGCATGGGCGGGAGCGTTAAATCGCGTTAACGTGTTAACCGATGACGAGCACCAGCGTTTGGTGGCGGCATTGTATGAGCTGCTTGAAGAGGTTCAGGCAAATCCTGACAGTGTTGCTCTTAGTGGCGAAGAAGATATTCACTCCCATGTTGAGGCGGCGCTGATCAACAAGGTAGGCGACCTGGGTAAGAAGTTGCACACAGGGCGTAGCCGAAACGATCAGGTGGCCACCGACTTCCGCCTCTGGTGTAAGCAAACCGCAAGCACCATTGCCGATGCCCTTATTGCCATCAAGCAGTCGCTACTGGCCTTAGCCGAGCGCGAGTTTGGTACGGTTCTGCCTGGTTATACGCATTTGCAACGGGCTCAACCTGTGCTCTTTAGTCACTGGTGTATGGCTTATGTGGAAATGCTTGAGCGTGATGCCAGCCGTTTACAAGATGCGGTTAAGCGCATGGATCAATGCCCACTGGGCAGCGGTGCTTTAGCCGGTACTGCTTATGCCATCGACCGTGAGTTATTGGCTCAGGATCTGGGCTTTGCTCAGGCAACGCGCAACAGTTTGGATGCGGTGTCGGACAGAGACTTTGTGGTTGAGCTATTAAGCACGGCATCGATTTCCATGCTGCATCTGTCGCGTTTTGCCGAAGACTTGATCTTCTACAACTCAGGCGAGGCGGGTTTTGTGGAGTTGGCGGATAACGTTACCTCAGGCTCGTCCTTGATGCCACAAAAGAAAAACCCCGACGCCCTGGAACTGATCCGTGGTAAAACCGGACGGGTTTTTGGCGCCATGAGTGCCATGATGATGACACTTAAGTCTTTGCCCCTGGCCTATAACAAGGATATGCAAGAGGACAAAGAAGGCCTGTTCGATGCCTTGCCAACCTGGTTAGCCTGTTTGCATATGGCGCAGTCTTGCATTAACGGTATTAAGGTCAATGGCGAGAGAACCAGAGCGGCGGCCCAAGGTGGCCATGCCAATGCTACCGAGCTGGCGGACTACCTGGTTGCTAAAGGGATCCCTTTCCGTGAAGGGCACCATATCGTCGGTCAATTGGTGCAGGTGGCCATAGGTGAAGGTAAAAATCTGGAGCAGCTGACCCTTGAGCAATTCCAGGCGGTGAGCAGTGTTATTGAAGAAGATGTCTATCCGGTACTTGAGTTGGATGCCTGCCTGCAGGCGCGTAAAGCCTTGGGGGGCACCTCGCCGCAGCAGGTTGCTAATGCCATTAAGCATGCACAGCAACAGCACACTATTACTGTGCGTGACGCCAACTTGCATGATGTTGAAGCCATTAGCGAGCTAATTCAGTATTGGGCCAAGGTCGGTGAAAATTTGCCGCGTGCTAAAAGCGATATGGTGCACTCAATTAATGAATTTGCTGTCACCGAGGTCAATGGCAAGGTCACCGGCTGTGCTTCGCTCTATATCTATGATACCGGCTTAGCGGAGATACGTTCGCTGGGGGTCAATCCGGATTGTGGCGTCAAAGGGCAGGGTCGTTTGCTGGTGGAACACTTACTGGTAAAAGCCAAAAGGTTGGCGCTGAAACGGGTAATAGTATTAACGCGTGTACCTAACTTCTTTGCTAAACTTGGGTTTGGGCAAAGCAGTAAGGACAGCTTACCGGAAAAGGTAATGAAAGACTGTGAACTCTGTCTACGCAAGGCGAACTGCGACGAGGTGGCAATGGACTTCTACCTTCAGCATGCGCCCCTAGGCGAGATACCTTGTAAGCTAATTACTTAAAGTTTAGAACGCGCTGCTAACTTTGGCACGCGTTCTGCATTCATTAAATTAGTCGCTAAGATTTTTCTTTGTAGTGTGACAGCAACGCCAAGTGTGTTATTTTGACACTGGTGTTAATAAAAATTTAACTTAGTTTATTAAGGAGATTAACTATGCAAGTTAATGCCAACACACAAATTCAAGCTCAAGCTTACACCAAATTACAACAGCAAACTCAACAGCCTACAGTGCAAACTACTAGCACTCAGACGCTACAATCTGATACAGTGACTTTATCAAGTGGTGCACTGGCTGCCAGTGAAGCTGAAATCCAGCGCGGTGGTGGAGATCTTCCAACTAATCCACCTAAGAAAAAAGAGAATTAAGAGTTAATGCGAGATGAAGGATGGTATTTGAGCAAAGCCTAGCAATTTTTATGGGAGCCTTTGTAGTATGGGGCTTCCTTATGGCCATGCTTTTCAATTTAATGCTACTCGGCTTTAAGGCCAAGAATGACCTTAAGTTGGTTTGGGTCAGCATTGTTATGTTCATCTCGTATTTTATTAGTGATAATTTTCACGACTTTTTTAGGACAACGGAAGTATTTTTGACTTGGTTTTACTACGATCTTTTTACTCTCTTATTCATCTTTCCAGTCATTTATCTATGTAAAACCAAAACATCTCCTGGAGTGTTGTATGCAATAATAGGTTTGTCGTTTAATTCCATGTTATTTTTGCTCCTTCACTACGATGTTGTTATTAGGGGGAATCTTGAACCTTGGTGGTTATGGAGTGTGTATTCAATAGGCATAAACATATCTGACTTACTAATGATCGTTGCTCTAATCGTTGATAGAGATATTCTTGGATTTATTGCCATAAAAAACTACATCAAGAGCAAAGTTACTAGCCAGAAACCATCACTTCTAAATAAATTTACCCAGACCTTGCAGATTCAGTAGGGTTAACTTCCCATCTAACTCCTTATCTGTAAAAATCAGTCGCAATGAGTTTTCCGTTAAAAGAGATTTAAATCGACATTTTCAATGAGACTATGAGAATTACTGTCTTAGTTATTAAGTGAGAATGCGGGTGGGTCGTTGATTGAAGTCTATGTATGGCGAGATAATAATTAAAATAAAGGCCAGGATTAGATGCTTTTTGCTAGCCCAGAATTAGGGCAACTGTTAAATACCTTCGTTAATTGGGGCTTTATGATGGCGCTGCTGTTTAACCTTGTGAGTTATTCCGAGGTTAGTTATCGAGCACGCTCGCCCTTATGGCTCTGTCTGACCATTAACCTTTCTTATTTAGCCACTTCTGTTATTGATGTGACTTACATATATCCATTCTGGGCGACTGCCGATTTGTTGACCCTTGCCGCCTTGTTTGTAGTTCAAAAAAAGCGGGAGCAAATTCCTGCACTTTATTACTGTGCGGTTGGTTTGGCTTTGAATGCGTCGCTACATCTCACCATGTATTTGGATATAGATGTACTGAACAACTACGACCCTTGGTGGCTTTGGACTTTGTATTCGGTAGGCATCAATTTGAATGATGCCTTGATGATAATCGCGCTGGTGGTGAACCGGGATTTTCTCGGCCTGTGCCGCGCTGGCCGTTTGTTAAAAACGGTATTCCAGCGCCAGGCTCAAGGCTGAGTGGGTGTCTGAGTCCAGGTCATTCGACTCTCGCCAGAGGTGGCCGGTGATATTGACTAAGGCGCCAAATACACCTTGCTGATAACCTATCTCAAGACGAGAAATATCTGTATTCAGATACTCGGTTTCGATGCGACCCAGCTTTAAATGCGCACCATAGCCACCCATGCGATGATAGGTGGCACCTAGGGTCACAGCTTCGGCATCTGCGCCTATTGCCGGGCCTAGGTTTTGCTCTCTATGCTGGTAGCCTTGAGCTATGCCTGGGTTGCCATAGTTACAGTTGTACTCGGGCAGTTGCGACACACACTCACTGCCGGTATCCGTGTATTCAATATAACCGCTGAGCAGTGATTGCTCCGTACCATAATGGGTTTGCGCACCTAAGGTTAGGGCGCCATCTTCGGCTATCAGAGCCGATTCGATATGGCCGGCATATTCGCCATAGATAGACAGGGGCAGTGTGCCAAGCATGGTGGAGTATTTAATATCCAGGCTGCTGAGCTTTTGTTCGTTGGCAAGCTCATCCATGGCCAGGTCGCTAATAGACTCGGGGTAGTGCAACCATTCGCTCTTGGTTTGGCTTAGGCCAAGCTCAAGACCTTGGATGGGAGTGGCACTGAAGCGCCAGCCCCAGAAATCGCCGTCTTCGACTTTTTCTTCGTCAATTTTACTCACCTGACTTTGCTGCTTGGCGGCAATGGCGGTGAAGTTCCAGGGGCCAATAAAGGCAAGCCAGCTTGGGCCATAGTAATTGGTATCGTGGCGAGTCAGGCGTACGCCTGTCATGGCTTGGGCATTGTTCGATAGCACCAGAGCATTTTCCTGGCCCGGTCCCCACCAGTGGTTAATTTTCTCGGCGCTTACGGACCAATTGCCCAGCAGGGCGGCGACGTAACTGCCATCGTAATTAACATATTCGCCATCGTTACTGTCGTCACGGTAGCTGACGCTGACCTTGGCGCTGGCGGTTTTACCCGTCAGGCTGCCACTGGTTTCAATGCCGCTTTTGGCCTGATTGCGTTGACCAAAGCCCTGAAAAGTTTCTGGCTCTGAATTGGTAAAGACGCGCACGCGGGAAACCGTGCCTTGCTGGGCGTATTTCAGCGCATGTTGCACATGGTGATAGGCAAACTGGGCTTGCGGCGTTAAATCCTGTATCGACACGTTTTGTAAATCACCGGCAATGCCTTTCCACATCAGCGGATAAGTGTTTACGGGGCGCTTAATCACGCCTTGATTTACCAGCATATCAATGGAGCTGCGTAGCAGCGCCGAGTCGGGTTCAATCCAGGGGCCAGCTTGAGCCTGGGCGGCACAAAACAAGGCACTAAGGGCCAGCGCACAACGAGATAGGGTCATTTTGATAATTTTTCCTTTAATGCCGCCGCCACTTCTGGGGCAACAAATTCTGATACATTGCCGCCATGCAATGCGACTTCCTTGACGAGCGTTGAGGAAATAAAGGTATTTTCCTCGGCTGGGGTAAGAAACACGCTTTCCAAATCCGGGTTCAGTCTGCGATTCATATTGGCAAGCTGAAACTCGTATTCGAAATCAGACACGGCGCGAATACCACGTACCAGCACATTGGCGTTCTGGGTTTTGGCCAGATCAGCTAACAGGCCGGTAAAGCCAATAACCTTAACATTATCTAAATGGGCAACGATTTTTTGTGCCAGGTCGACTCGTTCATCCAGGCTAAAACAGGGTTTTTTGTTTGGGTTGTGGGCGATTGCCACTATCACGCTGTCAAACATTTTTGCTGCGCGCTCAATGAGATCTAAGTGGCCATTGGTCAAAGGATCAAAGGTGCCAGGATAGAGTGCGGTTACCTTCATTATCGTTCTCATTCTTTTAAGGTGCTGGGCGCATTTTAACAATCTTTGCCCATGTTGCCAGCCCCAAATAGGCGACAAATAAGGAGTCATTGTTCAGCTAAGCCAAGATTGTTTATACTGCTAAGGATAAAAAGCTGGGTAGAAGTAAGTATGAGTACTAAGGAACGCATTATTCAGGCGAGCATCGAATTGTTTAATCGCCACGGCGAACGCGCCATCACCACCAATCATATCGCTGCCCATTTGGGCATAAGCCCGGGTAATCTTTACTATCACTTTAAAAATAAAGAAGATATTTTACGGCATATTTTTATGCTCTATCGTCAACACCTGGACACTCAGTTCAAGCCGCTGCAAGACGATGTCGAAGTTTTAAGTCAGTTAACCCATTATTTTGATGCCCTGTTCGAGCTGATGTGGAATTTCCACTTCTTCTACGACAACATGACCGACATTCTCGCCCGCGATGCGGAGCTAAAGGCCGACTATATTCAATTTCAACAACGCTTGTTTGAGCAGGTCAAAGATATTGTCCTAGTGCTTAACAACAAGGGCATTATTGCTATTGCCGATGAAGATGCGGCGGAGCTGACCCATATGTTAAAGCTGACAGTGAGCTTTTGGACGCCCTATATCAAGGCCAGACGCCAAAGTGGCGAGCTTAATCGTGCTGATATCTATCAAGGCTTGCTCAAGGTGATCACCTTGTTCTCCGCCTTTGCTACCGATGCTGGGCGCGAACAATTAGCCGCATTAAAGCAAACCTATCAGCAACGTCAGGATAACATCTAGCGGCGCAAAGCCGCATTTGCGTAACATCTTCGCTATTATACCAATTCACTTAAATAGCTGATCATTCTAGCGGGCTAAATATCATGCTAACAGTGTTGGAATTTTTCTATGTAGAATAACTACATAAGAAAAACTCCGCCTTGTTATCATATCATTTATCCAGCGCTATCTCTGGTCACATACTTAACAGAATTGGTATTATTTCCGTAAGCGCGTGGTTTTGCTATAATCGCGCGCTTTGAATCCAGGGCCGCGGAAATGGGCATTTTCCCGTTAGCCGTTGGCCGATATTGAGCCGCTACGAGTAAGTCATGATCAAGTTTATTGTTAAGTTGCACCCAGAGATTGCGATCAAGAGTAAGTCTGTTCGCAAGCGTTTTACCAAGGTTTTGGAAAACAACATCAAGATCATGATGCGTCGCATTGATGAGCAGGTAAAGGTACGCAACAACTGGGATAACCTCACGGTAGAATCCTTAAGTGGCGATGACGCGGTGCGCCTTGAAATGGCCGATGCCTTAGGTCGTATTCCCGGTATCGTGCTATTCAACGAAGTGACCGAGGTGGAATTTACTACCTTGGATGATATCTATCAGCAAGCGCAGCTGTTACTTGCCGACCAAATCGCCGGTAAAACCTTCTGCGTGCGCTGTAAGCGCCAAGGTCAGCATGACTTTACCTCTACCGATGTGGAGCGTTATGTAGGTGGCGGCTTAAACCAGCACGTTGAAGGGGCGCGGGTCAAACTGAGTCGCCCGGAAGTAACGGTTAAGATTGAAATCAAGGACCAGCGCGCTTACATAGTAACGCACGCTCACAAGGGCATGGGTGGTTTCCCGTTGCCAACACAAGAAGATGTGTTGTCGCTGATGTCCGGCGGCTTCGACTCGGGTGTGGCCAGCTACCAAATGATCCGCAAGGGCGCCCGTACTCACTTCTTGTTCTTTAATCTTGGTGGTGCAGCTCACGAAATCGGTGTAAAGCAAGCCAGCCATTATATTTGGTCGCGCTTTAGCTCTACCCACAAGGTGAAGTTCATTACCGTGGATTTCGAACCTGTGGTGGCTGAAATCCTGGAAAATATCGAAGACTCGCAAATGGGCGTGGTACTTAAGCGCATGATGATGCGTGCCGGTAGCCAGGTGGCCGAAAAGCTAGGTATCCAAGCCTTAGTAACAGGTGAGAGCATAGGTCAGGTATCGAGCCAAACCCTGGCTAACCTGAGTGTGATTGACCGTGTAACCGACACCCTGATCCTGCGTCCGCTGATTCAGCACGATAAGCAGGAGATCATCGATATCGCCCGTGCCATAGGCACTGCGGAAATGGCCGAAGCCATGCCTGAATATTGTGGTGTGATCTCGCGTAAGCCTACGGTTAAAGCCAAGCTTGATGTGATTGAAAAGCAAGAGCAAAACTTCGACTTTGAGATACTTGATACGGTTGTCGCCAATGCCACCATTATGGACGTGCGTGACATTGAAACCCAGGCCAAGGAAGAGGTAAAAGAAGCCGAGTCTGTATCTCAGCTACCGTCAGATGCTGTGGTTGTGGATATTCGTTCGCCTGAGGAAGAAGACGCCAACCCACTTGAGCTCGATGGCATTGAGGTAGTACACCTGCCGTTTTTCCGCCTTGCTACTAAGTTTGGCGACCTGCCACAGGATAAGGAGTATTACCTTTATTGCGCCAAGGGTGTGATGAGCCAGTTGCAAGCGCTGATCCTGCATGAAAATGGCTTTAAAACCGTTAAGGTGTATCGCCCTTAATACGCTGATAATAAAGCTGATTAACCGGCGCAGCCAAGCCTAATTGCTGCGCCGTTTTATATACATAGCCGCACATGGCGTCTATTTCCGTTTCCCTTCCCAATAATTTGTCTTGCAGCATGGAGCAGCGGTTTTGTGCAGTCTGCGCCATCACCTTATAGGCCAAATTAAGCGCCTGAACTAACGAAAAATCCAAGCCCTGAGCCTTGGCTACAGTGATGGCTTCATGCACCAGCGCCATAATATCGCTGGCATACTCGGGTGCGCGCAGGGCGCCATTACGCTCTTGTTGCCAGGTGGCCACCGGATTAATGGCTAAATTAACCAGAAGCTTTTGCCAGCGAGCATGGTGGATATTATCACTGCCCACCAGATTGGGTATTTGCTGTTGCCACAGGGGAAGTTGACTAGCTAAAGACTTTTCAGCACCCTGGTTGGCGGCGCCAAGTGTGCTTAGGCCCTGACTTACATGCACTACCTTATCCGCCGCCGGTTTATAGGCCGCCTGTTGCGTAAGCATAAAATACAATGACTGATTTGGCCCCAATAGCTGGTTTAGCGCCCTTAAGTCACTCATGCCGTTATGGCTGATAACTATTTTTGCATCGCTCTTTAATGCCGGCAGCAACGGCGTAAGTGCTTCAAGAACCTGATGCGCCTTAGTAAAAAGCCAAAGCTCGCCTATTTGTTGTTGTGGCGCCTGCCCCCCTGAGGGAGAGGGGGTACACTGCACCTGCAAGGGCTCGCTATGTGATTGATAAGTATATTGATAATCTTGGGGGTGGTGAGCCTTGGTAAATAGCGTGACCGGGCGATGCTCACTAAAGTGCTTGGCAAAGGCCAGACCCAGTGCGCCCGGGCCTAGGATATAAACCGGCGTTAACCGTTCTTTTTTTGCCATCGCTTTTGCCAAATATAATGCAGAACAAAGTAGCTGGCGGCACCACTGGCATCGGCGATAAAGTCACCGATTGAGGCCTGACGATAGGGCAGCATATTCTGCATCCACTCAATGGCGGCGCCGTAGAGGCTAAGAAGAATGACCTGGACGAAAAAGGGTATTTTAAAGGCTTTATCCATAATAAAGGCGAGGATAAAGAAAATACCAAAGTGGGCGACCTTATCAATGTGCGGAAACAGGTTGACCGCCGCGCCTTTAACTTCTTTGGCAAACAGCATAGTACAAACAACTAGGCTTATTAAAAATAACCCCTGATAGACACGCCGCGTCACTATCACTACCTTAAAATCTGGTGAAAACGCAGGCAGTATAACAAACTAAAAACTGAATTCACTGTGTACTAACGCACAAAATTGTAAATCTCAGGGTATAATACCAATTCACTTAAATAGCTAATCATTCTAGCGGGCTAAATATCGTGCTCACAGCGTTGTAATTTTTCTATGTAGAATAACTACATAAGAAAAAATTCCGCCTTGTTATCACATCATTTATCCAGCGCTATATCTGATCACATACTTAACAGAATTGGTATAATCCAAAATTTAAGTTTAGGAGAGCCCCCATGCCTTCATTTGATATCGTCTCTGAAATTGATATGAGCGAAGCCAAAAATGCCGTTGAAAACGCCAAGCGTGAATTGGAAACGCGTTTTGATTTTCGTGGTGTTGACGCCAAAATTGAGCTTGATAACGAGCAAATCGAACTGACTGCCGAAGCCGAGCAGCAAGTTATGCAACTGTTTGATATCTTTGCCAGTAAAGCATCCAAGCGTGGTCTTGATGTAAACAGCTTTGAAATTCAAAAGGCCGACCTGCATGGTAAATACGTGACCCGTAAGGTGGTTATGAAGCAGGGTATCTCTAAAGAGGTGGCCAAGAAGCTGGTTAAAGCCATTAAAGACAGCAAGATCAAGGTACAGGCCGCGATTCAAGGCGAAGAAGTACGTGTAACGGGTAAAAAACGTGATGACCTTCAAGCCGCTATGCAAGTGGTGCGCGAAGCCGATCTAGGTCAGCCGTTCCAGTTCAAGAACTTCCGCGACTAAAACAGCCCGATTCTAGGGTTGTAATTATTTTGTCAATGGATGTATAGACGTCCATTGACTTTCCCCTCCTTACTGCGCACAATAACGCCGCCTTGTTATGGTGCCTTGCAGAACTCGCCCATTGGTTATGTGCTCAGGGATAATCGGGAAGTAGGTGTGAATCCTACGCTGCCCCCGCAACGGTGATTTTGGTATTTGCCAATCAGTCCGGAGACCGGCCATAACGCTTATCTAACCAATTATAATCCTGTGCGGTGGGCGCGGGTTAAGGGATCTACATGTATAGCAAAACCTCAGTGGCCTTGTCTTTAGCGGCGCTTTTCTCTACCTCTGTGGCGGCTCAGTCACAGGCAATCGAACATATCACGGTAACGGCCAACAAGTTTGAACAACCGATTGGACAGGTGCTTGCCAGCCTTGATGTGATCACCCGTGATGATATTGAACGCACCGGCGTGCGCGACTTGCCCGCATTGCTTTCTAACTATGCCGGTATTGATATTGTCCGCAGCGGCGGCCAAGGGCAAACCAGCAGCTTATTTATTCGCGGTGCCGCCAGTCGTCACTCGCTGGTGGTTGTGGACGGCGTCCGTGTTGGCTCTGCCAGCCTCGGCTACAAAGCGCTTGAAACCATGCCGCTTAACAGTATTGAGCGCGTGGAAATCATCCGCGGTGCCCGTGCCGCCTGGTATGGCTCAGATGCTCTGGCTGGGGTGATCAACATCATCACCCGCAATGGCGACAGTAAAACTCTGTCGGTATCGAGCGGCAGCGATAATTATGTGAATGTTCAAGGTGCCTATGCCCTGACTCAGGGAGCTTTTAAGGGCGCTATTAACCTGGGTTATGAGCAAACCGATGGCTACAATGTGACCACAGGTCAGGACCAGGATCGCGACGGTTATGAAAACCAAAATATCGGCGCTCGCTTAAGCTATGACTTTGATACCTTAGGTAAACTTGAGTTTGTCGGTCAATACAGTGATGCCGAAGTGGAATATGATGGCACCAGTAGTGATTTCAGTAAGTTTGAGAATTATCACCTGCAACTAGGTTGGCAAAAAGCCCATGGCCGTTATGCCCATACCCTGAAAACCGCTTTGGTGAAGGATGACAACTACAACACCCTGAAAAACCCGTACCCAGGTTATAAGGCCAATCAGTATATTACCGAGCGCGATGAGCTGGGTTATCAGCTGAATATCGCCCTAAATGACGCCCTGACCATCAGCTCGGGTCTGGATTACTACTATGAGGATGTGGGCGATTCAATCAATGCTTACGCCCTTGAGGGTCAGCCGCAGTCCGGTTTTGTCAAGGAAACACAGAGCAACAAGGGTGTGTATGTGGGGGCCTACTATCTTCATGACGCCTTTAGCACCAATGCCGTGGTACGTAACGACGATCACAGCGAGTTTGGCGGCGAGTCTACCTATAACCTGGCGCTTGGCGTCCCTTTCGCCGATATCGCTACCTTACGCGCCAGCTACGGCACCGGCTTTAAGGCACCGACCTTTAACGATGCCAGCTCTATTTGGGGTGCTAACCCTGACTTAAAGCCGGAAGAGTCGACCAATGCCGAGGTTGGCCTGCGCCTGAATATCGCTGGCGGCCAGTACGATGTGGCCGTGTATAAAAATACCTTTGAGAACCTGATTGACTGGGGCTTTAATGGCCCGGAAAACATCAATAAAGCCAGCTTTGAAGGTATTGAGTTGAGCGCCGAAGTTGAGGACGGACTTGGCATTAACCATACGCTGAACTTAAGCTATGTGGATGCCCAGGACGACAACACAGGTGAAGACCTGGTACTGCGTGCTAAGCGCAGCTTTAACTGGGGTCTGGGTAAGGAATTCGATAAATGGTATGTGGGCGCCCAGCTGCAATACCGCTCGGATCGTGTGAGCTACTACCGCACACACCTGCCAAGCTACACCTTGATTAACGTCAATGCGCGTTATCAGCTGGTGGACAATATCAGCTTTGATTTTGCTATTGAAAACCTAACTGATAAGGAATACGTCACCAATGTTGCCGCTACAGATTGGGCAACCGGTGCCATTGCTTCTGAATATATCGGCGCCGAGCGCAAGGTATATGCAGGGGTGAGTTTGTCGTTGTAATTGATTAGGGCCTCCGAAAGGGGGCTTTTTTATGGCCGGCGCTTTGCATTCTTTAGGTCAGTGCCCTGCGCCGACATTTCAACAAAATCGCTTTACGGATGCCATTTAATATTATTGCCAAACACTTCTTTGGCTTGTTCTTCCTGTTGTTGCAACCACTCGCTTCTTTCTTTTTCATCCTCGATATAGACGCTTAAATCACGTACAAAATCAAAGTAAAGTCCGTGTTTAATGGCTGCGTGGTAGAGAGATTGCATCGCAGTATTTAAGAATAAAGATTTTTGTTCCGGGCGATTTAAAAACAACTCAAGTAATTGTGCCCGATGCTCCTTCACTTGCTCATCGCCCCATTGACCTGCAGCGGCCGTGGTTCGGTGTGCCATCAAGCGCAAGACATCTGAAGTAAGGCCATACTTTTCAATAATATTTTCTATATGGTCACCCTGATGCACCTCATGATCCAGATCGTTTTGCAGCAACAACTCAATATACAGGGGAATATATTTCGCATCATGCATGCAAAGTACGTAGGCGGCAGGTTCGCCCAGCGGGTTTTCTTCATCTCCCCAATGCTCCAGGGTGGTTGCTTTACAATAATTGGTGACCTGATAAATAAAACTGACCGCTTTTCGCTCCAAGGCTGGGGCCGAGGTGAATTTAGTAAAGACTTCTTCTTCGCTCAGCACACCTTCGGGTGTAATAACATTAATTTCAACTGGGCAATTCCATTGGCAGTCTGCGGAATATTCGGCAAGTTTGGAGGCGATTTCGATATAAGCATCGGCCAACATATTGAGAGTATCGAATGAGTGAATTTCATCAACTTCGATATTAATAATGAGTTCGTTGGCGCTACTTTTTACCGTTTTTTTCATAGTCCTGTCCTGTGACTTAAATAGGCTTTTATTTAAACTTTTTGCTGGTGCGTTTTTATTGGGGACTTTTACGCCCTGTTGAGGGGGGAGTAAGGCGGCACCAAGCTAACGGCATTGTGCCATAAAGATAAAGCCAAAACTTTGGCTTGAGACCACCAAGCATGGGAAGGGTTTTTAATTGCTATTAGAGCTCAGCGATGTGCGATAGGGTTTCAGGATGACGCTGAACCAATTTTAGAAGGGTCACAGCTTGTCCATTTGGTGCGCTGCGCCCTTGTTCCCAGTTTTCCAAGGTACGAGATGAGGTGTGTAGCAAGCGGGCAAACACACCGCGGGACATATTAAACGGAGGCGTAAGGTGTTCACCTAGAACAAGCTGCTGCTAGGAGCGTTACCAAACTTCCACTATTGGCTCTGAAGGTAGATCTTGTCGCGTTGGGTGAGCGCGTTAAGAAAATAGTCCGGTGGACTATTTTTAGCAAGCGAACGCCTTGAGCCAGCGAGAGGCCGGAGACGACAACCAAAGAGGGATAAATTAGCTTGGATGCATATAATTCGTCCATGAAGCTGGGTTCCTGTCGGCATCCATGCCTCCACCTCCGAGCGCTGCGAAGCGATGCTTCGGTCACTCGTCGCCCCTCTTTGGAAACTCCGCGAACCCGTGATTCGCTAATGCTTGCGAACTCGGGTTTTTGTTAAGCGCTCCGCTTAGTCCTTGATACGATTTAACAGCACATCCATGTCCTGATAAATCTAGCTCGGCATCGTGCCTCGCTATCAACTCCACGCTCCACAACAAAAGCCGATTTCTCCAGCGCGAATCTAAACGGGGAGAGCGATACCTGTTGGTTTGGAGGTGTTCGATTGGGCGCTGATACTGAGTGAGAAACTAAAATACATAGAGAGCCAAGCAAGGTTCGAATAAGTGAAGGCAAGTTTGTTGGCTTCTGTCTTGATTGCTTGTGAGAAAAACACCTGATAACTTGCTGCTATTATTGAATAAAAGTTTTATTGGTGGGGAAAGGAGAGGTTTTGGATAACTTCCTTAACCAGGAGTTCGCGCTAATACACTGTTATATTTTATGGAGAGTCCGTGAGTATTTGTTTAACTATTTCAAAAATTGACTGGGCTATAACCAAGGATGTTTTTGCGATTATTGGAACAATATCAGCAGTTATTATTGGTATTGTCGGTTTAACCACTTGGCGTAGACAATTAAAAGGCACAAGTGAGTATGAAGTAGCTAAAAAAGCTATATTGCTAACATATGAAGTGGAGCAAGCCATTCAAGGTGTGCGAAACCCAATGTTACATCTTCCTAAAGACGAAGTTGAAGCTGGGCGTAAACTGGAAGCTGAACAAAAGATTTATTCAGATCGCTTTGCCGTCCTAGAAAATAAATGGGCAGAACTACAAACCATTAAACTTGAATCTAAAGTCATTTGGGATAATCCTGCTGCCGATAGCTTTAATGAACTACGAGATATTATCGGTAAATTAAGAGGTGGTATATGGCTCCACTTCTGGATGAAAGGAGCCTATGCAGGTCCAGGTACAACAGTCGATAGTCGTGCTGAACGAAGAATAGAAAATGATAAAATCGTTTACTTTATCTCCGAAGATGATGAGTTTTCGTTAAAAATCAAACATGCTGTTGAGCATGTTGAAAACTTCTTTAAAGACAAAGTTCGCAGTAAATAAAATATAACAAATGCCTCCACAAAGGACTCAAAAAGCCTGGCTTGCGTCACTTCATTTTTAATTTTAGCCAAGCACCTTGCGCCTGTTAGGCGGGCGTTACCTAACTTCCGCTGTTTGCTCTTAACTGAGTTACAGTTTGTGATTACCGTTACTTATAATGCAGGTGTGTCAGCCGAATCCCCTTACATTGCATCCGAAACGCGGGACGAGAAGAGTAATCGCCCGTGGGATGACGGGCGAAAACATGCCCAGTACAGGGATGTGCTGTGCATGTTGGTTACGTTCATTTCTCGTGGCGCGCTGAGGAAATAATGCAATGTTGGGGCGCCTTGGGGTTCCAAGGGGTGGTTGGCGTAAACCACCCTTTGGGTGTCGTCGCCACCGCGACAAGATCTAAACTTAAAAGCCTTTGTCAGTGGGTTATTAGGCCTAAATTGCTTGGCTGTAAGCCAAAAGCAATTAAGGCGTCACACCAAATAAGCATCAAACTCCTTCTCAAATTTGGCTATTTTCGGGGCGATAAGCAGATTGCAATAAGGCTGCCTTGGGTTGGTGCTAAAGTAATCCTGATGATAGTTCTCGGCAGGGTAAAACTCCTTAGCCGGAAGGAGTTCAGTGACTATGGCATCGTCCAGGTGCTCTTGCAGGCGCTCTATAACCAGCTCGGCCTGATGCTTTTGCTGATCGCCATGATAGAAGATCACGCTGCGATACTGGGTGCCGATATCATTGCCCTGGCGGTTTAAGGTGGTGGGGTCGTGCAGGGCGAAAAACATCTTTAATAACGTGGGGTAGTCAACCTTGCGCTCGTCATAAATCAGCTCTACTACTTCGGCATGGCCTGTGTCTTCGGTACAAATTTGATGATAGGTGGGGTGCTCAATATGGCCGCCGCTGTAGCCGGAAGTAACCTTTTGCACGCCTTTGACCCGCCTGAAGGCGGCATCGATACACCAAAAGCAGCCACCACCTAAGGTGGCCGTACGTAACTCACTCATAACTCTGTTTCCTGTCTTGCTAGTACCTAAGTGTAGCGCGATTAGGTGCTAAGAATAGCAAAAAGGCAGATTGCTCTGCCTTTCTAGGGTTAGTCTTCTTGCAGCGGATGCTGCTGTACCTGCTTGTTGAGGCGGTTTTGCAAAAACTCCGGGGATTGGGTTTTACGCGCCAGGGCATAATAGGCGCTGGGCACCACAAACAGGGTCAGCAAGGTGGCCACGGTAACACCGGTGAAGATCACCACACCTATTACCATGCGGCTTTCCGCTCCCGGGCCACTGGCCAGTACTAGAGGCACAGAGCTCATAACCGTAGTCAGCGAGGTCATAATAATAGGGCGCAAACGCTGCTTGGAAGCTTGCAACAAGGCGGCACTAAATTCCATGCCCTTGTCGCGCAACTGGTTGGCAAATTCCACTATCAGGATACCGTTTTTCGCGCTTAGACCAATCAGCATAACTATACCTATCTGGCTGTAGATATTCAGGGTGAGTCCTGTGACATACAGGCCAAACAGTGAGCCTGCTATGCCTAAGGGCACGGTCAGCATAATAACGAGAGGGTGTACAAAGCTTTCAAACTGCGCCGCCAGCACCAGGAAGGTCACCGTCAGTGCCAGAACAAAGACATACACCATGGCCGAGGCGCCTTCATAGAACAGCTGAGATTCGCCCTTGTAGTCGATGGCGCCGTCGATGTCATTTTCTTCCATTGCCACCTGGTTGAGAAAGTTCAGCGCCTCTTCCAGGGTGTAGCCATCGGCCAGGTTGGCGCTTAGGGTAATGGCACGCATGCGGTTATAGCGGTTAAGCTGTGACGCGGTGGCCTCTTCCGAGACGCTAATCAAGCTGTCCAAAGGCACCAGCTCGCCGGAGCGGGAATTAACATAGATGTTTGATACGTCCTGAGGGCTGGCAAAGTCTTGCTTCTCACCCTTTAAGATCACGTCGTATTCTTCACCGCGGTCGATAAAGGTGGTAACGCGGCGCTGACCCAGCATGGTTTCCAAGGTGCGGCCGATATCCGACACTGACACCCCTAAATCGGCGGCCTTGTTCTTATCTATGCTTACCAAGAACTGCGGGAAGGTTTCCTTATAGTCATGGTCGATACGCACTAGGCCGGGGTTTTGTTGGGCACGGGCTATGATGCGGTCGCGCCAGTCGGCCAGTTCGTCATAATCATTGCCTTGCAGCACAAATTCGATAGGACGTGACGAGCCACCACCGCCTATGCCGCTGCGCATAATGGCGAAGGCACGCACATCGGTCACTTCACGCATCTTGCCACTGATCTCACCCATTACCGACCAGGAATCGCGTTTACGCTCATCCCAGTCGGCCATGCCGATAATGGCCACGCCGCCTTGGCCGCCCCAGCCGGGCACACGCACCAGCACGCGGTTAAGCTCGCCGGATTCTACATAAGGCAGTAAGCGCTCTTCAATTTTTGCCATATTTTCAGCGTTATTTTCGTAACTGGCGCCCTCAGGGCCATTCATCATTACGAAGAAGGTACCGCGGTCTTCTTTTGGTGTGAGTTCCGAAGGAATTTTCTGGAACAGGCCATAACAGGCGACACCGGCCAGCAACAACATAATGGTAAGCATGCCAGAGCGGCGAATATTGCCAGCTAGGGTGCGCTCGTAGGCATTTTCTAAGCGGGCAAACTGATGGTCCATCCATTGGCTAAAGCGTCCCGAGTTAGTGCTTTGTTTAAGCACCTTGGAGCATAGCGCTGGGGAGAGGGTCAGTGCGGTTACGCTGGAGAAAAGCACTGCGGCGCTGACCGCCATGGCAAATTCAGTGAACAGGGCGCCGATGCGACCGTCCATAAAGACCAGGGGCACAAATACCGCTATAAGCACGAGCGTAGTGGCGACAATAGCAAAGCCCACCTCGCGGGCACCGCGATAGGCGGCAAGCAGGCGCGGCTCACCAAGCTCGATACGACGGTGAATGTTTTCCAGCATAACGATGGTGTCATCCACCACCAGACCTATGGCCAGCACCAGAGCCAACAGGGTGAGCAGGTTAATGGAGTAGCCCATGGCCAGCAGGAAGATAAAGCTGCCTACAAGGGCTACAGGTACTGTCACCGCAGGGATCAGGGTAGCGCGAATATTGCCAAGGAATAAGAAGATGACTAACACCACCAAGCCCATGGAAATGGCCAGGGTGCGATACACCTCGTTGATCGATTCCTTGATAAAGACGGAAGAGTCGTAGCTGTCTTCAATCGTAGTGCCCGGAGGCAGATTGCGCTTAATATTTTCGATTTCTTTACGGGCGTTTTCCACCACAGTCAAGGTGTTGGCCTTGGCTTGTTTCACTATCCCCAGACCTATCATATTGCGGCCATTACCACGGAACATGCTCTCTTCGTCGGCGGCTTCCAGTTGCACGTCGGCTACCTCATTGAGGCGTACCAGGTAACCTTGTTCGCCACGGGCCACCACAAGATTACGAAAATCCTGCGGGTCGAGGTAACTGCGGGCGGTACGTACCGAGAAGTCGCGGTCTTTCGACTCGATTTCACCAGCCGGAAGCTCAACGTTTTCGGCGCGCAGTACGCGCTCGATATCGGCTGCGGTAATGCCACGGGCGGCCATGGCCTGACGATTAAGCCAGATTTTCATGGCGTACTGGCGCTGACCACCAACGCGGACGTTAGACACGCCATCTACTACCGCCAGGCGGTCAACGATATAACGCTGGGCATAGTCTGAAAGTTGCAGTGAATCCATACTGCCGCTGTTAAGCACAAACCAGGCGATAGGGCTTTCATCCGAGTTAGACTTAGATACCTCCGGCGGACGTACCTGATCCGGCAGGCTGTCCAAAGCGCGGGAAACGCGCTCGCGCACATCGTTGGCGGCGGCATCAATATCACGGTCGATATTAAATTCTATGGTGATATTGGAGCGGCCATTGCGGCTTGATGAGGTAATGCTTTTAATGCCCTCGATGCCGGAAATGCGGTTTTCGATCACCTGGGTGATCTTGGTTTCGATAACCTCCGACGAAGCGCCTGTGTAGCTGGTGCTCACACTGACAATGGGGCTTTCTATGTCTGGGTATTCGCGCAGCGGCAACATTGAGAAGGCCACTAAACCAAAGGTAAGCAACAGCAAGTTGATTACTATGGCGAAAACGGGGCGTTTTACTGCGGTATCTGTGATCTTCACTGTTCGCTCTCCTGTGCATTCACAGGCGAGCCGGAACGAATTTTAATAACGCCTTCGGTCACCACCTGGGCGCCTGCTTGCAGACCTGAGCTAATACCAACCCAGCCGTCGTAGCGTTTATCCACCTTCACTTCCACCTCTTGGGCTATGCCGTCTACTACTTGAAACACAAAATGCTTGTCCTGGCGTGGAATAATGGCTTTTTCCGGCACTAGCAGGGCCTCGTAGGTTTTAAGCTCCAATATGGTGTTAAGTAACATGCCCGGGCGCAGCAGGGCTTCTTTATTGGTAAAGCTGGCACTAATGGGCACGCTGCGGGTATTCATATCGACACGCGAGCTTACATGGGTGACCTTGCCGTTAAAGGTGCGCGCTGGGTAGGCATCGCTGCGGGCGCGTACCGACATGCCGACACGCAGTTGCGCCAGGTATTTTTCCGGCACATTAAAGTCGACCTTGATCACGCTAAGGTCATCCAGCGTGGTAATTTCTGTGCTATTAGATACAAAGGCGCCCTTTGAAATCATGCGTTTGCCTAAGGTGCCGGCAAAAGGAGCGCGCACCTGCATTTCTGCCAGCTTGGTTTTTGCGGCTTCAAGTTGCGCCTGAGTGGCTTCAAATTTGGCTCTTTGCTCTTCCAGTAAAGACTTGGCGGCCGCTTGCGAGCGGGCCAGCTCGGTGAGGCGGTTTAATTGGCGCTCTACCTCGGAGAGGTTGGCCTCTAATTCTTTTACTCTGAGCTTTTCTTCTGTGTCTCGTAATTGCACCAGTAGTTGCTCTGCCTTAACCTGCTCGCCATCGTCAAAGTAGATATCATCCACATAATCGCTCTGGGCGCTTTTAATAAAAATGGCCTGATTGGCACGGCTGCTGCCGATGCCATCAACACTCACGGCGCGCTGTTGTTGCTCAACGGTATGCACTTGCACCTTGGTTGGCTGCATTTGCATGGTATTTTGTTGCGATTGGCCGTTAGGCAGGTACAAATAAACGCACAGCCCTAAAAAGATAATAATAAAAACGGGAAACAGCGCCTTGCCCGAGTGCTTACTGTGGTTCATTGATGATGCCTTTTGTTGTTTTTTAGCCCGAAGATAGTGTACGAATTTGTCGGCGTACACATAGACCGCCAATCCTGTATTTTTGTGTGTTAACCGAAAATAACGATTTTGTGATGAAAAATTACAAAAACAAGAACAAAAAAGGCAACTAGCCATTGCCTGGTATCTTTATATACACTCAAGATAGAGTATAGGATTTGGGGGCGAGTTATGGCGCACAATTCTTCGCCACAGCATCAGGATGAAAATAACGGCTATCAGGGCGCTAAGATCCGCGCTCAAGGGTCCCGTTATGGTGCGCAAACCTTGTTGATCAGCGCCGGTGTATTGCTTGTGCTGGTGGCTGTGATCAAGTTCCGTCCCGGTGAGGTTTTGCTGGCGGAAATCTTTATTCTGAGCGCCTCTTTAGTCGGTGTTCTGGTGGGCTTTTTGAAGTTGCGCGAGCCTTTTTACAGCATTTATCTTGATAAGGGTAAGCTCAGTTATAATCATAAATACGGCTGCTGGCAGTTAGCTGTGGGTAATCTGGCTCGGGTTGGGGTGGTGCAGGTGCAGCGTCAGGGGCAGGTTTTAGATCTTAACGTGATAGGCATTTGCCTGCGTGATGAAGATGAATTTTTAGGGCGACTGTCGCCGCGCTTGGCCGGGCGCTTATTGGTAGAGCAGCGCCACTTTTTAATACAGGCGATTAAGGCCTATTGCCAGGATGGCAAGGAATGTCCACCGCACTGGCTGGTGGAAGACACCGACTATATAAGCGAGACAGGCTGCAAATATACTGGATTATTAGCCATGTTTGCTAATAGAATGAACAACCTAAAACTATTAACTGGATACCATATTCTGCTGCCCGCGGCGGCATTGGATAGAGATATCTGGACCTTCAGCTATATGTTACACCGTTGGCAACAAGACCCGGAGCTTACCGTGTCCCGGTTGCGACGAGAGCTGTCAGTAGCAAGTGGTAAGTGACAAGGAAATTCCCATGGCCGATGAAAGAGCGTTTATTAAAAGTGGTCGTAATACACTGATCCATAAAGTTAAAAAGGTAGACTTGGTGGTGGTTAACGGTGAGGACCACCCGAAAATCAAGGTAACTCAACATGGCCTTGAGCCCTTTAAAGAGCCTTTGCCGCGTAATCGCCGTGAGGCCAGGGAGCGTTATCTTGAGGTGGTGTATATTGCCAGCGCCGATATTTTTGCCGAGGAAAAACGCCTGTTGTTTATTCAGGCGCTCGATGGCAAAGAATATAAAATAGATTACTCCAAAGTTGGCACTAAAATGTTTGTGCGTATTCATCAGGAAAGCTATCTCTAATTCTCAAGCTGTGCTGATCTCCCCCTCGGTAATACATGCTTACATTTTGTGCTGCCCAATTCTTGTCAGTGGCGGTAATGCCTTTATTGGTCACCGTAAATCGGCGTCGGTATCAGCAAAACTGATGATCGATGGCAAGGTGGTTGATAGCACCAGCAAAACGCGCAATTCGGCGGGTGGCTTTAAGGGCTCTTGCTCTGTATTAGCACACACAGTAAATACTCTTGGCAGTGATATTGCCAAGTGGGTCAAGTCTAGTAAGAAGCGACTATAACGACATATATTGTTGGTTCAGAAGATATAAAAACCGGCTTAGGCCGGTTTTTTAGTCCCATCGTTTTCCAGTTTGGGTTTTATACAGTGCTTTACACAGTATTTTATGGCCTTCTAATTTCATATTTGCGAAGATAGGCAAAACAACCTTCTTCTCTTATGGTCATGAAGAAATTTATCCATATCGATATGGATTGCTTTTATGCCGCAGTGGAAATGCGCGATAACCCCAAGCTTGCCAATGTGCCGCTGGCTATCGGTGGTAAGAGTCGTCGGGGGGTGTTGTCCACCGCCAATTATATCGCCCGTCAATATGGGGTGCGCTCGGCCATGTCCAACTATCACGCCAAGCAGCTTTGCCCTGAGCTGGTGATAGTGCCCGGGCGCATGCAGGTGTATAAAGAAGTCTCTCAGCAGATACGGGCTATTTTTCGCCGTTATACCGAGCTGATAGAGCCCTTGTCGCTGGACGAGGCTTATCTCGATGTCACCCAGGCTCAGGCTTGCCAGGGCAGCGCTACCTTGATTGCCGCGCAAATCAGGCGGGAAATCCAGGCCGAAACAGGGCTTACGGCATCTGCGGGCATAGCACCCATCAAGTTTATTGCCAAAATTGCCAGCGACGAAAACAAGCCCAATGGTCAGTGTGTGATCACCCCAGATCAGGTGCCAGCGTTTTTAGCGGCGCTAGACCTTAAAAAAATCCCCGGAGTGGGCAAGGTCACCATAGAAAAACTGCACGCCCAGGGGCTGTTTAAAGGTCAGGATGTGCTGGATAAGGGCATGGCTTGGATGCAGCAACACCAGGGGAATTTTGGTGTTTCTCTATATCAAAAATGTGCCGGTCAGATCATCGGCGCTATCAGCACAGATCGGGTGCGTAAATCCCTTAGTGTGGAACATACCTACGAATACAATAAAGTGACTCTGGCCCAGTGCCAGCAAGCCCTCCCAGCTTTACTTGAAGAGCTCACCACGCGATTGGACAGACAGCAGTTGCACCCAGCTATCAACAAACTCTCGATTAAGGTGAAGTTTGCCGATTTTCATGTCACCACGGCGGATCAAAGCGGTCGCAGCCTGAATCTTGAGGTGTTTAATGCCTTGCTGGCCAAGGCCTATGAAAGGGGCGTAACGCCAGAGGTGAGGCTGCTGGGATTAGGCGTGGGCATAGACAGCGAGCAAGCCGATGTGCAGCAGCTAAGCATCTTAGACTAAAGCGCTAGTGAATTTTTACACTATGCTGATAAGGTGAATCTGAGCTTTTGCGTAAACGCGTTCGTGCTTAAGGGTCGCGTTACTATGCTTAATACCAATTCTGTTAAGTATGTGATCAGATATAGCGCTGGATAAATGATGTGATAACAAGGCGGTATTTTTCTTATGTAGTTATTCTACATAGAAAAATCCCAACGCCGTGAGCACGATATTTAGCCCGCTAGAATGATTAGCTATTTAAGTGAATTGGTATAACTCTGTGACTACTAAAACAAAGAGAGAAGACTATGCAATCGGTTGTTATTGTCTTGCTTGGCATCGTCGGCATGTTATTTGGCTGGCTGGTGTATTCCAAGTTTATCGCTGAAAAAATATTTCGCATGGATGACAGGTTTGTAACGCCAGCTCATGAGCTTGAGGACGGTGTAGATTATGTGCCCACCAACAAGGTAGTACTTTGGGGGCACCATTTTACCTCGGTAGCCGGGGCAGCACCCATAGTGGGGCCAGCCATCGCTGTGTACTGGGGCTGGGTGCCGGCGGTGCTCTGGGTAGTCTTTGGTACCATCTTCTTCGCCGGGGTGCATGATATGGGCGCCCTTTGGGCCAGTGCTCGCCATAAGGGTAAGTCCATGGGCGCGCTGTCGGAGTCGGTGATAGGTAAGCGCACCCGCTCATTATTTATGATAGTGGTGTTCCTGGTGCTGCTGATGGTGAATGCGGTATTTGGGGTGGTGATCGCCAATTCTTTTGTGGCGCAGCCCAATGCGGTGTTCCCGGCCTGGTCGGCCATAGTGGTGGCGCTGATCATAGGTCAGCTGCTGCACCGTAAGGTGCCGCTTATTCCCCTGTGCGCCATAGGCGTAGGTGTGCTTTATGCCACCATCTATATGGGCAGCTCCATGCCACTGGCACTGCCCACGGAAATGTTTGGTCTGGCCGATAAGGCTAACTGGATCATCATTCTTTTTATCTATGCCGCCATTGCTTCTTTGCTGCCGGTGTGGATGTTGCTGCAACCGCGCGACTTTATCAACGGCATGCAATTGTTGGTGGGTCTGGTGCTGCTCTACGGTGCGGTGTTTGTTTCCATGCCGGATATCACGGCGCCGGCCTTTAACACCCAAACCGCGGTCGATACCCCGAGTATAATCCCGTTGTTATTTGTGACCATAGCTTGTGGTGCCGTGTCCGGCTTCCACGGCATCGTCTCCTCGGGTACCAGCTCTAAACAACTGGATAAGGAAACCGATGGTCGCTTTGTTGGTTATCTCGGCGCCGTGGGCGAGGGTTGTTTGGCGCTGATCACCTTAGTTGCGGTCAGTGGTGTGGCCTTGGCGGTGTCGCCCGAGGAATGGCATGAAATTTACAGTCACCTGGGAGCCGGTAGCGTGAGCGCCTTTATTACAGGTGGTGCCAATTTAATCGAAAGCGGCTGGGGGATCTCCACCGAGGTGGCCTCGACCCTCTTGGCTGTGATGGTGGTGCTCTTTGCCGGGACGACTATGGACTCCGGGGTGCGTTTGCAACGCTACATCATTCAGGAGTGGGGCGAAATCTATAACCTAGGTGTGCTGAAAAACGGCATTATCGCCACCTTGCTCGCCGTGGCTTGCTGTTTGCTGCTGGCCTTTGGCGCCGGTGGTTCATCGGGCAGCGGTGGTATGATCATCTGGCCTTTATTTGGTTCAACCAACCAGATCCTTGCCAGCCTTACTCTATTGGTGATTTCTGTGATGCTGATCAAGGCGGGACGCCCGGCCATTTATACCCTGATCCCCATGGTCTTCGTACTCACCATGGCCTTCTTTGCCGGCTTGATTAAACTGGTTGAATATTACGAGCAGGGCAACTGGCTGCTGGTCAGCCTGGATGCCATAGTGCTGGTGGTCAGTGTGCTGGTTATGCTTGAAGCCTGGTCGGTCATAATCACCCACAGGCGCGATAAACGAGCAAATAAAGCCTCATCGTAAGCCTTGCTTGCCAAGCTCCTTTACAGGCCGAGGTGTTAAGCCTTGCACCCGGTAGTAAAGGGGCGCTAAATCACCGATAATAAAGGTCCTTTGTTTTAATTTAGGACCTTTTTTATGTCTTATGCCCACGCTATCGCCTGCGCCGGTCTTGATGCCGCAAACGCCCAAGGCCAGTTCGATGCGCTTATCATTATCAGTGCCAATCTGGACTCAGTACCTCAGCCTTACCTTGACCAAGTGCTTCAAAACAGCGCCGTAGACAGCCGCATTGGTAAGCAATGCACGCTTTTGGTATCTGAAGCGGCGCCGGGCCAGCGTCTTATTATCGCTCCGACCGGACCTTTGACTCGCGACTATGATGATGTTCGCCGCGTATTTGCCGCTGCTAAGGCCGGTATTGAGCTGGCGAAGCAGGCCGGTGCCGTAAAGCCTGCCTTGTATGTGTCTGGTATCAGCGAGCTAGCCGGGTATGAGTTTGCCAGCGAAGTGGCCTTTTTGGGGGCTAATCAGGCGCTATGGCAGCCTCTTGAAGCCCGTGAGTATCACGGCGAAGCCATCTCACCTATTCAAGCCATAGGCGTTGTTGGCGCCGATGACGAGCAGCTTAAGCAGATGAATGCCATTGCCGCTGGTCAGTATGCCGCTCGTGACCTGTGTGGTACTGAGCCAGAGCGCATGGCGCCGCCACGTTTTGCCGATTACTGCGTGGAGCTATTTCAGGGCACCAAGGTAACCACCGAGGTGATCAGCGATATCGCCACTATCGACAAGGATTACCCGCTACTTAGCACGGTAGCCCGCGCCTCTTATGCGGTCGAGCGCCATCATCCGCGCGTGGTGAAACTGGCCTATGTGCCAGAGGGCGACGTTGAGCGTACCCTTATCTTCGTGGGTAAAGGTCTGGTGTATGACACAGGTGGTGCCGATCTTAAGGTAGGCGGTTTTATGGCCGGTATGAGCCGTGATAAGGGCGGTGCCGCATCGGTAGCCGGTTTTATGAAGGCGGTAGCCGAAGCGCAGCCTAAAGGCGTTAAGGTTATTGCTTATCTGGCCGTGGTGCGTAACTCCATCGGCTCTGATTGTTTCGTTCCCGATGAGATCATCACCGGCCGCGAAGGCGTGCGTGTACGCATAGGTAACACGGATGCCGAAGGGCGTCTGGCCATGGGTGACTTACTGAGCGAAGCCAAAGACCTGGCGAAAAACGAAGTGAATCCTCAGATTTTCACCGTGGCTACGCTTACCGGTCATGCCGCCCGAGCGGTAGGTCCTTACAGCGCCTATGTTGAAAATGGTCCGGCACGCGCCGCCAAGGTATCGCAGCAGCTGGTTGAGCATGGCGACCTGTGGGCCGATTGTGCCGAGGTTTCGCGCTCGCGTCGTGAAGACTATGACTTTGTGCAGCCGCGCACTCAGGCCGACGACCTGCTTTCGAGCAACAATGCACCATCGGCGGTTACCGCTCGTGGTCACCAATTCCCTATGGCCTTCCTAGCCATAGTGTCGGGCTTGGATAAGCATGGTCTGGATAGCGATCAGCCATTGCCTTATGTGCATATGGATATTGCCGGCAGCGGCGTTGAAGGCGGCGATTGGCAGCATGGTAAGCCGACGGCACCGACCGTGGCTGCCCTGTTCGCAAAGTATTGCCGTTAACAAGTTGAAAAAGGTCCGGGCTCACAATGTTAGTTGTGAGCCCGTGATGTTTTTAAGCTTAGGTTGTGAGCCGGTGCTGTGGGCGAGGCTTTAGCCTTGCAAGCTTGTCGGCCTGTTAGGTAACTGCTCCTGCGTTACCCTAGTACCGCCATCCATGGCGGCAAAGGCCAACTTAGAATCAAAGACATAAAAAAGGCTGGGAATTCCCAGCCTTTTTACGTTTAAACCCGATTACTTTTCTTCCATGTCGAAGTGACGGTTGAAGAAGTCGGTAATGGTCTGATGCAGGTGAGTTTGTACTTTTTTACCGCGCAAGCTGTGTTTTGAGCCCGGGTAGGTCATCATTTCAAACGGCAGGGCCTTATCCTGCAACTGTTTAAACAGCTTGGTGGCATGGGTGAACAACACGTTGTCATCGGCCATACCGTGATAAATCATCAGCGGGCCTTTTAGACCATCAACATAAGGGAACACCGAGCTTTGCTCATAACCCTTGGCATTGGTTGCCGGGTGGCTCAGGTAGCGCTCCGTGTAGTGAGTGTCGTACAGGGCCCAGTCGGTCACAGGAGCACCGGAAACACCGGCCTTGAAGTAGTCCCCGGCTTTAAACATGGTCATCAGTGCCATATAGCCGCCGTAGCTGTGGCCATAAATACCGATACGCTCTGGGTCGACGTAATCCAAAGTACGTAAGAACTCCACGCCCTTGATCTGGTCACGCACTTCGGCCTCACCCAAGTGCTTGTAGATCACATCTTCAAAGCGCTTGCCGCGGTTGTAAGAGCCACGGTTATCAAGCTGGAATACCACATAACCCTGTTGCACCATGTATTGGAAATACAGGTTCTTGCTGCGCCAGCTGTTGGTCACGCGCTGGGCATGTGGGCCGCCGTAAACATTCACCATCACAGGGTGCTTTTGCTTTTTGTTCAACTTGCGTGGCTTGAACAGACGATAGTGCATAATTTGCCCGTCTTCCGCCTCAATAGTGCCGTACTCAGGCTCCACCAGGTCGCTCAGATAAGGCGTAAGCGGGTGCGTCTTGTTTAGCTCGTTTTGCTCCAGCCAGGTAATAAAGTCGCCATTGGCTTTGCGCAGTGCCACATAAGGAGGGCGATTAACCGCAGAAGCGCTGTCGATAAAGGTTTGCTGATCGTCCGCCATCACCACATTGTGGTATTCACCGCTTTCGGTGATCCGGCTGATCTCGCCTTGCTCAAACAGCGGCGTGCTGTAGAGATGGCTTTCAAGTGGCGTGTCTTTGCGACCGGCAAAGTAAATCAGGCCCTTTTTCTCATCAATGCCTTTAATGGCTTCAACAATCCACTCACCCGAGGTGATCTGGCGTACCAAGGTGCCATCGTTTTTGTACAGATACAGGTGCTTAAAGCCGTCGCGCTCCGAGGCCCAGACAAAGTGTTGTTTGTCTTTTAAGAACTTAAGGTCGAAGTGCAGGTTTATCCAAGTCTCGCTGGTTTCTTTTAGCGCTACTTTTTGTGTTTTCGTTTCGCTGTTATAAAAACGCAGTTCCAGATTGTGCTGAGCACGGTCTTGCCACTGATAGGCCAGGGTCTTGCTGTCTTTTAACCAGTCGGCACGGGCAATATAGATGTCTTTTTCTTCACCCAGGTCAACCCAGTCGATTTGCTGGTCGTTAAGGCTGACAACACCCAGTTCAATTTCAACATTGTCGGTGCCGGTGAAGGGGTAGCGCTGAGTGAACAGTTTTACTTCTTCGGCATAGATTTCGTTGCGGATAGCCTCGGCAACCGGCGTTTCATCGATGCGGGTAAAAGCAATTTTGCTTTCATCACCGGCCCACCAGTAGCCTGTCATACGGCTCATTTCTTCCTGCGCCACAAACTCGGCCATGCCGTTTTTGATTACGCCGCCGCCGTCCTTGGTTAGCTGGACTTCTTTGCCACTGTCGAGCGCCAGGGCGTAAAGGTTTTGCTCACGAATAAAGGACACATAATTGCCCTTGGGCGAGAAACGGGCATCGGTTTCAAAGGCTTCAGTCTCGGTCAGCTTGCGGCTTTTGCCTGTGGCCAACTGGTAGTAGTAAAGATCGCCATTAAGTGGAAATAACAGTGCCTGGCCGTCTTTCGACCAGGTGTATTCTAAAATACCGCGGCCAAAAATACGCTGGCGTTCACGACGCGCCTTTTCTTCATCGGACAGGGTTTCTGGGCCGGAGAACAGCGCCTGGGAGTCAACTAACAGGCGATTGCTGTTGTCTTTGAGGTTGTATTCCCATAAATCGTAGCGGTTGTAGTCGTCTTTTTTACCCTGCAAATAGGTAACGCGGCTGCCATCGGGAGAAAATTTTAATTGCACTGGCGCCGTGCCGGCAAGGTTAGGGTCGTCGAAGATACGCTCCAGGCTAAGCTCTTTGGCACTGGCGGCACTGCACGCCAAACCGCTGGCTAGCGCCAGAGATAAGTATTTGGTTGTTTTAGACACGGGTAAACCTTATTGTTGTAATCCTATGCCCGATGGTACTCATGCACCTTGGGCAGCGCAACTTTATGCTATCAAACAATAGGATCACATATGTTTTCTTTGGCGCCCGAATTACAAAAAGACTGTATTGAACTGGCCGACTGGCCTTTGTGTAAGCTGTTGCTGATGAATGACAGTCAGTATCCCTGGTTTATCCTGGTGCCGCGCAAAGAAGGGGTGACGGAGATCATCGACCTAACTGAGCAGGAGCAGCTTATGCTGATGCAGGAGTCGGCGCAATTGAGCAGGCTACTACAATCCGTGTTTAACCCGGACAAACTCAATATAGCGGCGCTGGGCAACATGGTGCCACAGTTGCATATTCATCATATTGCCCGCTATCGCAGTGACATCGCCTGGCCTAAACCCGTGTGGGGGCTGCATCCGGCTGTGCTATACAGCGAGCAGCAAATTGCCGAGCTAAAGCAGGCCTTGCAACTGCCTTAAAACGAAAAACGGCATCCAATGGATGCCGTATTAAAAGATGAACTATTTTATGTCGCCGAGCTTCTCGGCCTGCTCTTTACAGCGGTTATACGCTTCCTGGCACTGTGCCACACAAACCTGATTGGTCATGCTTTCATCTATGCTGCTGTTATTACAGCTGTTCTCACATTGGAAGTTTTGTTGCGCACATTGATTGAGCTCAGGGTTGTTAACGCCGTTTTGACAGCCACCCAGTACCAGCATGAGTGCGCCCGCAAAAGCCGCAGAAGTTATCGCTTTGTTCATCCTATCACCTTGTTTATTCTTCGCTTTATTTACAGTCTAGCGGTAAATTGTCGATAAGTCTTACTTTACCGACAAAAGCGGCGGCTAAAATAACCAGTTCACCGTCTTGCTGCTCGGCGCGACGCAAGGTATTGCGCTCGGCAATATTGAAGTAATCAACAATCAGGCCTGTGCCAGCGATACGCTCCTTGGCGCGCTGCTCCAGATCGGCAAAGTCTTTAATGCCGTCTTCTATCTGCTCCTTGACCCAGTTCAGGGTTGAAAACAGTACTGTAGCCTGCTGCTTTTGCTCGTCGCTCAGATAACCATTACGTGAGCTTAGGGCCAGGCCGCTGACGTCACGCTTAGTTGGTACACCCACCACTTCCACTGGCATGGAAAGGTCGCGCACCATGGTTTTGATCACTTGCAACTGTTGAAAGTCTTTCTCGCCAAAACAGGCAAAATCCGGTTGTACCAGGTTAAACAACTTGGTCACTACTGTGGCTACACCGCGGAAGTGGCCGGGACGTGAACCGCCACAGTAACCCATGGATACTTCGGGCACATCGACATAGCTTTGGCTGCCCAGGCCATTGGGGTAGATGGTCTCTACCGTGGGCGTAAACAGATAGTCGGCACCGCGCTCGCTAAGGCCATGTTGGTCTTGCTGTAGGGTACGCGGATAGGCATCCAGGTCTTCATTGGCACCAAATTGCATGGGGTTAACAAAGATGCTGACCACCACTTTGTCGGCCAGGGTCTTGGCTTTATCGACTAAGGAAAAATGACCTTCATGAAGGTTGCCCATGGTAGGTACAAAGGCGACGCTTAGCCCCGCCTGGCGCCAGGCTTTCACCTGACTACGAAGAGAACGGATTTCGCTGGTTGTTTGCATGCACTAATTTCGCTTAATTGAACTCGTGGTCAGGCCCTGGGAAGGCGCCACTTTTTACATCGTCACAATACTTCTTCACCGCCGCCGGCATATTGCCGGTTTCCGCTAGGAAGTTTTTTGAGAACTTGGGGATATAACCGGCAGAAATACCCACAAGATCATGCATTACTAAAATCTGACCATCCGTGTCTTTACCTGCACCTATGCCGATAGTCGGAATGCTGACCGCTTCGGTAATGGCTTTAGCAAGTACGCTGGGAATACACTCAAGTACCAGCAGCTGAGCGCCTGCAGCCTCAAGGGCTTGGGCGTCGGCAATCATTTTATCGGCCTGCTCTTTATCGCGGCCCTGAATTTTAAAGCCGCCAAACACATGCACCGACTGTGGCGTTAAGCCGAGGTGACCACAAACAGGCACACCTTGTTGCGTCAGGGCGCGAATGCTGTCGTGCAGCCACTGGCCGCCTTCGAGTTTTACCATGTTGGCACCGGCACGCATCAGCGTGGCAGCGTTGGCGCAGCTCTGCTCGACATTGTTATAGGTCATAAAGGGCATGTCGGCAATAACGAAAAGCTCGCGGCTGCCAGCGCGCACGCACTTGGTGTGATAGGCAATATCATCAATGCTGACCGCCAATGTGTCATCGCCGCCTTGCAGTACCATGCCCAGAGAGTCGCCTACCAGCACGGCATCAACGCCATTGTCGGCAAACAGTTTGGCAAAACTGGCGTCATAGGCGGTTAAAGAAGTGATTTTTTCACCGGCTTGCTTCTTTTTAAGCAAGGAGGATACAGAGATCTTCGCCATTAGCTTTCCTTATTGGAGTTGTTCTAGGCCATTGCGAGGCACTTGTGTTGTCAGGCTGCGTACCGAGCTGCCATCGGGCAACGCGAGTTCCGGCGCCAGTTCACACAGGGGGTAGAGTACAAATTCACGTACCTTCATGCCGTAATGGGGCACGGTTAAACGTTCATCATTTATGCTTTGGTCGCCAAACAGCAGTATATCTATGTCCAGGGTGCGTGGCCCCCAGCGCTCGGCCTTACGAACGCGGCCGAGGTTTAATTCAATGGCCTGAGTGGCATCGAGCAGTTCATGGGGGGCGAGCTTGCATTGCAGCTCCATCACCGCATTCACATAATCGGGCTGGTCTTGCGGCCCCATGGGCTTGCTGGCATAAAATGCCGAGCAGCGGTGCGCCCGGGTGCCGGGCAGCTGCGTTAAGGCATTAACCGCCTGTTGCAACTGCGCGATGGGATCATTGAGATTGGCTCCCAACCCCAGGTACACGGTGTGATAACTCATGATGACTCGCCCGCTGCCTTATCGCCTTTGCGTTTTGAGCCGCCACTGCGACGTCGACGGGGGCGACCGCTGCCTCGGCTAGTACCACCGAGCGATTTCACCATCATCTTTTGGCCGTTCACATCGGCGTTGAGGTAGGCGGTCCACCAGTCACAGAGTTCTTTTAAGTCGTCCTGGCCGCTGTCGACCAATAACAGCATAAAGTCATAGGCGGCCTTAAAGCGTGGCTGCTGACTTAAACGATAGGCACGTTGGCCGCCACGCTTATCAAAGCGATGTTGAATATGCCAGATATCGCGGGCACCCAGGGTAAAGCGTTTTGGCACAGCAACCTGCTGGGCGCTTTCGCTCAATACCTGATTCATGGCTGCCGCCAAGGCATCAAAATGAGGCAGCTGTTCGCGCTGCATCAGTTCCTGACAACGTTGCAGCAGCGGGAACCAGAGCAGGGCCGCAAAGATAAATGCCGGGGTGACCTTTTTATCATTGTTGATGCGCGTATCGGTATTGATAAACATCTGGATAATAAAGCGTTCTTGCATCGAGTCCGGATTGGCATCGAGGATCTTATCGAGTGCCGGGAACAGGTGTTTGAACAAACCAAATTCACGCAGGGCCTTAAAGTTGGCCTCGGCTTTACCGCTTAAAAACAGCTTTAAGCACTCTTCGAACAAACGTGCCGGTGGAATGTTGGAGAGCAAGTCCGCCAGTTTCTTGATAGGCTTGGCCGTGGCTGGAGAAATAGACATATCCAGCTTGGTGGCAAAGCGAATGGCACGCAGCATACGCACCGGGTCTTCGCGGTAGCGGGTTTCCGGATCACCGATTAGCTCAATGCGACGATTTTTAATGGCTTTAACGCCATTGGCATAATCGTAAATGCAGAAATCTTTAATCGAGTAATAGAGCGCATTGATAGTGAAATCGCGGCGTTCGGCGTCTTCATCTATGGTGCCATAAACATTATCGCGTAATAACTGACCGTGTTCCGAGGCGTGGCTGACATTGTTTTTACCGCCGCCATCACCGTGGTGGCCACGCATAGTGGCTACTTCGATAACTTCGCGACCAAAAACGATATGAGCCAGGCGAAAACGACGACCTATTAAGCGACAGTTGCGGAACAGTTTTTTGACCTGCTCTGGAGTGGCATTGGTAACCACATCGAAGTCTTTCGGTTGCAGGCCTAACAGGAGATCGCGCACACAGCCACCCACCAGATACGCCTCATAACCGCCGTCTTTTAGGCGGTACAACACCTTCAGGGCGTTGGGGCTAAACTGGCTACGGGAAATCCCGTGCTCACTTCGAGGAATGATCACCGGCTCGTTTAAGGTGGTGATTTGCCCATGCTCGGCATCACTTGCGTCTTTCGCTGACAATACCTGCCGGCATAGCTGAAACAGTTTAGAAATGATAATCGCTCTCCCAGGGTCTGTTTATCTTAGCGGTTTACTTTATGTTCAATCTAAACGCACTCTGATCACGACGCTCGTTATACCGCATAGTTATTCTATGCCAGTAACGAGCAACACAGAGCAGAATGCGTTTAGAAGAACCCATAGGGCAGCGCTTGTAGCGCATTTCTACTGTGTTGTTACATGCTCATGTAGAATAACTACACCACGCATGTGTCGCCTTGTATAAATTCGCTACAAACTGCTGCAGAAACAAACAGAAAAGGTCAACAGACCCTAAGCTACAGTTATGGCGATTGTGAAAGTGGCTTATAATATACCAGCGCGGCAGAAAAATTAAGCGAGCGCGGATAAAAATCGCTGCGCTAAGCCTTGGCTGTCGGTTATAACTGCTGAATTAGGGTATTGCCCAGGGCGTCTTCGCTCACTTGTACTTCCAGGGCGCGACGCAAGGCTGGGCGTTGATATGCTTGATGCGCCCAATTTAGGATATCGGCAACCGGGTAGCTGAGTAATTCCGGTGGCGGCGCAAAGCCAAGAAAGTGCAGTGCATCAACCAAGGCGGGTTGGGGGTTTTGCTTGTCTATGGCCGGGGCGTAGTTTTGTTTTGACAGTTTAAAGCCGGGGCTGGCCACCGCCAGTGGCAAATGCAGATATTCGGGCGCTTTGTGCCCTAACTGCTGAAATAAGCCGATTTGTCGAGCCGTGGGAATAAGCAAGTCGGCGCCGCGCACCACATGGGTTATGCCTTGGTCAATGTCGTCAATAACTACCACGAGTTGATAGGCGAATAAGCCATCGCGGCGTTTAATTATGTAGTCTTCTTCGGCCTCAGCGGCGGCAATATCAACCCGACCTTGCAGTGCATCCAGATAATGATAAATGGGCTGCTCTTGCTTGAGGCGCAGCGCCAGGTGCTCACCACTTAAATGCAAGTTGCGGCAATGGCCATTATAGATGCCACCCAAGGCTTTAATTTCTTTGCGAGTGCATTGGCACGCATAGACCAGGCCTTGTTGTGTCAGCTGCTCGCTTACCTCGGCATAACGTTCTAATCGTTGGCTTTGCCAGATCACTTCGCCATGCCAGTGCAGGCCATAGGCTTCTAAGGTGTTAAGAATATCGCTGTCGGCGCCGGGGCGCACACGGGGGGTGTCTATATCTTCAATACGAACCAGCCACTGTCCTTGATGCGCGTGTGCGTCAAGGTAGCTGCCAAGGGCGGCAACCAGTGAGCCAAAATGCAGAGGGCCTGAAGGGGAGGGGGCAAAGCGACCGACATAGGCTGTGGCGCCCTGAGCCCCATCCAAATGGGTCATAGTGTATTAACCGCGACCCGATTGTTTCTCTTTGATTTCCGCCAGTGCTTTACAGTCAACACACAGGTCGGCCGTAGGGCGTGCTTCAAGACGGCGAATACCGATTTCGATACCGCACGATTCACAATAACCAAAATCGTCTTCGTCGATCAGGTTTAGAGTTTTTTCGATTTTCTTAATTAGTTTACGCTCGCGGTCACGAGTACGCAGCTCTAATGAAAATTCTTCTTCTTGGGCTGCACGGTCGACCGGATCAGGGAAGTTCGCAGCTTCGTCTTGCATGTGCGTTTTAGTGCGATCAACTTCATTTCTTAGATCGTTACGCCACGTTTCCAGAATTTTGCGAAAGTGAGCACGTTGCTTCTCATTCATGTACTCTTCGCCTGGCTGTTCCTGATACGGCTCTAAACCCGCCTGAGCGATCAAACCTAATTTACGCTGCTCTGGCATAACTATCTCCTAAATCCTTAATACCAAGTCCCCGGTAAATACCGGCGGCTATAAATAGCAAAATACCACCCCCTTAGCAAACACTTTTTATTTTAGTACCTTATCTTAGCTCGGCTGCGGCGCTCAGTGTTCTAAAGAGGGGTCTGGTTTTTAATTCAGCTCTATATTGGGCCGCTTGAGGGGAATTCAAGGGCTGCTTGATGCAAAAAGAACTGGTCAGGACAGCTGGATAGGCTTAAAGCCTGGCCTTAGGAAAAGGGCAGAGCCCGAGTCAGTAGCACTTCTTCGGCGCTGATATACGCCTTATAGGCCAACACTTCCACACCGGCCGTCACCGCTTCTTCGAGTAATTGCGCATACTTAGGGTCGATATGCGCCGCCGCGCTAACGCTTTGGATGCCGGTGTGCAGCACGGCAAACAAAAGTACAGCTCTATGGCCTTGTGCCTTCATCGCCATTAGCTCGCGCAGGTGTTTTTGCCCGCGCAGGGTTTGCGCATCGGGGAAGTAACCCTGGCCGTTTTCTTCTAACAAGGTCACCGACTTCACTTCTATATAGCAATCGGCTTTGTCGGCATCGCGCAGCAAAATATCGATACGGCTGTTTTCATCGCCGTATTTCACCTCACTCAGCAGTTCATCGTAGCTTTGTAGCTCGTCAATCAGGTCATTTTCAATGGCTTCGATGGCCACCTTGTTAGCCACTGCGGTATTTACGCAGATTAAATCACCGGCTTGATTGCTGGAGAGCTCCAAGGAATGCGGGTATTTACGTTTGGCATTGTCACTGGTGGAATAGTAGGCGGTCACACCGGGTTCGGCGCAGCCAGTCATCTTGCCGGTATTGGCGCAGTGCACGGTAAATTCATGGCCGTCGGGATGGTGTAAGTCCACCAAAAAGCGCTTGTAGCGTTTTAACAGGGTGGCACTTTGAAGGGGCGGTTGAAATAACATTCATCGTACTTCGCTTTAGAACTGCATGGCCCTAGTGTAAACTGCTGGTAATTGTAATCCCAGTCCAAGAGGACCCCTATGAGTCAACAATTTTTAGTACAACTAAGCGAGCAGGCTGCCCCAGGTCATTGGGGTGAGGCGGCAAACCTGTCTTTCAATGAGCAAGGTGCAATCGTACACCTAAGCGAAACCGACACCCTGGTTAATGTGCAAAAAGCCGGCCGTGCCGTTGCCAACCAAGGCGTAAAAGCGGTTACCCTGACCGGTGATACCTGGTGCACAGAGAGCCAGTGGGCTTTCTATCAAGGTTTTGTGAGCCCTAAAGTACTAGATGGCGTTGAATTCGTTGATAACGAGCAAAGTGATTTAAAAGAGCTGGCGGCGCTTAAGCAATCGGCTATCTGGATGCGTCAGATGATCAACGGCACCGCCGAAGATATCTACCCGGAAAGTCTGGCCGAGAAAGCCGGTGAGTTTATCCAGTCTTTGGCTCCAGGGCAGGTAAGCTACCAGATCATCAAGGGTGAAGCGTTAAAAGAGCAGCAGTGGATTGGTATCTACGAAGTGGGTCGCGGCAGTGAGCGCCCTCCAGTTTTACTTGAGCTTGATTTTAACCCAACTGGCGATGACAACGCCCCTGTGGCCTCGGCGCTAGTGGGTAAAGGTATCACCTTCGATTCAGGCGGTTATTCAATCAAGCCAAGTGAAGGCATGCTGACCATGAAGTGCGACATGGGCGGTGCGGCAACTGTTACTGCCGGTCTGGCACTGGCGATTAATCGCGGTCTGGACAAGCGTGTAAAGCTGTTCCTATGCTGTGCCGAGAACTTGATCTCGGGTCATGCCTACAAGCTGGGCGACATTCTTACCTATAAAAATGGCACCACGGTTGAAATCGTTAATACCGATGCCGAAGGTCGTTTAGTGCTGGCTGACGGCCTAATGGCTGCAAGCGAAACGGGCGCTGCCACTATTATCAACGCGGCAACCCTAACCGGTGCAGCCCTGGTTGCGGTAGGTCAGGAATACAATGCGCTGTTCGGTCTGGATAAAGACATGGTGCGTGACGTTGAAAACTTCGCCAGCGAAGAATTTGAAGGCGCGTGGCCACTGCCATTGGAGAAATTCCACCAGAACAACTGTCCGTCACCTTATGCCGACACAGCAAACAGCCGTCCGCAAAAAGGCGGTGGCTTCGGTGGCGCCTCTAACGCAGCTGGTTTCTTATCACGCTTTGTGCGTGACGAAGGTAAAGGCTGGGTGCATATGGACCTGGCTGCGGCCTTCCAAAACAGCCCAACCAGCCTATGGTCTGCCGGCGCAACTACCCTGGGTATGCGTACCGTAGCTCGTACTCTACAAGAAAAGTCGTAATCGACTTAGACCGACCAAGATAGCCGCAGCCCTGCGGCTATCTAGTACTTGGTGTCCTTGCCCTCATTGCGCATCAACAAGATTGTTAAATAGATCTTAGTCGGCAAAGACATGATCAAGCCCACCGCTATACAGACAGCGCCAATCATAAAGCTGTAAATGCCAAAATAATCACGAAACGAGTCTGTTACCAGCAAGGTATGACCGCCGATGATCAGCAGCACACCAAAGACAATAATGACCTTGAGCAGGGTTAATGTGGAAACCTTAGGCATACGTTTCTCCCGAGTCAGCTCCTGATACTAGGGTCTGTTTATCTTTGCGGTTTACTTTATGTTCAATCTAAACGCATTCTGATCACGACGCTCGTTATGATGCATAGTCATTCTATGTACATAGCGAGCAACACAGAGCAGGATGCGTTTAGATGAACCCGCAGGGCAGCGCTTGTAGCGCATTTCTACTGTGTTGTTACATGTTCATGTAGAATAACTACACCACACATGTGCCGCCTTGTATAAATCCGCTACAAACTGCTGCAGAAACAAACAACAAAGGTCAACAGACCCTAGATAACCAAATTTTGCAGCCATTAGGTTTGATCCAGCGCAGGAAACCGGCGGCTTTAAATAAGCCGTTGCGATATAGGGAGCTGCGCCATACACTGAGGCAAAACCCAAGACGAGATAAAAGCATGGCAACAAAACCCGGAAAAATCACCTGCATAGGTCGTAATTATGTTGAGCATATTAAGGAGCTGGATAATGCCATGCCCGATGCCATGGTGATCTTTAATAAGCCGCCCTCGGTGCTGGCCGATGTCTTGCTGTCGCAGCATCAAAACGAGGTGCTGCATTATGAAGGGGAGCTGTGTTTTGCCATTAAAAACAATCGTCCGGCTGCCGTGGCCTTTGCTTTGGATCTCACCAAGCGGGCACTGCAAAGCGAATTAAAAGCCAAGGGTTTGCCCTGGGAGCGAGCGAAAAGTTTTGATGGCGCGGTTCTGGCAAGTGACTTTGCTGCCATTGATGAGGCGGACATTGCCAGGTTGTCGCTACGTTTGTATATCGACGGCGAACTTGTGCAGCAGGGCCAGAGCTCGCAGATGTTGTATCCGGTGCAAACGGCCATTGATGAGCTGGCCAGCTGGCAGCGCTTGCAAGATGGTGATTGGTTGTTAACGGGCACACCCAAGGGAGTGGGTGAAGTGCATGCGGGGCAGTTATTCGAAGGCCAGGTGTTACTCGATGATCAGGTTCTGGTCGCTAAACAATGGTACGCCCGCTAATGATGACGCTGTGCAGGAGTTAGGTTTGCTTTACAGGCTCAGCACAGTGCTATAAATGGCGCTAGGGCCAAGATACAATTATTTGAATTAATAAGAACAAAGGCAAAAAGAATGGAGTTAGCAAACTGGTTGGCCTTGGTGGGCATTTGTTTAATGGGGGCCATGTCTCCGGGGCCAAGTCTGGCCGTGGTTTTAAAGCACTGCTTACAAAGTGGTCGCTCCGGCGGTATTGCCTGCGCCCTAAGTCACGGTTTTGGTGTGGGTGTGTATGCGCTGCTGGCTATTTTAGGCCTGGGAACCTTGCAGCAACAGGTGCCCTTGCTGTATCAGATCCTGATTTATGGCGGCGCCCTGTATTTGTTGTATATGGCCTTTAATAGCTGGCGCAGCAGTGCCACCAAGCTCAAGATAGACGAAACGGGCAGCAAGCGTCGCAGTGCTATTCAAGACGGCTTTGCCATTGCCTTTTTAAACCCCAAGTTGGCGATTTTCTTTGTCGCTCTGTTTTCGCCCTTTATTCCCGCCGAGCCCATGCAATGGCAACAGCAGGCGGTGATGGTGGCAACGCCGACCGTGATTGATGCGCTTTGGTATTGTGTGGTGGCCATGCTTTGCAGTCACCCGCGCTTCTACCCCTGGCTGGAGCGCAATCAGTTAGTTATCAATAAATTACTGGCCGTGGCCTTTACCTTCCTGGCGTTGACTGTACTCTTGCGTCAATGGTTGTAAAAAATAAAAAGGCTTGCGTGTGGCAAGCCTTTTTTATGTCGCTAGGGCGCTCTTGTAGGAGCTTTTATAGGATTTAGTAGGGCGCCGGATACTCTCTAAATACCGCATCGATTTGCGCCAAAGTCTCCTCACTGAGGGTGAGCTCAAAGGCGGCAATATTTTCCTGCAGTTGCGCCAGGCTGGTGGCGCCGATAATGGTCGAGGTCACCCCTTGCACCTGGTTGCACCAAGCCAGCGCCAACTGCGCCGTGCTGCATCCTTGTTGCTTGGCAATTTCCTGGTAGCGAGCCACAGCTTGTTGGCTTTGCTGAGTATCGCGGAACAGGCCATTACGCTGGGGTATGGTCCAACGTGAGCCATCAGGGCGCGCACCACCTAGATACTTGCCGCTAAGCATACCGCCGGCCAGTGGCGACCAGGGCAGATAAGCCACATCTTCATGATGGCATTGCTCGATTAAATAGGGCCAATCCTTGCCATGCACCAGGCTAAACTCGTTTTGTATCGATACCATGGCTGGCAGCGAATACTGTTTGGCGAGATCTAGATACTGACTCAGCCCCCAAGGGGTTTCATTGGAGAGGCCGCAATGACGGATTTTACCGGCGCGAACGCAAGTATCTAACCCTTCTAAAATGGCATGCATTTGCGCCCGCTCGGTGCTTTTATCCACGCTCTTGATATCCACCATGCCCGGCCATTGCTTGGCAAAATGCGGTGAAGTGCGATTAGGCCAGTGCAGTTGATAAAGGTCGATATAATCGGTTTGCAAACGCTTAAGAGATTGGTCGACGGCCGCTATTACCGCTTCTTTGCTAATGTCGCCACCATCGCGAACCCAGCTTAAGCCATTGCCCGCTATCTTGGTCGCCAGCACCAGCTCCTTGCGTTTCTCTTTATTGCGCGCCAGCCAGTTACCGATAATGTTTTCCGTCTTGCCATGGGTGTCTGGGCTCGGTGGCACGGGATACATTTCTGCGGTATCAATAAAGTTAACGCCTTGAGCAAGCGCATAATTTAATTGCTCATCCGCATCATTTTGGGTGTTTTGTTTGCCCCAGGTCATGGTACCAAGACAGACACGAGATACCTTTAAACCGCTACGGCCGAGTTTTGTGTAGTCCATGGGTTAGCCTTTTAGGTTGCAGTGCAGGAATGATAACAAGCTATCCTTCAATGGTGCTTTTTGCATTGTTTTGAAGTCAAACATCACCAACTTAGCCTGACCTTCGGTCACTATACACTGCTGGGCACAGGAGAAAACGCTGTAGTGGGTGGTAAAGCTGCTGTTGCCTATGTCACTTATGCTGACGCCGATAAGCAGGGTGTCGGGAAAGGTCACAGGGCGCTTATATTTGGCGTAATTGTCCGCCAATACAGGGCCAACCTGCTCAGCGGCCAGGTGCTCAAGTATGCCGGCTTGATTTAAAAAATCGATACGGGCAATTTCAAAGTACTTGAAGTAAAGGGTGTTATTTACATGCTGCAGCGCATCCATATCACCCCAGGCCACCTTGATTTCGCAGGCCTTGGGAAAACGTTCTAAAAATGCGTGTTGGTCACTCATGACTGGGCTCCTTAGAGTTTTTACTCGGCCTAGCATGCGCCAAGCCGGTAAAAAAAGAAAGGGGATGACGATAAGTGACAACATCAGGTGCTTGTTAGGGCAAGGGAATAAACTCCTGCTCATCACCGGGCACCTTGGCAAAGCGGCCGTTTTGGCAGTCGTCCTTGGCCTGCTCAATGCGCTCCTTTTGGTTTACTTGCAGTGCGTGGTGATTATTGTTTCCACTTGGGTCATAAGTTTATGGATAGGGCACTTATCGGCGATTTGCGCCAGTTTTTCCCGCTGTGCCATATTCAGATCGCCGTCAAGCTTTAGGTCGATGTGCAACTGGTAGCGTCCCTGACGTTCCTCACTGGCATCCCGGGTGATCTCTATGGCCACATCCGTTAATGGGATCTCGGATCTTTGCGCATACATTATCAAGGTGATGGCCTTACATGCTGCCAGCGCCGAGTCGTAGATATCATGGGGGTCTGGTGCCGTATCTGTAGTGCTATCGATTCGGGCGTCGCTAAAGAGTAGATGCGGGCCTATTTGCACTTGTTGCCTATACTGGCCCTCGGCGGTTTTGGTGAGTTTAATGCTCATACTCTGCTTCCTTTTTATGATGAGGTGAAAACTTGATGCGCTAGTGCGTCACTAACGCATGGTTTTTAATGCCTTGGCCCATTTTTCCAGCTCTTCTAACAGGGAGTCGCCGGAACTGATATGGTGCTCATTGGCAATAAAATGTTTATTTTCATCGAGTAAGTTCCAAGGCATCTGTACCATAACACTCTCCAATATGGGCATCATTTTTAAGGTGGTAACTAACTGCTTGGCCACCTGGGTTGAGCGCAGGCTGCCGGAGATGCCACCATAGCTGACAAAGGCACAGGGTTTATAGTTCCATTCCTTATACACATAATTCAGGGCGTTGGTAAAAGACGAGGGCGGGCAAAAATTGTATTCGGGTAGCACGAATACGTAGGCATCGGCTCTATCCACACTGCGCGACCAGGCCTTGGTATGCTCATGTTGATATTCTTGCAAGCGAGGGTGCTTGGGCTCGTCGTACATGGGCAGGTTAAAGGTGGCAAGATCCACCAAGGAAACATCAAAATTGCTGTGCTCCTTGGCAAATTCGTAAAACCAGTTGGCAACGGATGGGCCGACCCTGCCGGGGCGAACGCTGCAAATAATAACTTGAAGATTCAGTGCCATGCTTTTGTTCCTGACTAGTTCACAAACTATCAGTATGGCGGATATAGCAAATAATGAGTAAAAAGTTAGTGGTTTCCACCGCAAGGCGGCAGTCAGCCCTTGTTTTTATTAGCTAAACAGCAGCTTGGCATAAAGGGCCAAGGCCAGCAGTAGCAAGAGCCAGTTCATCACCCGCAAAAAATGCTGGGGATTGAATTTTTGCTGAATTTTTACTCCCAACCAATTGCCCTGCAGGGCTAAGGGCACAAAGGCGAGCGCGGTGAAGAGCAAATCCAGAGTGAGCAGCCCTTGGGCGCTAAAGGCGGCGAGTTTAACCACATTCATCAGCGCAAACAGGGCAGCCGCTGTGGCAATATACTGGCGTGGAGCCAGAGCCTTAGCGGTGAAATAAATGATCAGCGGTGGTCCACCAGCATGAACCAGGGTGCTGGCCAGCCCGGATAAGGTCGCCCGAAAAGAGCGAGAGCGCACAGCTCTTTTAGGCTTGAACGCGAGACATGGGATGTCGAGCCGAGCGTATCATCAGGGATGATAGCCCAAGCTTTTCTATCGCATGGTCACAAATTACTCTGTACATCTAAGTCTGGAAACACTCTGGAAATCCACACCCCACCTAGTCTAGAAGACTTTTCCAGAAAAAGTGAAAAATCGCAAAGAAATTTGGACTTTTTTGAGGTCTGGAAAACGGTTTTCCTGATTTGGTACTTTCCATTTATTAGAATTGCAGATTGATATGAGCTATGAACGAAAAATCATCCACTCAGAAAATTCTTGTTTACATTTGTAGGTTTTTCCCATAGCCATGAAATCAACCTGTTATCTCGCTCGTTTCTAAAGAACATTTTCAACTTCCGTGAAGTGTTTATACCTTTCTCATAAAAGGCTGAATAAGCTGTGCGATGTAATTCTTGGGGTAATTTGGTTGACTACCAATTCCTAGCTCCCCATTACGTGGTGAGGGTCGTTCATTAGAATTGGTGACGAATGTACCAAGGAGGTGATCCCATAAATGTGTAAACAACCCAAAATTAACGTCACCTTTGGTACCGTCTTTTACGTGATGATGTCGGTGACCTGGAGCAACAGCCCAAACATATTTTAGCGGGCCAAGCCGCATATCAACGTTAGAGTGTTGCAACAGCAACTGTATGGCAGCACTAAACCCTAACAATGCGCCTATTTCTAAGGGCATACCTATCAAAAGTAATGGGAGTGTACCTGCACTTAGTTCAATCGCTTGGTGAAGGGGATGCTTTAACAATCCATTGAACCCGTACATTCGTTCAACGCTATGATGAACCGCGTGTAAGCGCCAAAGCACTTTGTATTTATGACTAAAATAATGTGCCATCGTTATCCCAAAGTCAGCGACGATGATGGCAAAGCCAAGTTGTACTAGTAGTGGCCAATGGTGTGGCCAAATACTGAAGTGGGGCACTATCGCGGTCATTATTGGGATAAACGCGACCGTGAGAGCCAAAGAGCCTTCATTGACAATGGCATGCACTATATCTCGCCCGAAATCTCCCTGCGGTGTATTCCATGCTTTTTCATATGGTAACCATTTCTCAGCTGCAAAAGATACGACGATGGCGAATAAAAGCAGGGGTATAAGCCAAGCTGCAGATCCTGTGTTTTGGGAGATACTGGATGCAGCAAAGATAAAGCTTAAAAAAAATAATGGGCTGAACATCCATTGGACCAACGTTCTCATAGTATTTACACATTCGCGTTTTTATTGATGCGTATATTATTCCCTAGTCAAACTTAATTCGGCTTGTATCAAACGGCTAATTACTGTGAATTTTAATGGTGTGCGGTTTGAATAACGAGGAAGGTGCAAATCCAAACAGCTGTTTAAACGTTTTACTCATATGAGGTAAGTCAGAAAAACCCGAAGCATGGGCAGCCTCAGTCAATGTTGCTGACTTACTCAGTTGTTCTATTGCGGCGCGCACACGCCACCAGACAATAAAACGACTAATAGGTATACCCACTTCTTGCTTAAAAAGATGTGTTAGACGACTTGGGGACAAGAAAACCTTCGATGATAAAAACGCCATATCGATTGCACAACCTCTCTGCGAAGCAATAATGTCGATGACCGCTCGTACCCGTTTATCCTCAGGGCGCGATGAAAGCGCAGGACTATAGACTAGCCCTACCGCTTTATTTACTGTTTTCCACACTTTGTCGATATCGACGTCAGTAAATAGATGCTGAGAAATGGATCCCAATTCTTTGCTAGTAAGCGGCAGAGTATTAATTCCATCACTCCTGGCTTGACGTAAGGCTTTGAGAAATTGTTGGTTTTGCCTATCTTCAGGCTCTAAATAGATGACTACAATCTGATTGTCCTGTGCCAAAACCTTGTGAGGGACATCTTCGAAAATCACAATACATTGTCCGGTGTGAATACTTTGTGCCTTGTAATCTTGAACCGAGATGTCTTTGTCTAAACCAATGCAAATTTGGACAGCATGATGTGCATGAACATCATTATCAGGACTGATTCCGATGTAAATCGCTTTGTAGGGCCACAAATGAATATGCATGGCTGACTCAGTATCAAAAGTTCAGGCTATTGATTTTTGCCTTATAAATCTACACAAATGACGAATGTTAGCCGATAGATACAAGTTAAGGTGAGCGCGCACAGTAAAATTATGTGGTTCTTATACTTTTAAGTGTGTAAATAATTTAAAATGCCACAGTCCCTAATGGTTTTGTCTTGATCACACTTTGACGCCATATTTTCGAGTGATGACTTTAATTCGTTTAGCTCTTCAATGCGAATAATGACGTCTGATAAATGCTTAGCTATTAACGTATTGATATTTGAACAGCTCTGATCTGGCTTCGAACGACTGTCCATGAGCGTTTTTACTTCCGTGATAGACATATCTAATGAACGACACTGTTTAATAAACAGGAGTTGTTCAATAGTCCCCTTGTCGTAGACACGATAATTTCCACTTGAGCGCTTGAGCTCAGGCAAGAGACCTTTCTTTTCATAAAAACGAATGGTCTGAATACTACAACCTGTCGTCTTTGCGACATCACCAATTTTCATTTTTTTCTCCTAACCGTTGACTCTATACCAAGTATAGACTTTATACTCATGTCATTCATCAGTAAAGAGTGTGTTTCTAATGAGCGGATGTGGGTGCGAAGTTGAAATAAAAGACCAGTCTCAACGACAGGTTTTGTATTGGCTTTTGGGAATAAACGCGACAATGTTTGTTATAGAAATGGGGATCGGGTTGCTTGCTGATTCAACCGCATTAATAGCCGATTCACTTGATATGCTCGCCGACGCAGTTGTCTATGGTGTTGCCCTTTATGCTATTGGTAAATCGCTATTACACAAAGCGAATGCGGCTAGAATTAGCGGCTTTTTTCAGATGGCACTGGGTCTGTTGATTATCATTGATATTGTAAGACGGTCAATTTACGGTAGCGAACCTGTATCGGGACTAATGATGGCTATGGGGGCAGTTGCACTGGTTGCTAATGTCATTTGTCTTGTGATCATACGCAAACAAAGAAATGAAGAAGTGCATATGCGGGCAAGCTGGATATTTTCAGCCAACGATGTGATTGCCAACTTAGGCGTTGTTTTTGCTGGCGTTTTGGTGTTTTGGCTCGATTCTCGATGGCCTGATCTGTTTATCGGTGTGATAGTTTCGTGCGTTGTGTTGCGCGGGGCAAAAATGATCCTCGAAGATGCTGGAAATGAAAGACAGCGAGCGCTTAATGCGCAAAGTTGATAAGAACATGCCAATTTTTAATTGCACATCAAAACTGCGTAGGTTGGCATGGCTACTTATTACTTTGCTCATGTGTCAATCGGGCTTTTCGTTCGCCGCTCAATGCGATGACTACCCGGCGGAGGTATCGTCAGTCCCTGAACAATCAAAGTCCATAGGCACTTATGATGTTCCCGAAAAAAATGTAAATGCTGGTGATAATACGTCGAGTGAAGAGTCTAAGTGTTTCCATTGTGTGCTGTGTCAATGTGGACAGATTAAGTTTCTGGCACAGCACCCAATAAATGACGTATCTAAACCGTTATATACCAATCAATACAGTTATTCCCGCAACGTCACTGACGGCCTAGTCGAAGACCTTTTGCGCCCACCTCAACATTAATCCATTCCCTCCTATATGTTTGCATGGGTGCTTTCCATGTATGTCGTTATCTTATGAACAAAAGGTTATTTTATGAGTTCTTCACGCCCATTGGGCATAAAAAAAGCTAGCTCAGCGTATCTGAAATTGATATCTGCTGCACTGGTAACCATGAGCATATCTGTTCAATCTGCCAATGCGCAAAAGTCTTCAATCACGCTTGAAAATGCGCTCAAACGCACATTATCAAACAACCCAGATTTAGTTGTGTTCGAATTTAAATCTTCGGCTTTGGATGGTGAATCAAAAATGGCCAGCTTACGACCTGAAATGTCTGTTGGGGTTGAAGTTGAAAATGTGTTGGGAACAGGCGAAGTGTCTGGTATCAAAGATGCCGAATTGACACTGACCTTATCGTCGGTCATCGAGCTTGGAGATAAAGTCAGCGGCCGAATGAATGTGGTGAGTTCAAAAAAAGCACAACTGCTTACACAACGGCGCATTCGCACGCTGGACATCTTGGGTGAAACAACTCGACGATATATCAATGTCATTGTCCAACAAGCGTTGCACAAGACTGAGCAACGAGCTGAAATGCTGGCTCGCACAATGCTTCAGACAGTCTCTACACGGGTTGAAGCGGGGGCTTCTTCACCACTTGAGAAAAAACGTGCAGAGTCAGCGTTGTCGCAGGCGCGTTTGTCTTTATTGATAAGTGAACAAAAACTCAATGAGTATAAACGCGACCTGGCCATCATGTGGGGTGACACTAACGCTGCGTTTGCGGAAGTTGAAGGGACACTGTTATCGTTTCCAAATTCACTATCACTTGAACATATGCTTTCACAGCTTCAAAGCAATCCACACGTTCTGCTTTATGCTGATAACTATCGGGTACAAGAGGCCAGATTGAGAGTGGTTCAGGCCAGTCAGCAGTTCGACATTGCGTGGGAAGCCGGTATCCGAAGAATGCAGGGAATTGATGACACAGCGTTAGTCGCCAGTATTTCGGTGCCGTTAAATACCAAGCAGCGGAATCTAGGTGAATACGAACAACAGCGCGCATTGCTTGACAGTATAGACTATCAAAAACAAGCGAAAATTCGTGAACTCACTCGCCAATTAAATCAAGTCATTAGCGCAAAAGACCAAGCCTTGCTCACTGTTACTACCCTTCAAGACAATGTCGTCCCAACATTGGAATCTGCATTGAAATTGGCGCGGGATGGCTATGAAAGTGGTCGCTACAACTACATAGAGTGGGTGACAACGCAACAGCAACTCATAGATATGCAACGAACACTGATAAAAGCCGCAGGCTTAGTCCACCTTCGAAGCGCAGATCTAGAGGCACTTACGGGAATTCCCGTGTTTTCTGACTCTCCCTCGACGTCTGCTCAATCATCACAATGAATAGAGAAAAAATAATGAATAAATCACAATTTACATTAGTTACTAGCGCACGTGACTTGCTTGGCATGTTAGTCATGCTAGCTACTTTACTGTTTGCTTCTGTCGCCCTGGCTGATGATGACGATGAGGAAGCCGAAGAAAGACCCGAGTACGTAGTGTTATCTCAAGAACGGATGCTTGAACACGATATCGTGACTGCATCGGCCGCATCAGGAACATTATCGCTCACAACCAGAACCTTTGGGCGGATAGTTCATGATCCTGCGTCACTGAGTCATATTCGTGCCCGCTTCGACGGTGTTGTAAAACGTATCATGGTGAATATTGGAGATAAAGTAGAAAAAGGTGACACACTGGCAATCATTGAGTCAAACGAGAGTTTAAATCAATACTCAATCACCTCACCGATGTCTGGAAAAATCATAGCTAGACACGCCAATGATGGTGAGCTCACCAACGGTCAAGTACTGCTTTCTGTTGCTAATTACTCTCGCGCAATTGCTCAATTGGCTATTTTCCCCAAACAACGTACTCGTATTGCCGCTGATATGGAAGTCACTTTAAGGCTTGAGGAATTGCAGCAACAATCAAGTATAAGCCACATTACGTCCTCACCTGATGACAAACCTTATTCTATCGCGTTTGTGAACGTTGATAATGGCAGTGGTTATTGGCCTTTAGGCGCTATGGTAGAGGGTTATATTCAGATTGGGTTCCAAGAAGTCAATCTGGCTCTCCCCAAAAGTTCAATACAAGAGTTAGATGGGCAAACCATTGTTTTTGTCAAAGAAGGGGAGCGATTTTACCCCCGCCAAGTAAAGCTTGGGAACACGGACAACCGTTTAGTAGAGATTGTGAAGGGCGTTCAAATAGGCCAGCAAGTCGTTGTAGAAAATAGCTATTTACTAAAAGCTGATTTATTAAAAATGGAGGCGGGCGATGATGACTAATTACCTGCGCATTTATTGTCAAAAGCAAAGCCAAGTCCATAAAAACGGTGAGGTGAGAACATGATAGCACCAATACTCCGTCTATCCATTGAGCGACGTGGTGTCATGATGTTGTTCGCCTTGTTTGTCGCCTTTTTTGGTATGTACAGTTACAAACAATTGCCGATTGATGCTGTGCCTGATATCACCAACGTGCAAGTGCAGATAAATACCGCAACCCCAGGTTACTCGCCTTTGGAGACTGAACAACGCATAACGTTTATAGTTGAAACCTCGCTGGCCGGTTTGCCTAATTTATCGTATACCCGCTCGATATCACGCTATGGTTTGTCGCAAGTCACAGTCGTGTTTAAAGAGGGCACTGATTTATATTTCGCACGAAATCTCGTCAACGAGCGTCTCACCGCCATCGCGGCGCAATTGCCAACAGGGTTAACCCCTGAAATGGGCCCTATCTCCACAGGCTTGGGTGAAATTTACATGTACTCGTTAAGTGCAGAGCCTCAGGCGCGACAGGACAACGGTCAACCCTATGATGCTATGGCATTAAGGGAGATCCATGATTGGGTAATTAAGCCCCAATTGTCGCTTGTTGAGGGGGTGACCGAGGTTTATGCGATAGGCGGATTTGAAAAGCAATATCATGTGAATCCTAATCCAGTCGCAATGATAAACTTTGGGATAAGTACAGGTGACCTTCTCAGTGCGCTAGAACGCAACAATGCGAATCAAGGCGCTGGTTTTGTAGAACAAAATGGGCAACAAGTACTGATCAGATCGGAAGCCCAACTTAAGGGCATCGACGATATCGGCCAAGTGGTTGTTAAGATCATTGATGGCGTACCGGTAAAAATTCAAGACATCGCCCAAATCAACCTCGGTAAAGAGCTGCGCTCTGGAGCCGGCACGTTAAATGGCCAAGAAACAGTGATTGGCACGACAATGATGTTAGTGGGAGAAAACTCTCGTACGGTCGCCAAAGCTGTGGACAGTAAGCTCGAAACCATTAAAACAAGCTTACCCGAGGGCGTAATCCTTGAAGCGGTTTACGATAGGACAAGCCTCGTTGACAAAACCATCGACACAGTGCAGAAAAACCTCGTCGAGGGCGCTTTACTTGTCATCGTTGTGCTATTCGTTTTGCTTGGGAATGTGCGAGCTGCACTTATTACCGCCGCTGTAATACCCTTGGCAATGCTTGCCACGATATCGGGCATGGTCAAAACAGATGTGTCTGCTAACTTGATGAGTTTAGGCGCACTGGATTTTGGCTTGATTGTCGATGGCGCAGTTATCATTGTTGAAAACTGTATCAGACGATTATCCGAATCCCAGAAACAAAACGGCGCTACTCTACCGCTCAAAGAAAGGCTGAATGTTGTATATGAAGCCACTAATGAAGTCATACGCCCCAGTTTGTTTGGTGTATTGATCATTACCATTGTTTATATCCCCTTGTTCACGCTCACTGGCGTCGAAGGTAAAATGTTCCACCCCATGGCAGCGACCGTGATAATGGCTTTGCTTGCCGCAATGGTATTTTGTTTTACCGTAGTGCCTGCGGCGATAGCAATTTTCATGAGAGGTAAAATTAGCGAAAAAGAAAGCCCAATTATTAAAGGTGCAAAGGCAGTGTATCGTTCTATTTTAATGGGCGCGCTGCGTTTTAGATGGCTAGTAGTAGTAGGTGCGAGTGCTTTGGTTGTCGGCAGTTTATGGATGGGCAGTAAATTAGGCTCCGAGTTTATTCCCCAGCTCAATGAAGGTGATATCTTAGTACAAGCGATACGCATCCCTGGGACTGGGGTAGAACAAGCAGTTGAAATGCAAAAAACTCTTGAAGCGAAACTTATGCAGTATGAGCAAGTTCAGACGGTATTCGGTCGCACGGGTACGGGTGAGGTCGCTACCGATCCTATGCCGCCCAACATTACTGATACGTTTGTTATTTTGAAGCCTAGGGAACAATGGCCCGATCCATCAATGACTAAAGCCGAGCTAGTCGAAACGTTTGAAGAGGACTTGTTTACCTTGCCCGGCAATAATTATGAATTTACCCAACCTATTCAAATGCGGTTTAATGAATTGATCAGTGGGGTAAGGGCAGATTTGGGCATAAAACTATTTGGGGATGACTTAGATACCCTCTTTGCATCTGCTTCTGACATTTTGTCCGTTATTTCAACGATTGAAGGGGCTGATGACGCGAGGCTTGAGCAGGTAGAAGGCATTCCAATCTTCACCGTCACACCAAAGCCTAATCAATTGGCACGCTTTGGTTTGGATATAGCCGACTTGCAGTTATGGCTCAATGCTGCGACAGGTGGAAAAACCGCTGGAATGATTTTTGAAGGCGACAGACGCTTTGAAATTGTCGTGCGATATGCCGACGACATTCGAAATGAACTCACTCAGCTTGAGACCATTCCCATAGTCACGCCCTCTGGTGAGCATGTACCAATAAGCGAATTAGCCACACTTGCATTTAAAGAAGTACCTAGCCAAATAAGCCGGGAGAATGGCAAACGTAGTATTGTTGTCACAGCAAATGTGCGTGACAGAGATATTGGCACTTTTGTTGAAGAAGCTCAGGCGAGAATTAATGATGAAGTAGATTTACCTGCTGGTTATTGGCTCGACTATGGTGGAACCTTTGAGCAGCTCGAAAGTGCGAGTCAACGATTGACGATTGTGGTACCGGTTACGTTGTTTGTGATTTTGACAATGCTGGTAATTGCGTTTGGTTCTATACGCGATGCGTTGATTATCTTCACAGGTATCCCTTTGGCATTAACAGGCGGTGTAATGTCTCTTTGGTTAAGGGATATGCCTTTATCCATATCCGCGTCGGTAGGATTTATCGCGTTGTCTGGGATTGCCGTATTAAACGGATTGGTAATGCTGTCCTTCATCAAGCAACGTTTGCTAGAAACCGGAGAATTAGTGAATAGCATTGTTGAAGGGGCACTTATTCGTTTGCGTCCGGTATTAATGACAGCACTAGTGGCAAGCCTTGGATTTGTGCCCATGGCGCTCAATACGGGCATAGGTGCAGAGGTGCAACGGCCTTTGGCCACGGTGGTCATCGGCGGGATAATATCGTCAACCTTGCTAACACTGGTAGTGCTGCCTGTACTCTATCGACTCGTGCATAGTAAAGGGGATCAGTAGTGTTCTTGGGCATTTATTCGTAAATGCCCAAGTTTTACCTGAACGATTTTTAGGTACCTATTGACTCTTTATTAAGTATAGACTTTACAATCATATTCTTAACGTCATGTACGATAAGGATAGATATGGTTTCGCTTATTTTAATTAGTAGTTTTTTGGCGCTAGCCGTCCTCGGTAGAAGCTTTGTTCAATATAAGAGAAATGGTGATTTTGGTATAAGAGCAGCATCTATAAACGCACCATTAATAGAAATTGTACCAGGGGCTATATTCGTGGTTACGTTTTGCTTTGCATTTGGTCTAGTTCTTTTTGGTTACTTAGGACGTGCGCCCCTACTATTTGTTCCTTCAATTCCATTTCAGCTTCTCGGCTCCTTGATTGGCGCCTGCGGAATTGCTGTAACTTTGTTGTCTCAAATTCAAATGGGAGATTCATGGCGTATTGGCGTTGACCAGCAAGAAACGACTGCACTTATTACCCACGGGATTTACGCAAAGTCTCGCAACCCCATTTACTTTGGTATTTTTCTATTTTGGGCAGGGGTGTGTATAACGTTCCCACATTTGCTGCTTTGGGCATGTGTTTTTGTATGTTGGATTTGCATTGAAGTGATTGTTCGACAAATTGAAGAGCCTTATTTGAAGAAAGTGCATGGCGATGATTTTCTAAAATATAAGTCTGACATTAACCGATACATACCTAAGCTTTCACGCTTTAAGTTTTGACGCTTAAATAAGTAATGGCGCAGGCTGCTTTATATGCATAAACTAACGAACGGTATCTTTTAACGTCCATTTTTATGAACTGTCGTTATTCTTAAATAAAGTGAGCCGACTGATTATGTTTGCAAGCCCGTTCTCGATTAGCGTGAGTTCATTGTCAATTAAAGTGAGTCAGGCACCGGTCATATTCTCACTTAATGTGAGTCCAAAATGTACGATGTAATCAAGTCAGAGGGATTATGTTCGCGAGCCACTACAGCTAGTTACTCCCTTTAAGCAAAAACAACTCACTTTCAAGATCACTAATCTTTTTTAAGTGCTGGTGATTTGAAAGCGCCAGAGCATTGTGGGTCGAAGCCATTTGTGCCATTTGCTCTTTTAAGCTGGCTATTTCTGCTCGGTATTTTTCTTTTAACCGTTTTTCATTGGCAAGCTTCTCACGCAGCTTAGTTACATCAGAGTTTTGCTGTGCTTGCTTTTTTGTAATAGCCCTTGATTTGAGTTGTTTTATTTTTTCAATGACGTCTGAGTAATAGTATGCGGAACCATTACCTAGATTAGCCTCTTCTTCGACAGCTATAGCACTTAATCCTCTTTTGGAATCAATACGTATCGTATTGCCAGAAAGTATTCTGTCAATTGCATTTAGAAGCTCTAATCTCGTATTTTCTGACTTACTCAAATCTGTCTGATCTCAATTTCAGGTTTGTATGGAGTGTAGCTTATCTCAAAGTAGTCCATAACCTTTTCAGCTGCACGCAATTGCGTAATAAAATGGCTTAACTGTGATTGAGTTAGTTTGGTATGCTCCTCCATTTCAGTTATAGTCTCAACAATCCACAGATGTCGTTTTTGCCAAGCTTGTGCTTTCTCCTCGTCAATAACAACGTTCTCGCAGTTAAAGCAGTTGGTTGGTGATACAACCTTTTCCATTCGGCATTCATAGCCTGCCATACAGTATGAATGGAGTGTGCCAGCTATAGATACTCGGCCAGCTGAGACTTGCGCATACAAAGCATCCCATGATGAATATTTAACAGCGGTATTTTGTCTGTCTTTTACAACGTCTAGACCTTTCTTACCAAATAGTTTGTCATCTGAGTTATACCACTGAAACAACAATTGTGTTGTGACTTCTCTATCTACTTCTCTTAGTAGATTGTTGAGTTCTGAGTCCACTTTCACATGCTTAACTTTTGCTGCCACGCCGCCTTCTGAATACCACTGTGCCATTGGTAAGTACAGGTGTTTATATTGCTGCTTTATAGCGACGTCAGAAAGTAGGTTGTGTCGTTTACCAAACACTGCAAAAGTTCGTCTGAGTTGATGGGTTGTAAGTGCCCATGGCTTGCCGATGATAATTTTTTGCGTGTAAGCATGTATATTTAGATTTGGGTTTAGGAGTTTAAACTCTTCATAATCTTGCTCATTTATGATGGCGCCAGCTTCTTCTACAAGTCGTTTATAATGTGTAACAAAAGGAGGTCCAGTAAATATGTTGGGGGTTTTACCTCTAATTTTTTGCACTAACCAAATACTTGAAGCTCGTTCGTTATCTAATCTATCATTAGATAGCATTAACTGAATACGCATATTTTGGGTTAAATCTGATGCGAGTTCTATCGCTTTTCCTGCTATTGGAGATGTTAGCCACTCAGCTTTTTCTGGAACTGCTGGAGTCATTTTACTATGCTTTGATTGTAAAGAATAAAATGTCTGCTCTTTAAGTTTTAGTGTTTTAAAGCTATCAGAATGTAGTCCATATAGCTCACTTCTTCTCATGCCAGAAAACGCTCCACATACTAAAAAACAACACATTAAAAGGTGGGAGTAAAGCCATTCGAATTCTTTGATTTTAAGGGGGATTAACCCTTTTTCCTCAATGTTTGAGGCGTAACTTTGAAGAATATCTGTTGGTCTTTGTGGTTTAGCTTTACTTATTTCAGCTTTGTAGTGAGGGGAACTAGATGTTAACCAGTTCCACTGACCCGTTTTTATTTTTCTGTCGACAACGGTTTTCCCTATTTCGTAGTTTTCTTGCTGCTCAGTATGGATATTTAATAGCGTTTGTCTGATTGGGTAATAAGTATCGATATATTCAATCGCTTTTGAGTATATGAGCTGCATCAAGCGGGACGGTATAGCGTAAAACTGCTCACTTTGCAGCTTAGTTGGGCAACCTAGTTGGCGGCCAAGCTCTGTGATGGTCGTTGTTCTGGGGAGTAAAAGCTTTATTGGTATTTCGTTTTTAACTGATTCAATCCAGTTTAATGCAACTAATAGTTTAGCTATATATGGCCCACTCATTCTGAGAGACTTTAAATACTCGCAAAATCTAGAAAATTGTATAGGATGATTAAGTATACAAATTGAATCTGCATTGATAGTCTCTAAGTATTTGTATACTTGGGTCAAATTAAGGTTCCTTTCTAGGAATGTCGTTGTTTTTATCATGGCACCTTGCCTTAAAGTGCCAACAGCAAATAAACCAAGGAATGCGAGTAACTTTTGCTCCTGCAACAAAGGGGTCGTTGTTAAATGGGTAAAAGATGCCCGCTTTTTTGAAACAATTTTAACATCGACATAATGTGTGACGTCCCAGGTCTGGTCACCGAAATGATTTAAGACATGACCATTTTGATCTATCATTACGGGGATCTTATTGAGATTATCCCAATCTTTACTTTCGTAATACTGTATTGCACGCTCTACCAGAACGGTGTTCTCTTTTATGATTTCTTCTGGAGTAGCTAGTAGTGGCCTCATTATCACCTCTTACAAAACTAAATTAAGCGTATCGGGCCAAAATGGGTGGCGGCCAACTGTATGTAACTTTCTCTCAGCTTGTCTTCTCACTTTCAAGTCAATACTAAAAAGTACTTGTTTTATTCTGTTGAGCACTCGCTCAAAATTGTTTTTAAAATGTGACATGTTGAGGTGATCTTCTTTTGCATCCTCTAACGCTTCGTAAAAGCTCAACAGACACCAGATATCATCAACTTCTTCGACCAGCACTTGGTTTGGGCAGGAAAAACAATTCAATAAGTCAGCACAGGCAAGGTGGCTCAAATCCACACTGTCGATAGAGGCTTTTCGCCGAAAACGATCCCCATGGTTGTCGAAAGGGTCTTTACATCCTGTGCCTAAAGGTGTCTTTTGACCATTCCCAGACTTAGCATAGCGATTTACAAACTCGTCGTAAGGGAGCACTTCAAGGTTCATTTGCTCAAGAGTTTGTTCGCGAGCCTTATCTATATCGCCACATTTGATGGCATTTTCTAATGTATTAGCAGTAGCTTGTAATTGAGCGTTATTTTCCGACTCGTTACCTCTGCTATAGTGTTTTCGTACTACGTCAGGCGTGTTATTAAGTAACATTGATGTTTCGAGTGAATTCCCTGTAAGCGCCAAGTAATTTGCAGAACCTGTGGCTCTAAAACGCTTAGCTTCTGGCCTAAGCTCTTGGCCATTGTCGTCAGTTAAATCAAAGGTATTAATTAGCCAATTCATATTAGAGCGAATATGGTAAGGGCAAAGCGGTTGACTTACTCTATCTATGCATTGATGCAGCAACTTGTTAGAGGTCGGAAACAATGTGCGTGTTAGGGTAATTAGATCATTGATAAAATTAAGCGCGTGTTTTGGAATGTCAGCACTGAGATTATCGCCGAGTTCAATGGTAACAAACTTATTTGCTCTCTTTTTTAGCGTTGTTTGCACAAACCATTTTCCTTGCTGTCCTTTCTTTTGAGAAGCTTTAGGTATATCCATATCCCTTATTGTACTGGCATTAGCCCAAGTGTAATAAGCAAGTAAGAAATAGGCTGCACAGTAACATTTGGTAATGGCACCATGTACTGGTACATCAATGTTATTGAATGAGAAGTTAGCATATTTTTCACGCTTTCCCGCTCGAATGTGTTTTTTAGGTGAGGTTTGAATTTGCTTTGAAAGCTGAAAATATAGCTCTTGTAGTATTTTAATTAGCTTTTTCAACTCAGGCTCTGAGTATGCTTGAGTTGGATTTATTTGGCTACGAAATAGTTTGAACTTAGAAAACCACTCATCAACAGGGTGGTCAAGCATTTTCATTATGGTCCTTAGGCTACTCAATTCACGCTTAGCTGAATTAGAACTTTTAGCGCCAATTCTGACATTGTGGACTAGGGATGCTTCAAATACGCTGATACCTTCCTTTGATTCAGGATTTACAGGAATGCTGTCACAGATGCTTACGTACTTTGTAAACACTCTAAAAAGTGAACTCAAAGTTGGGTCAGTGTACTCGGTATTTGCTTTGAAAGCTTGAAACCATTTGATGACTTGCACGTCGCGATTCAGCAAAGTACTTTTTCGCAATTCAAAAACTTTAGGCACACCTTTATATCTAAACCTTTCAAAGTCTGGATATACAAACTTGTTACCATAGACATTTAATTTTAGTTTGAGGTCAATATTTAACTTTTGCTTTTTAATCATGGGATAGTCACATGCTCATTAATAACCGAATTCATTATTTGGTCTAAAAAGCAAATGGCGCGTATAGATGCTTTCCTTCGGTTTATAAAGTTCAGGTACCGCCACGTTGTTTTTTCATCTTTATGCCCCATCCAGCCCATGATCAATGACATGGCATCAAAGGGTGATAATCCAACCTTCTCATCCAAGAGTGACGCAAGGCGAAAGGTACCGTAGGTTGCGCGTAAATCATGTGTTCTGTGCTGAAAATGCGCATTGAGTTCATTTCGAATGTGACCGCGAGCTAAGTTGAAATGACGCTGTATTGCGTTGGGAGTATACGGTTTGCCTCGGTTAGTAATAAGTAATTCAGCAATTGGTTTCTCAGCTTTGCACTCTCTTTTCTGGCGCCTTTCACTAATCAGGTAACGATACATTTTGTTCATTAGTACAGTTGGCACTTCGATGGTTCTGACAGAACCAAATTTAGTATGCACTCCATTGTGTGGTCCTATGCTGACTTGAACGTGATATGTATCTGAGTTACTCCTTTTAACTAGGCTTGCAGGGAAAGTGCAGGCCTCTTCAATACGCAGGCCGCACATGAGTTGTAGTAGCTGATGGATTTGAAATTCAATAGATTGCTCTTTGAGTGCGCGAGAATATAGTTTTACTTCATCTTCGGTGAGTGGGTTTAAACTTTGCTCTGGTGTACGCCTTGGTACTCTGATCCGCAAATCAGAGCTCCTTACTACGTAATTACGATTGATATGTGCCAACATTCCAGTAGTTTTGACACTAACAAACTCCACCTCAAAAGGTTTATTCTCTTTAGAAAACTGAATTAGCCCTTCGTAATATGCCCACTCGTAAAATTTTATAATGTGGTTCATGTAAACCGCTGCGGTTGAACTATTTAGCTCACCGGCTTTCACTGCTGCTAACAGGTCTTGGTTTCTAAAGAGGTATGTTGGCTTATTGGACTTTATGGTCGGAAAGTCTTTCCAAGAGAGTTCATGACTTTTTAAAAAACGCCAATACCGACTTATGGCACGAACGTTTGAATTAATGTTTTTCGCGCGCTTAACGTTAATGAGGTGATTCATCCAAAGATTTATTGGCATGACGTATTCACCATCTTCATAAAAAGTTGGAAAGCCTTTTAGCTGAATGCTTGATTTTGCTTTGCAAAAAGGAGTTTGGATCTCAGTTTTAAAATCATCTGATTGAACTATTGTGAGCATAAAAAAGCTGACCAAAAATGTACGTTAATTGATCAGCTTAGTTCGTTTTCCAGAGTTAGCAAATGTAAAGTTTCACTTTTCCAGAGAGAAATTTACATAGTAACAAATTCTTCAGAGCCTGTTGGGTGTATCGCCACAACCGCATCAAAGTCGGCCTTGGTTGCGCCCATCTTCATCGCTACGGCAAAGCCCTGGATCATCTCGTCCACGGCAAAACCTATGCCGTGCAGGCCGATGATCTTCTCTTCCTTGCCCAGGCACACCAGCTTCATGGCACAAGGCTGGCGGTGCTGGGTCACCGCCGTATACATGGCGGCAAAGTTTGAGGTGTACACCTTGATATTTTCTTCGCCGTGCTCGGCAATGGCCTGCTCTTCGCTTAAGCCTATGGTGCCGATGGGCGGGTGGCTAAAGACCACGGTAGGAACCAGGCTATAGTCCATCTTCATATCATTCGGCAGCTCGTCGTTAAACAAACGCTCGGAAAGAATACGACCGGCCTTAACCGCCACTGGCGTCAGCTCGATGCCGCCTTCGATAATATCACCCACCGCATACACGCCTTGGGCCGTGGTGTTTTGATATTCGTCGACTTTCACATAACCAGACTCGGTCACTTCCACGCCCGCCGCAGCAATATTGATGGCATCCGTGGTTGGCGTACGGCCAATGGCCCAGATCACCTGGTCGACATTTTGGCTGTGACCATTTTCAAAGTGCAGGGTCAGGCTGCCATCTGCTTCTTTCACCACCTCTTTCGGTGAGCACTCGGTGTGCAGGGTCGGGCCTTCTTTTTTCATTACCTCGACTAGTGTGTCAACCAGCATGCCGTCAAATGAGCGCAGTGGCGCATGGCGACGTACAAAGAGGTGAGTCTCAGTGCCCAAACTATTTAATACACCGGCGATTTCCACGGCAATATAGCCGGCGCCAACAACGGCAACGCGTTTTGGCTGCTCGTTTAATTCAAAGAAGCCGTTCGAGTCGATGCCATACTCGGCGCCGGGAATATTAGGAATGGTCGGGCGACCACCCACGGCTACCAGAATATGGTCGGCGCTGTAGTGCTCGCCATTCACTTCTACGGTTTTGTTATCGACAAACTTGGCAAAGCCGTTGATTACGGTCACGCCATTGCTAGCCAGGTATTTGTTATAGCCCTGGTGGATGCGGCCAATATAGGCTTCGCGGCTTTCCACCAGTTTTTGCCAGTTAAAGTCTTTTAGCTCAACATCAAAGCCATAATCTGGCGCGTAGAGTTTAATGGCTTCGGCAATCTGGGCGCCGTGCCACATTACTTTTTTCGGTACGCAGCCCACGTTTACGCAGGTGCCGCCCAGGTGAGCGGCTTCAATCAGGGCTACCTTGGCACCGCGCATGGCGGCACGGTTAGCCGAGGCAATACCGCCACTGCCGCCACCGATGCAAATATAATCAAAGTGTTGAGACATGTTGTTTATTCCTATGAACTTTTACTGCCATATTTGGTTTACCATACCATAGCAGAAATGAAGGCGCTGATCTGCACTTGTATTTTGCCGTATCGCCCCAAGAATGTAGGTATTAATCGTATTATGAGATTCAGTTATGACCAACCCCTTGATCGATCTCGAAGGCTTACCGCCGTTTTCAACAATTAAGCCCGAGCATGTGCAACCAGCCGTCGAGCATGGCATCAAAGAATGTAAAGACACCATAGCTCAGGTTCTTGAAACGCAAGATTTTACCTGGCAAGGTCTGGTGATGCCTCTGGAAGAGGCCGATGACAAACTGAGCCGACTGTTTTCACCCGTCTCTCATATGCACTCGGTAGTAAACACCCCTGAGCTGCGTGAAGCGTACGATGCGGTATTGCCGCTGCTCAGCGAATACAGCACCTTTGTGGGTCAGCATCAGGGTCTGTTCGATGCTTACAAGGCGCTGGCCAACAGCGATGAATACACTCGCCTAAGCAAGGCGCAAAAGAAGGTGATAGATAACGCCCTGCGCGACTTTAAACTCTCGGGCATTGCCTTGAATGACGAGGATAAAAAGCGCTATGGCGAAATCGTCAGTCGCCTGAGTGAGCTCAGCGCCAAGTTCGGCAACAATGTAATGGATGCCACCTTGGCCTGGCAAAAGCATATCACAGATGAAAGTGAGCTGGCCGGTTTGCCCGAGTCGGCAAAAGACCTGGCAGCACACACCGCCCAAAGTAAAGAATTAGAAGGCTGGTTGTTTACCCTGGATATTCCCTCGTACCTGCCGATCATGACCCATGCGGATAACCGCGAACTACGTGAAGAAGCCTATACTGCCTTTGTTACCCGCGCCTCGGATCAGGGCCCTAACGCCGGCGAATATGACAACAGCGCCATTATGGACGAAGAGCTTAAATTACGTCATGAACTGGCGCAGTTGTTGGGCTTTAACAATTACGCGGAAAAATCGCTGGCAACCAAGATGGCCGACTCAACGGAGCAGGTCTTCGGTTTCCTTAACGACCTGGCCGCCAAGTCCAAGCCACAGGCGCAACAAGACTTAGAAGAGCTGCGCACTTATGCCGAGCAAACTCACGGAGTGACGGCGCTGGAAGCCTGGGACTATGCTTATTACAGCGAGAAGCTAAAGCAGGAAAAATACGCCATCAGCGACGAGCAACTGCGTCCTTATTTCCCCGAAGACAGAGTTCTGAGCGGCTTGTTTAAAACCGTTGAAAAGCTGTTTGCCATTCGTGTTGAAGAGCAAAAAGAATTTGATACCTATCATAAAGACGTACGCTTTTTCGAGATTTACGACAGCAGCGATACCCTGCGTGGTCGCTTCTACCTCGACCTCTACGCCCGCGAGCACAAACGTGGCGGCGCCTGGATGGACGACTGCATGGGCCGCAAGGTGCGTTTAGGCGGACAATTGCAAACTCCAGTGGCCTACTTGGTGTGTAACTTTAACCGTCCGGTGGGCGATAAGCCGGCGCTGTTTACCCATGACGAAGTGGTTACCCTGTTCCATGAATTTGGCCATGGTCTGCACCATATGCTGACTCAGGTCGATGCCGCCGCCGTTGCCGGTATTAACGGTGTCGCCTGGGATGCGGTGGAGCTGCCAAGTCAGTTTTTAGAGAACTGGTGTTACGAGCAAGAGGCGCTGGCCTTTATCTCGGGCCATTATCAAACACATGAGCCTTTGCCGAAAGAGCTGCTGGATAAACTATTGGCGGCGAAGAATTATCAGTCGGCGATGCAGATGGTGCGCCAGCTTGAGTTCTCACTGTTTGATTTTCATATTCATGCGGATTACGACCCCAGCAAGGGCAGTGAAATTCAGGCCATTCTCGATCAGGTGCGCGCCCAGGTTTCGGTTATTAAGGCGCCAAGCTTTAATCGCTTCCAGCATAGCTTTAGCCATATTTTTGCCGGTGGCTACAGCGCCGGTTACTACTCTTACAAATGGGCGGAAGTGCTCTCCGCTGATGCCTTCTCTAAATTTGAGGAAGAGGGTATCTTTAACGCCGACACCGGCCGTGCCTTCTTAACTCATATCCTTGAGCAGGGCGGCTCGGAAGAGCCAGCGGTGTTGTTTGAGCGTTTCCGTGGCCGTGCGCCAAGCGTGGATGCGCTGCTGCGTCACAGTGGCATTGCTGCTTAAGGTTTTGCCAAAAGCACCCCAATGGCGTAGCCAAATATTTAGCCGCATCTTTTACTGTATTTAAGTGAAGGGTGCGGCTGAAAATCCTGATATCATACCCCCTCAACAGCCATTTCCACGGAGAAAGTCGTGCACATCTATTGCCGTATCGATACCGCGCAAGCCTATTGCGATACCCTAAGCCAGCGCTTTAAGTTGGACGAATGTCCACTCGATGAGCAATTTTACCTGCAATACGATGAGTTGGGATTGGCCTTATGTAAGCGTGACGAGCCCAAGCTCACACCTATTCGTGTCGACTTTGTCGAAGGCGCTGCGGCGCACCGCCGTAAATTTGGTGGCGGCAAGGGGCAGGCCATTGCCAAGGCCGTAGGTCTGAATAAGGGCGCCACGCCCCATGTGCTCGACGCCACCGCCGGACTTGGCCGAGATGCCTTTGTGCTGGCTTCGCTCGGCTGCAAGGTCACCTTGTTTGAACGCCACCCCGTGGTAGCAGCCCTGCTGTATGATGGCTTGGAACGCGCTTATCTGAATGCGGAAATCGGCCCCTGGATGAAGGAGCGTATGCAGCTGCATCATGGTAGCAGCCATGTGCTGTTAGAGCAGCAACCTCTTTTTGAAGGTGAGGTCGACGTGGTGTACCTCGACCCTATGTTTCCGCATCGGGAAAAATCCGCCTTGGTTAAAAAGGAAATGCGGGTGTTCCAATCCCTGGTGGGCGATGACGGCGATGCCGATGATCTGCTGACGCCAGCGCTGCAACTGGCGAGCAAAAGGGTGGTGGTTAAGCGCCCGGATTATGCGCCATTTTTAAATGAACGCACCCCAAGCACCCAGATCAAAACCAAGAAAAACCGCTTCGATGTGTATGTAAATGCGGCCATGAAATAGCTTGTTTCTGCCTTGGGTAATAATGGGGTTTTGTTATTCTTTTCATATCCTTGTCATAAATAGTTAATATTCTACGCGCATTCATATCGACCTAAGAGATAGACATGCGCGTCTCTACCTTTACGCGATTGCTCGCGTTACTGCTTTCCTTGGCCAGTTTAATGCTGGTAGCAACCCTGTGGTGGGCGTTTTCAACCCTGCAAAACCTTGAGCGGCAAAGCAAGCAATATGGCTCACTCAAAAACGATATCACCATTGCCCTAAGTGCGGACATTGAAGACTACCTAAGTGCCGGCGATGCCCAGTACCTGCTCGATGCCGAGCAGCGTTTAAAGTGCATGCAAACGGAGCAACTCCCCGGTTTATCTCCTGGCTTGGAGCAGCAGTTAGCGCCGCTATTAACCCAGTTGGTTCAAGGTATAGAAGGGGATTATCGCGCCCTGGGCAAACTATCAGGTAACAGCAGTGCACTGTTGGACAACGCCTTGCGACAAATGGCCGGCTCGGCTAACTCTTTGCTTAATTATGCTCGTCAGGCTGATGCCGATAAGCGTGCCTTGGCCACCGAGTATATCGCTTTGGCCGGTGATTATTATCAGGGCGTGTTGACTTTGAGCCTGGCCACACAGGCTCTGTATCAGGATTACAGCCGGGAAAAAGAAGCAAACGTCAATCAGGCGCTAACACAGCTCAACACCTTGGCCGCAGACATAGAGGCTCTGGATAATCTGGGAGTGATGAGCGAGGTTGATGAAGACGAGTTGTTCGTCGACGCCGAACCTGAAGACCTGGCCGATGAAATAAAAGCAGAAATTCGCTCCTGGCCGAAACGCTTTCCTCGTGATTTACAAGGCACCCTGGAGCAGGGGCAAACGCGCCAGCAAGGTATGCAGCAGTTACGCGCCGAAGTGGCGGCCATTGCCGATGTGGTAGTGGCAGCTGAGCAACAGCTGTTAGCCGAGCAGGAAGTGGTGAAAACCCGCGTGCTTTTCTTCTTTGGGGCGGCGATTGGCGGTCTCTTGTTGTTGGCTGTGGCCGTGTATTTGTTACAGCGCTCTCAGGTGCTGAACCCCTTGCGTCAGCTTCGTGATGGCTTTGCCGATTTGCTTGAGAGCAATGAACCAGCACCCATTATCAGTAAAAATGCTCACACCGAGGTGGGGGAGATCGCCGCCTATTTTAATCAGTTATTGCAACGCCAGCAGGCACAAGCCCAGGCGCGACAACAAATGCTGCAGGTGATCAACGAGTTTATGGTGGAAATGAGTGATAACCTTGAGCACATCAGTCAGGGCGCGGAGCAAAGCACGGCCCTGGCCGGACACAGCCAAAGCCTGTTGACTCAGGTGCAGCATCTGGGTGATGACGTTAACAGCGTTAATGCCCAGGTGGCAGCCAATGCCCAGCTGACCCATGCGTCTATGGCGCAAAGCGTAAGTTTTGCAGAGGCCATGTTGCATGCCTCGGCAACCACGGAGCAGCGCATCGACGATGGCATGCAGAGTTTGCGTCAGTTACTGGCCGGTGTGGACGATGTGTCTAAGGTGTTGGATGTGATCAACAATATTGCTGAGCAAACTAACCTTTTGGCGCTTAACGCCGCTATAGAGTCGGCGCGAGCCGGCGAGCATGGCCGTGGCTTTGCCGTGGTCGCCGATGAGGTGCGTAAACTGGCGCAGCAAACACAACAGTCGCTGGGTGATATTCATGCCCAATTGGGCGAACTCAGTGGTCATTCGCAACGGGTATCGCAAAACATTGGCGAGCTGGCAGCCCAGGCACAAACGCAAACGGATAACGCCCAGGAGCTTAAACGCACCGCCGAAGACGTATCGCAAAGTGCCGCCCAGGCCAATGAAGTAGCGGCACAGGCCACGGATTACGCCCAGCGCCAGCAGGAAATGCTAAGTGAGTTTGAGTCTTCGATGCAGGCAATGCAGACGCAAATCGAAAGCTCAGACAGCAAGGTGAAAAGCATTTATCACAGCTTGCAGCAACAAATGCAGACAATTCGCACCAGTCTGGGTTTAAAAGCGTGATAATGGCCCAAGATCTATCCTGATTTATAAAAAAGGAAGTCATTATGATTGCCCAAGGTCAAAAAATTCCAGCCGCTAGCCTGACACAACTAGGCGAGCAAGGGCTGAACCATTTCACTACCGATGAGTTGTTCGCCAATAAAAAAGTGGTACTGTTTGCCGTACCCGGCGCTTTTACACCGACCTGCTCGGCGGCGCATTTGCCAGGCTTTGTTGTGCTGCGCGAAGAGTTTGCAGCAAAAGGCGTTGACGAAGTCATGTGTGTGTCGGTCAACGATGCCTTTGTAATGAAAGCCTGGGGTGAAAGCCAGAATGCTGAGCGTATTCGCATGCTGGCCGATGGCGATGCCAGCTTTACCAAGGCCCTGGGGCTGGATAAAGACACGGGTGACTTCGGTGGCGTGCGTTCAACACGCTATGCCATGGTGGTAGACAATGGCGTGGTTACCCAGCTGTTTGTAGAAGAAGACAAGCAGTTTGAAGTATCTAAAGCCGAGCATGTACTGGCGAACCTGTAATTAGGGTTAGTTTTGCTCGCATAAAAAAGGCCACATCAAGTGGCCTTTTTGCTGTTTAGGAGAGAATACTAAGGGTTATATTGTGCGTTTAATGTCACACCAGAGAAACTCTGGTAGGCATTAAGGCTAATATGCCAGGTACCTGCTTGTGGGTTGCTAAAGCTACAGCTTTCGTTGTTGCCGCCTTTATAAGGACGACAGTCATAGCTGCTGGCCGTAGGTTGTGCGCCAAAGCGAACAAATAGGTCGGCATCACCTGTACCACCTGAGATATTTACATCCAAGGTGCTCATACCCGCAGGCACTTCTAATGTGTAGTGTTTCCACTGACCCGTCGAGACTGAAATATCGGAAACGCTACCGCCACCACCTGTGCCCGTGCCACCACCTGAGGTGGTTAGCTCACCCAATAGCGATGCATTGCTGTAGGCGCTGTAACCGCGCAGCATCACGTAGTAGGTGCCCGCCGTTGGGTTGTCTATGCTACAGGTTTCGTTGTTACCGTTTTGGTACGGTCGGCAATCATAGCTTGATGTGGTTGGCGCGCTGCCTGCCTTAACATACATGTCCAGGTCGCCGCTGCCACCGCTGGTGGTGAAGGTCACGTTAGTGGCGCCCGAAGGTACCGTCATGGTGTAAGTTGTTTCAGAGCCTGCTGCGCCGCTTAAACCGGTTTCTGCCGTGCCAGCAGTCAGCTCATTGCCACCGCTTGGTGGTGGTGTTGTACCGCCGCTTGCCTGAGCAACCGCAGCCGCCGCATCAACAATACCTGTGCCACAGTTGTTACAGCTTGCGCTAAAGCCCTTGGTGGTCGATTTTAGTATGCTTTCGATTTCATCCGGTGTCGCCGTGGGTTTAGCTTGTTTGATAAGTGCCGCCACACCCGCAACATGAGGTGCCGCCATAGAGGTGCCTTGCGAGTAGTGGTAGCTGTCGCTTGAAGGTGAGGTTGAGCCCGAGTTGTGGGTAGACAAGATACCTTCAGAGTCGTTAGCGTAGCTTTGTGCGCCACCCGGTGCCGCAACATCTATGTTTGAACCATAGTTTGAGTAGTAGGCACGACCACCGTTACGGCCCACCGAGGCCACGTTGATTACGCCGCTACAGTTACCCGGGTTGTAGTTGGCCGAGTTATCGTTGTCGTTACCGGCGGCGATAACAATCGCGGTGCCGTTGGCGCGTGCCTGATTGATGGCATTTTGCGTAGTAGAGCTACATGAGCCCTGACCACCCAGACTCATGTTGATCACATCCGCTGGATTAGCGTTAGCTGGTACGCCCGATACCGAACCACCTGATGCCCATACAATGGCATCGGCGATATCTGATGTTAAACCGCCACATTTACCCAGTACACGAACCGGCACAACTTTGGCGTCGTAGGCAACACCCGTTACCCCTTCGCCATTGTTGGCAACGGCCGCTACCGTGCCCGCTACGTGGGTGCCGTGCCAGCTTGAACCTTGTGCACCGTGTGTGTAACCACACTCGTTTGCGGTAATGGCATCACCCGGATCCTGAGCATTGCTATCACGACCGCCGCCATCGTTGGCAACAAAGGTGTCGGAGATCATGTCATAACCAGGGAGGATATTGGCGTTTAAGTCGGCGTGCGGGCGGTAACCCGTATCAAGCACGGCCACGGTTACACCGGCACCGGTTGCAAAGTCCCACGCCGCTGGTGCGTTAATGCCTGCAGCCGCTTCATAATAGTGCCACTGATCGCTGTAGCGCGGGTCGTTAGGTGTAGCGAACGGCTTTAACATCTGGTCGATTTCTATGTATTCCACTTCGCCGCTGGCAACCATGTCTTGCATGAACTGATGCGCTTCTTGCGCCGATAACTTCTTATCTGCACGGATCACGTGGTGATTTTGCAGCGCCATTTCTCGCACGTATTGAGCGCGAGCCTGACCACGATTGGCTTTAAAGCCATTCACAAACTTCTTCGCACGTTCCTTGCCATTACCCGGTAGGTTACCAAACATGTTCTCAACACTGCTGCCTAGCTCTGGGTTGTTTTTGTACTTGATGATAAAGCGCGTGGTTAATGGCGATTGGCCTTGTAGCTTGGCCTGAGTTTGCGCCAGTGTTGCCTGTTGCGGCGCCGCCATTTCTTGAATGTTATTCGCGTATAGGGCCGATGAGCTAAGAGCCATCGGGATTGCTAGCGCGAGGAGTGTTTTTCTAGTTGTCATAAGAGTCCCCATTTATTTTTATTTCGTACCCAAATGGTACACGTCGACGAGGATGGTAAATTATTTGTTAATATTTTTATAATAACTTTTGGGAACAAAAGGGGGCAAGTTGTTATATCTGGCCGTATATACGTTTAAAATTAACCTTTTAGTATTTTCATTTTTAATTTTGCTAGTTCTTTTGTATTGGTTTTTGCTGGCCAATTCTTGTTCTATTGTTGCCTTGGTTGCAATTACTAATGGGGCATTTTGGCGCTTTTTATCGCGCGGCCAGGCTAGCCGTTAATTAGCAAATATCTTTGTCGGCCCTGGCTTGATAGAATGGCGGCGGTTTTTCTAGGGGTGATGCTGTGATAAAAAAAGATGTGGTGATTATTGGTGCCGGTGCTGCTGGTTTAATGTGTGCAGCGCAAGCGGGTTATCGTGGCCGCGATGTAGTGGTGGTCGATATGGGTAAAAAGCCCGGCCGTAAAATACTGATCAGCGGCGGTGGCCGTTGTAACTTCACCAATGAAAACGCCAGCCCCGAAAATTATCTCTGCGCTAATCCGCACTTCGTAAAATCATGCTTAAGCCGTTACACCCAACGTGATTTTATCGACCTGGTCGACCGCCACGGCTTGCAATACCACCACAAAACTCTTGGTCAATTATTCTGTGATAACAGTGCCCAAGACATAGTCGATATTCTGATGACCGAATGTGAATGGGCGGGCGTAAGCGTGCAATTGCGCAGCGAAGTCATCAGCGTGGAAAAAACCGAGCAAGGCTACATAGTCATAACCAGCACCCATACCTATGAATGTGAATCTCTGGTGGTGGCATCCGGTGGCCTCACCATGCCAAAACTCGGCGCCACGCCAATCGGTTATAAAATTGCCGAGCAGTTCGGCTTAAAGGTGTTGCCAACCATGGCCGCCTTAGTGCCCTTTACTTTGCACCAGCATGATAAAGACCGTTTTGATGGCCTCTCTGGCATCAGCGTCGATTGCCTGGTGACAAGCGAATGCGGCACCCAATTTCGTGAGAATATTCTCTTTACTCACCGCGGCTTATCGGGTCCGGCCATTTTGCAGATCAGTTCATTTTGGCGAGCAGGGCAGGCAGTAAGTATTAACTTACTCCCCACGCTAGATATCACCGAGTGGCTGGAGCAGCAACGTCAGCAAAGCGCACAGAAGTCATTAAAAAATGCCTTGGCTACTATTTTACCTAAACGCTTTGTGGAAATGCTGCACGACACCAAGGCCATTCCTGATGCCAATATCAATCAGCTCACACATGGCCAAATTGCCGCGTTGCATGACTATTTGCACAACTGGCAAATCAAACCCAATGGCACTGAGGGTTATCGCACCGCAGAGGTAACTCTGGGCGGCGTAGACACCGACGAGCTTAGCTCAAAAACCTTTGAAGCGAAAAAAGCCCCAGGCCTGTACTTCATCGGTGAAGTCACCGACGTCACCGGCTGGCTGGGCGGGTATAACTTCCAGTACGCATGGAGCTGCGGTTTTGCCTGTGGGCAGTATTGTTAATGATGATTTGAGGTAATTAAAACGAAGACAATCTCTTTTCGGCTATACAGCTAAGAAGGCTTAACTTATTGAAAGTTTAGCCTTAAATGTTGTCTTCGTTTTTAGCAATTATAATCCTATTGAATTTTGCAAGCTCTGAGTCCACGCCGCCTTAAACGCTGAGTCATTAGCGAACAGCTTGTAAAGCTCTAGCTCGTCTTTACGCCTTGTAAGCATGACTTCCTTAAGCATTTTCTCAAACGCTAATGTTCGATTATGTGGATCTGGGTTATCTCGATACTTAGCTTCAAAGTCTGGGTGCTTTTTGATGCCTTCGGCAATATTAATAAACTTCACTTTTTGTTCTTCTGCCGTAGCGCTCCAGCCCTGAAACCAACGTTCATTAAAGTTTTTGATAATGTCATCAAGCGGATCGGTTTCTTCTTCACCACCATGACCGCCACGAGGATTAGGGTTCTGCGGATCAAGCTCAGTTTCCGAATCATCTAAGTCAATGCCATGATTAAGCTTCACACGCTCTAAGCCATAAGTGCTTAAATCCACTGAATTTAAAAGTTCATCAAGCTCATCTGAGTTCGGGTCACGAACAACGAGTTTTGGTATTAAGAACTTCAAGAACCAGAACAGTTTTTCCCATGCGACAATCTCGAAAGGCATAATAGAAGCCATTTGGCCGTATATTTTCACAAACTGTTTGGCTTTTACTTTAAAGTCGATTTTATCGTTGTCATCAAGTTCTAACTCAACGTTAAAACGATTAGCGGCAACATCGATGATAGGGCTTAGTGCTTGCGCATCCTCATTGTTAAAATAGCGAGTGACAAACTCTTCTACTTCATGCCATTCATACACCGCCATATCATCCATTTCATCTTTGAGCTCATGTAGTACGTTAACATCGGTCGCTTCAGATAAAGTGGTTGAGGTGTAGAAGGGGTCAAATGAAGCCTTGATATCATCGACACTGTTAAAGAAATCAAGCACAAACAAGTCTTCGGTTTTCTTACCCAGTTTAGGTGCTGAGCGATTCAAGCGAGACAGAGTTTGCACACACAAAACGCTGGTCAACTTTTTATCAACATACATAGCACTGAGTTTGGGTTGATCAAAACCAGTTAGATACTTGTTTGCCACAATGAGTAAACGGTATTCGTCGGTATCAAACTTATCCTTGGTTTCAGTATCCGCAAAACCGTTCATCTGTGCTTCGGTATACTCGATGCCATCCACTTCTTTTGCGCCAGAGAAGGCAATAATCGCTTTAAATGGATTCCCTTGTTTTTCAAGCAAACGAGTGATGGCTTTGTAGTAACGAATAGCCGTTTCAATGTTTTGCGTTACCACCATACCTTTAGCTTTGCCTTTCAACTTTTTGGTATTCACCACATGCGGAATAAAATGCTCCAACATGATCTCGGCTTTGGTATCTATTGTTTGCTGACTCGTTTCTACATAGGCACGTAAGCGTTTTTGCGCCTTTTTGCTATCGAATTCAGGGTTTTCTTGGATCGATTTCTCAATCTCATAATAGCTTTTATAGGTTGTGTAGTTGGCAATAACATCAAGAATAAAGCCTTCTTCAATGGCTTGTTTCATTGAGTACAAGTGAAATGGCTTAAAAGAACCGTCCGCTTGTTGTTGGCCGAATTTCTCCAAGGTGGTGTTTTTTGGCGTTGCGGTAAAGGCTAAATAAGAGGCATTGCCACGCATTTTACGTGAGCGCATGGCCGCTAAGATCTTATCCTGTGCATCGTCGGCTTCCTCTACCTCAGATTTGCCCATAGCTCGGTTCATATTGTCGTGGGCAGAGCCCGATTGTGAACTGTGAGCTTCATCAATAATGACGGCAAAACGCTTATCACTTAAATCCGCTATGCCATCAATAATGTATGGGAATTTTTGGATAGTGGTAATAATGATCTTCTTACCATTCTCCAATGCTGATTTTAGCTCTGATGATTTAAATGCAGGCGCAATGATATTCTTAATTTCAGAAAACTCTTTAATGTTATCCCTAAGTTGTTTGTCTAATAGCTTTCTGTCAGTTACTACAATCACCGAATCAAACAGTGGTTGGTCGATTCCTTTGCTACCAGGGATATCAGCCGCTAACGGGTAAGTCTCTATTAGCTGATACGCAGCCCAAGTGATCGAGTTAGACTTACCAGAGCCTGCCGAATGTTGAATCAAATAAGTTTGGCCAACACCATGAGTCGCCACATGGTTAACCAGTTTGCGAACTACATCCATTTGATGATAACGAGGGAAAAACAGTGTTCGTTTTTTCAAATCGTCTTTGCTAGAGCCATCTAAGCGAACAAAGTGCTGAATGATATTGGCCAGACTTTCCTTAGTGAATACTTCTTCCCAAAGATAACTGGTTTTATGGCCAAACATATTTGGCGGATTACCTTGGCCATGGTTATTACCTTTGTTGAACGGTAAAAAGAAGGTGCTTTTGCCAGCAAGCTTAGTGGTCATATACACTTCGTCGGTATCGACGGCCATATGAACTAAACAACGGCCAAACTGCAATAACGGTTGGCTAGTATCTCTGTCGTTACGATACTGTTTTTGGCCGTGATAACGGGCGGTTTGCCCCGTCCAATGGTTTTTAAGCTCTAAAGTGATTAATGGGATGCCATTAATAAACAGCACCATATCAATCTCTTGTAGCGGATTGGCTTTGGAGTAACGTAGCTGGCGAGTCACGCTAAAAATGTTAGCAGCAAAGTTTTCCTTCACTTTCTCGCTACTACTAGCTAGAGGTGCTGGGTACATCAGATTGAAAAAGGCATCATCGACATTTAAGCCTTTTTTCAATAAATGCAATACACCGTGTTTTTTGATCAGCCTATCAAAACGTTCAAGCACCTTACGCTGCCAGTCATGAGGGCTGGTTCGCTTAAGCTTTTCCAACTCTTGTTCTTGTGTAGTTTCTAAAAATTGCCAGAACAACTTGGTATCGAGTGCATAGTGCATATCAAAATCAGACGGTTGACCGATTTTGTAGAACTTATTGCCAAAGTCTGGTTTTACTTCGCCCACACCGGCTTTTAACTCTTCTAAACAGGTTCCTGTAAGCGCTTTTTCAATTGCCGCTTCTAATGCTTGTTCATTTGTTTTGCTGACCATAAATCCTCCCTGTTAAGCCACTTCTGGTACTTTGATTTTGCCGGTAACGGCACTGTTAATCAGTGTGGTTTTGTATTCTTTGAGTTTTTCGATTTGTTCTATAAGATGTTTTATCGAGTCTTTAATTAACTGACTTTTATTTTCTATATGATCAATGAGAGCCTTACTTTCAGCGTACGGCATGATTGGAACTTCAATGTTTAGTAAATCACCTTTACTAATGTTTTTCATACTCGGGCTGGAACCTGTTGCAATGGATTCTATTACCCCTCTAAATCCTTTCGTCACCATTATGTAACTAACTAAAAGTGCATAGTTTTTATATTTTAAATTGAAAATGGCTTGCCAAAGTCTGTCAGGAAGATAAAGGTTGTTGTAGTTTTTTTTCACAAACCCTGAAGCCCCTACTAGTTCTGGAGCATTCATCCTGCTAATGATTATTGAGCCAGCTTTTACTGGACACGATACTCGTTTAATCTCATCCTCAAATACTTTTTTGTTTTCGTCAGGATCGAATTCATATCTATAAACAGCACTAGTTTTGAGTACACCTACTTCCATTTCGTTAGCTGCTTCTGCTTCAGATGCATTAACGCTAACTCCGGACTCTAAGGTATCAATTAAAAACTTTAGCTTTTTGACTTCCCAATGCTCTGGAATTTCGCCAATCCAATCAACACCAGAATCTTTCATCGGCACATTGAGGTTTAAGCCACGGGTGACGGCTTGCTGGATGATGATTTGCTTGCGCTCTTTAAGTAGCTCAATTTGCTTTTCTTTGATTGCAATAGCTTCATCAATTTGTGCCGTTTTCTTATCAAGGAAATTGGCGATTGCGGTTTGCTCAGCCAGTGGTGGTTCAATTAATAAGCTGTTGGCAATATGATTAAAGTTAATTGTTTGCCTAACACCTGAACCAAGCAGTTTCATGTATGCTACATCATAACGGTGTAACAAGTACTTGAAGTATTCTTTGCAAATATTCAATCTATTTTTAAGTACGATGTAACCGGCACTAACTACTACGTTAATATCTGATAATCCTATGCGTAAACTAATTAAGTCGTAGTTTAAATTAAGTGGGTTAATCAAAAATTCGCCAGCTAATACTTCTTGATATGAAGCTTTTGTTAACAAAGGGATTTTGTCGTCGTCTTTCGTTACAACTTTACCAAAGCTTATTGAACCGCAACTTAGTTCCATATTTCTGGTATGTTTCTTTTCAACAAAAAGATGCTTTAACTTTCTAACTTCCCAATGTTCTGGAATATCTGAAATCCAATCCTCGCCAGAATACTTGTAAGCTTCGTATTTTTCCATTGGGGTTAATCCAGCCATAGTTATTCTCCTTGCACTTCAGCTAAATCAACACCTAAGATATCCGCTATCAAGCCTTCTGCCTTTTGTTCTAGGGCGATAATATCAGCTGCTACCTCATCCATTGAACGCAAGGCTTTGTGTTGATAGAAATACTTGTTAAAGCTGATCTCGTAACCAATTTTGGTGCTGTCGAGATTTATCCATGCCTCATCGACATGTGGTTTCACTTCATCGAGAAAATACTGGTGAATTTCACTGTTGTCGGTGTCTTTATCTTGGTTGTAAGTTAGAGATACGGATTCGGCATCACGCAAATCTGAGTTTGATTCATAGGTGATAAATTCAAGCTTTTTACCCTCAACAGCATAATAGCCAAAATCCGCTAATTCTGATTCGTCACACCCTAAGTGGTGAAGTAATTCATCTAGCTTTTCTTGCTTGAACTTAACAACCTTTTTAATGACTTTTTCAGCGTTTTCATCGTACCAGCTTACGGCATTTACGATGGTGGTGAAGAAACCTTTACGTTTACCTTGTGGGATGGCTTCTAACACTAGAGGAGCCAACTTTTTGAATTCGATTTCGACATCGACTTTAAATTGATTAAAATCGTTATATTCGTCGGTAAAGACTTCTGCTAACTGTTTGGCCAGTTCAACTAAGAGGCGACCATTTTCCCAAGTATCTTGTGCAAACAATTTGCTTTTAGCTTTTGCGTTTAAGCTAATGTCGTTATCTTCACACCAACTTAGAATGGCTTTTTCATTGGCCTTTAAATAGCCTTTTTCATATACCGAGTCGCCATGCACATCGTATATATGCTCCATCACTTCACGAAGTGATTTTTCATAACGCATTGGCTCAATAAGCTCTCGCTTAAATTGTGCCGAGCGTCTGTCTGGGCGTTCTATGTTAACTTTGTAATAACCAAAGTCAGCGTTATCAAACACCTTAGCGGCAATACCCGTTGGGTCGTTGTTATCATTAAGCTGGCGCTCAACATTGGCGGCATCTAAATAAGTTTGGGTTATTTCTTCGATGTGCTCTGGTGCAAATTCACAGTTTTTATTGCCCAAGTTTTTACGCAGTTTCCTGTAAAGCAAGCTGGCATCAATCAGTTGTACTTTGCCTTGGCGTTCAGCTGGTTTGTTGTTGCTTAATAACCAGATATAAGTGGTGATACCGGTATTGTAGAACAGGTTATTTGGTAACTGCACGATGGCATCGAGCATGTCGTTTTCAATGATGTAGCGGCGAATATTACTTTCGCCAGAGCCAGCATCCCCTGTAAACAAACTCGAACCATTGTGAACAGACGCAATGCGAGAGCCTAACGGACTATCGGTAGTCGATTTCATTTTGCTGATCATTTCCATCAAGAACAACAACTGACCATCGCTTGAGCGTGGCGTAGCATCTACAGATGAGCTTGTGCCCCAGTAATCTTTTAACTCAACGATAAAACGAGTATCGATAACATCTGAGCCATCTTTAATGTACTTTTGGTCAGTAGACCAACTCTTACCGTATGGTGGGTTAGATAAACAAAAATCAAAACGTTTATCGGCAAATTCATCGATTTCTAATGTTGAACCAACTTTGATGTTTTCAGGGTTTTTACCTTTGATCATCATGTCTGATTTACAGATGGCATAAGTCTCGTCGTTAACTTCTTTACCGAATAGGTAAATATCTCGGTTTACGCCTTCAGTTGGGTATTTTTCTAAGATGAAATTTTCTGCCTCAGTTAACATGCCACCACTACCACACGCAGGGTCGTAGCAGGTTATGGTAAGCGGTAAATCTGATTGAATTGGGTCGAACACTAAATGAGTCATTAGCTCAATTACTTCACGAGGAGTAAAGTGCTCACCAGCTTCTTCGTTATTTTCTTCGTTGAACTTTCGGATCAGCTCTTCAAACACGTAGCCCATGCCTAAGTTAGATAAACCTGGCATTTTGTTACCATCTGGATCTTCTTTGTCGTCAGGCGTTAGGTTGATGTATGGCGATACCAATTTTTCTAACACATCAAGCAACACGTCTTTGTTGGCCATGTGCTGAATTTTGTTTTTAAGCTCAAAGCGCTCGATAATTTCTTTTACATTTGCGCTAAAGCCGTTTAGGTAATCTTCAAAGTTTGCTAATAGGATTTGACGATTGTTAGTAGCGGTTTCTTTTAGGCTAGTAAGGGTCCATTTAGAGACATTATAAAATGGATAGCCGGTTTCTTGAATGATTGGCTCATCGTCAAGTTCAGTTGATTTCATTTCGACTTGTTGGAACTTCACTTCTGCCAGCACTGCTTCTTTCGTCGGCTCTAAAAGAGTATCTAAGCGACGAAGTACCACCATAGGTAAAATAACGTCACGGTATTTACCACGAACATAAACGTCACGAAGGCAGTCGTCTGCAATAGACCAGATAAATGAAACTTTTTTGTTGTGTACGCTGTGATCCATAAAGGATGCTCCTTGTTCTTTTTTATAGGTGAGTTCCCTTTTACGAACTCACTTTATCAATTCGTTTTAAATTAGTTAACCCAGTTTTTATGGTTTAACTGTTTGATTTCTTGTTCTATTTCAAACAACTGGTTATGAAGCTGTTTGACTTTATTTCTACGTTGGCGTGCTTCCTCGGTTTGCTGTTGAGAAAACACTGGAATACGCATGTTTTTTAAGTCTTTAGTGCCAATCATGGTTACAGTAACGCCTGTTGCCATAGATTCGAGCTGCAATTGTCCCATCGGTGAAAGTAGGTATTGGAACAATGCAACGGGTTCAATATCGGATAATCGTCTGTTAACCCTGACGATGGTAAAGGCTTGACTCGGCATGGCATTCTCTGCTGGCACTTGCTCGACAAAGGCAACTTTGCCTACAGAGCCTTTATTAACAATTAATATGTCGTTCTCTTGCAATATTTGATTTTCAGCACGACTGATTTGGCTGTTAGTGGTAACTGTTTTACCTTCACCAACAAATTCACCAATATCGTTAAGGTTACTTAGGCCGTACTCATAAAATATTGCTTCACCATCCATTTCATCTTTAATGGCTTGTGGCCCAATTAACTCTGCAATATCGGCAAGCGCTATCGTCTCATTATTCGCTAAAAAGCGGTTTAACTCTTTTTGCTCATGAGAAAGCACATAGCGAGATGGCAATAGGTTGAAGTCATTTTTAATGATCTCTTCTGGACTAGCATGTACTGCCAAATCAAGTAGGCCACAAGGGTTGTTATATTCTATGAAGGCATCTTCATCACCATGGTAAAGGCTAATGATCTCCGAAATGTTGTTAAGCACATTTCGTTTACCTTCTTTCTTAATAAAGTGCTCACCTGATGCATCAATAAACAGCACGCTCTCTGCCTTTTTACGTTTATCAAAAATCAAAGCATTGACTGGTATAGCCGTGTTATTAAATAGCTTTTCAGGTAATGCGATAACAGCATGAAGCAACCCTTGTTTTATCATGTCTTGCTTAAACTGTTTCTCACCTGCGGCCGTTCTAGATAAGAAGCCACTTGCTACGAAAGTTACTATTTGTTCACTAGTCTGCGCCAGCATATGACGTAGCTGAAGAACTTCTCCCATTAAAGACTTTTCTGGGAAACGACCAAACATATCTGATGTTGCAACATCTTTTGGATATTTCACACCGAATGGAGGTAACGCTATGGTGTGACTAAATTGCCTTAAGCCACTGTTATCAATTAATACCGGACTAGTTACTGGATCGGAAGCTAATAGCTCTCGGTAGTGCTTTAAGTCTTTTAGTTCGTAACTGATTTTAATCCAAGCATGATCAAATACGTTGTTAACTTCTAAGTAACACTCTTTTCCTTCAAGGCCTAAAGCCTCTGCGAAACGATATGAGGCAGAAAAAGGACAATATACATCCCTTACTTCTCCATCAATCAAGCCGCAACCCAGTTCAACCAATTCGTTAGGAGCATTGATCTCAAAGCGGCCTTCATTTAATGACATTTGAAAAGCAATTTCGACGACTTCAAAGTAGGTTATTAAGCCTTTATCCAATGCGCCTTTTATTTTTTCAACCAGGGCATTTAGTGATTCATCATCCAGTTTTAATGGTCGTCTCGTTGCGTATTTGTATCCGTCATAAAAAATATGAATGAACTTTTCAAAATGCTCGGAAATGTTTTCTGAACCTTGAAAGGACTCATCTTCGTCCAATTGCTCTTCGTCAGTTAACTTCAGCCAAAGAAATAGGGCTTGAGATATGAACAGTGTATCTCTTATATCGAGTCCTGAGCTTTTTCTGAAAAAGTCTACTACAGAGTAAAAAATTTGCTGTTTCACGATAATACCTTCGTTAATTAGTGAGTACGGGCTTTCGAGCGGTTATAGCTATTAAGGGGATAGGTGGTAATTTCATGCCCGTCTTCCTCAACCAGAACAAGACCACCTCTGTTTTCCATTTTTTGCATCAGCTTCTCGATTTTCTTGCATTCAGCAATCGCCACTCGAAGTGCCTTTTGATTGAGAATGGTTTTGTCACCACTATCAATGCCAAACTGCTTCACGAGGTCCAACATTGCCTGCTGAATACCTCGCTGGTTCATTCGATGATGTATATGTCTTGTTTTAGCCATAGTCGTATCTCCATACCGTCGATGAAGATAATACTAGCGTTGTGGGTTGTTTATTTCAAGGGTAATTTAAATAATTTTTGACTGATTATTTAAATTACCCTTGATGGATTTTATTTATTTCTAAAGCTTGCTCACTTTTTGGGCTTGGTTTATTGCTTGCTCTATAATTTGAGCAAGGTCTACAGCGGTATTCGGTGCTTTGTATTTCAGGGGAAGATCAGAGTGCCACCCTTTTTATTTCAACCCGACTTACGCCGACTGGGTGATCCTGGTGTTTTGGCACAGCGGATGTTGGCGCACATAGTTGAGGGCTTGGCTTTGACCGCTAAAGGCCCTAAAATTTGCCACCCAAATGTTTACCCTGCAGATAATGCGTAACTCGGCCATGAATAAGCAAGCGATAGGTATTTTTGACTCAGGCGTCGGCGGCCTTGCCGTGGCCCAGGCGGTGCATCAATTGCTGCCGAGCGAAGACCTGCTTTATATCGCCGACTCCGGCTTTATGCCTTATGGCAGTAAAACGCAGGATGAGATACGCGGGCGCTGCCATGCCATAGTCGATTATATGGCGGCCCAGGGCGCCAAGGCGGTGGTGGTGGCTTGTAATACCGCCACCATGGCGGCGATTGGCTCACTGCGGGCGCAGTATTCCTTACCTATTATCGGCGTCGAGCCTGGCGTGAAACCCGCATTGCAGCAAAGCAAAAGTGGCATTATTGGCGTGCTGGCCACCCCCAGCACCATAGCGTCGCAGAGCTTTCAGCGCCTGTGCCGGCAACAGGCCGAAGACCTGGGGCGCATTGTTTTTCAACCTTGCCCCGAATTGGCGGCGACCATAGAAGCCCTGCATCTCGACGGTGAACACACTGAGGCGTTATTGCGCCGTTATTGTGAGCCTCTACTAAGCCAGGGTGTGGATGTGCTGGTCTTGGGCTGCACTCATTACGCCTTTATTGCCCCCTTGCTAAGACGCATTCTGCCCCAGGGCGTTAGCCTTATCACCACGGAACAGGCGGTGGCCTTGCAATTGCAGCGCCGTTTAGCGCCAAGCTGTCCGACAGGAAAAGAGCAAGGCCGGGTACGTTTGCTCACCAGCGGCGACAGTCAGCGCTTTAGCGCCCAGTTGCAGGTGCTATGGCCGAGTGTCAGCACCTTGTCGCTTAGTGCTGTGGGCGAGGCTTTAGCCTTGCAAACGGACCGATTGCCAGCCTGCTAGGTAGCTGCTCCCGCATTGTTCGGTTGTCAGACTGCTAGGGTCTGTTTATCTTTGCGGTTTACTTTATGTTCAATCTAAACGCATTCTGATGAATATAATCACTGATTTATGTGGTCAAATTCATCCATGAAGCTTGGTTACATCGCGCATCCATGCGCTCACCTCGCTAAGCTGCGAAGCATTGCTTCGGTCTTGCTCGCCTATGTTCATAGCGAGCAACACAGAGCAGGATGCGTTTAGATGAACCCGTAGGGCAGCGCTTGTAGCGCATTTCTACTGTGTTGTTACATGTTTATGTAGAATAACTACACTACACATGTGCCGCCTTGTATAAATTCACTACAAACTGCTGCAGAAACAAACAACAAAGGTCAACAGACCCTAGGTAACTGCTCCTGCGTTACCCTAGTACCGCCATCCATGGCGGCAAAGTCTGACCTACAGGTAAACTTAACAAGGCTGAATTGGGCCAAAATCAACATCAGGCTAGCTCGGATCTCAAAACATCTGTAGGCGAGGCTTTAGCCTTGCAAACGGGCCTTGCATCCATGCTTTAACTCCTTGTTTTAAAGCCTGTTAAGTTGGCGCTCAGGCTTGCCACTTTGTTGCCATAATTGCCCTTTGTTTTTCCATTTTTGCGCCCCTTTGTTGCCACTGTGCCTTGTTTTAATAACTACCAAGCAAGGCGAGGAAGCAACCACTTCTGTTCTTGCCCCAACCTATTAAGAATTGAAGGATGACGACGATGAAAAAACACATTTTAGTAACTGCATTAGTATCCACTTTGGTAGCGGCGCCAGCGATGGCTAAAGAGCAAAAAGAGCTGGCCACGGAAACCGCCTGGGGTCTGGGCGCTGGTGCTACGGTAGGGGCCATTGTTGGCGGCCCAATCGGCGCCTTTGCCGGAGCCTTTATCGGCGGCATTATCGGCGAAAAGGAAGCGGCGCACAGCACCATCAAGTCACAGCAAGTGCAGCTAAGCCAATACCAGGGCACGGAGCAACAGCTGCACAGCACCCTGGAGCAAAACCGCGCGCTGACGGCGCAAATCAATGCCCTGGAAGACGAGCAAAATCGTTTAGAGCAAGCCCGTATTGATAACCTTCTGGCCATGACGGTGCAGTTTCGTTCCGGCTCGGCGCACATCGAACCCCATTTTGCCGAGCAGCTGGATCATCTGGCTCAGATCCTTAAGCGCAAGCCTGACTTAAACCTTAACCTCAATGGCTATGCCGATGTGCAAGGTGATGAGCAAGCGAATCTAGACCTGTCTCAGCGTCGTGCCGATGCGGTGCAGCAGTACTTGGTAAAGCAAGGCGTGGCCGCCACCCAGCTGTTCGCCGAAGGGCGAGGTGAGCAGAAAATTGTCGCCAATGGTAACGAATATGAAACGAACTTCTTTGATCGTCGCGTAACCTTGACGGCCCGCGGTACGCAGCAAAACCGCATGGCGAAAAACTAAGCCACCGCAATCCGAGGACCAAATTATGTTGAGTTGTCCTAACAAAGTGCTCACAGCCTTCGCTGTGAGCCTTTTATCCCTAATTTTCTTTACCCCCGCCAATGCCAGTGTCTTCTCCGACGGCCAGGCCCAATTGCAATTTAGCGATGCCCGGGGTGTGGATGTGGCGCCCGGCGTGCTTTTGAGTACAAAAGCGTCCATGCAGATCACCGGGCTGATCAACCAGGTGCAGGTGACCCAGGTTTTTGTGAACCGCCACCCCTTTGCGGTCAACGCCCAGTATCTGTTCCCACTGCCAAGCGAAAGCGCGGTGCATGCCATGACCATGAAGGTCGGCGAGCGCACCATAGTGGGTAAAATTGCCGAAAAGCAGCAGGCCGAGCGTCAGTATCGCGCCGCCCAGCGTGCCGGTAAGCGGGCGGCTTTGGTAAAGCAACAGCGTGCCAATATGTTTTCCTCGCGGGTTGCCAATCTTGGCCCGGGCGAGCGGGTGGAAATCACCCTGAGTTATCAGGAAATGATCCGTTTTCGCGATGCCGAGCTTAGCGTGCGCCTGCCGATGACCTTTACACCGCGCTATCATCCTCGTAGTTATGCTTTGGAAGAGTTAGGAGCCACTGAAAACGCCACCAATAATGGCGCACAGGGCTGGCTGGCGCCTAAATTTGTTGAGCAATTGGCACAGCAGCAAGACCTTATCGACAGCTCGCGTGAGCCTTTGTTACAGCTGGATATAGAGATAGATTTTGGTTTGCAGCTGGAGCAGATCCGCACACCTCATTACCAGGCTCAGGTAAGTAATCCGGACTTTGGCCGTTACCGGGTGCAATTACGTGACGATGCCATGAATCGCGATTTTGTGCTGCGTGCCAAGGTGTCGCCGAGTCAGCAGGCGCAGGCGGCCTTCTTTCGACAAACGGCGCAAAGCGGCGACTATGGGCTGCTGATGCTGTTGCCGCCGAGCGACCAGTTTAGCGCCCAACAGCGCCTGGCCCGTGAGCTTATCTTTGTGATCGACAGCTCCGGCTCCATGCACGGCAGCTCCATGGATGCGGCCAAGCAGGCGCTTTTCTATGCCCTTGATAACCTGGATGAAAACGACAGCTTTAACATTATCGACTTCGACAGCAGTGCGTGCTTATTCCGCCCTCAGGCGGTGGCGGCTAATGCCTTTAACCGCGCCGATGCCGAGCGTTTTGTCTATCAATTACAAGCAGATGGCGGCACGGAAATGGCCCAGGCGCTGGAGATGGCCCTCGATGGCAAAACCCATCCCAATTATGTGCGTCAGGTGGTGTTTTTAACCGACGGCAGCGTCGGCAACGAGCAAGCTCTGTTTGATTTGGTGCAGGGGAGGCTGGGTGATAATCGCCTGTTTACCGTGGGCATAGGCAGTGCTCCCAATGGTTATTTTATGCGTCGTGCTGCCCATGTTGGTCGCGGCAGCTATACCTTTATCAGTGATGGCAGCGAGGTAAAAACCCAGATGCAGAGCCTGTTTGAACGCTTGCAAAACCCGGCACTGCGCGATGTACGCCTAAGTGCGGCGCGCGCCAAGGAATTGTCCTATTGGCCGCAGCCCTTGCCGGATCTCTACTTTGGTGAGCCGCTGATGGTGGCGATAAAACTGGCGCCGCAGCAACAGGATATTTATATCGACGCCAACACCCAGCACGGGCCGCTACGCTTAACCATGCCTATGCATGAGGCCAGTCAAACTTATCCGCACAGCGAAGCCATTGCCAGGCTTTGGGCGCGTCAGCAAATTGCCTCGCTCTTGTTGTATAACGAGGAGCAAGCAGTGCGCCCACAGGTGTTGGATTTAGCCCTGCAACACCAGTTGCTCAGCCCCTTTACCGCCTTTATTGCCGTTGAAGAGGTGGCGACATCGACCGTGGCACAACATAAGGAGCAGGTAGCCAATAACGTCGCCAGCGGCCAGCGGGTGCAACGTTTTGCGCAAACCGATGGGCAATCCCTGTGGCACTTATTATTGGGCGTATTCTTGATGTTCAGCACGGCTATGTGGCTGAGACTCCAGCGGAGACAAGCTCATGGCTAAGGGAAAGCGAGTAGCGGCCCGGGCAAGTTATTGGCGCTACGGCGCCATTGCCCTGTTCGCTTTAGGGGCGAGCTTTTTTGCTCAGGGCGCCTATATGCAGAGCAAGGCCTGGTTGGCGCAATGGTTGATTGAACGGGCCTGGCAGCAAAGTCTGGCTGCGCCCGGAGCCAATATTCCGCCCTGGTATTATGCCGACACCCATGTGGTAGCCAAGTTGAGCGCGCCTCATTTGGCGCTTGAGCGTTTTGTGCTGGCTGGCAGCAGTGGTCGTAATCTGGCCTTTGCGCCAACCCATGACGAGGCATTTGGGCCGTTGGGCGGTGAAGGCGCCAGTGTAATTGCCGCCCATAACGACACCCACTTCGCGTTTTTACGCCATGTGCAGGTGGGGGATGAGTTAAGCTTGACGCTGCGCGATGGTCGTACCCTGAGTTATCGCATTGACAGCAAGCAGGTGGTGCATCAAAGCGATACTCAGGCCGCCGCTGCCAGCGGCTTGCATCTGGTGACCTGTTATCCCTTTAACTCCCCTGTGGCCGGCACCGAGCTGCGCTTGCTGGTGTCGGCCTCGCTGATATCCTCTTCGTCGAGCTCGACCACCAATGCCTGATGGCGCTGGCTTATCATCACCCCGACAAAAACCACGGCTATGCTAAGCCATTGCCACAAGGTCAATATCTCGCTCAGCACTATGGCCGACAGCAGCAGGGTGAAGATGGGGATAAGGTTGGAATAGGCCGCCGCGGTTAGCACGGATACCTTGCTGATGGCATAGTTATACATGCCGTAGCCGCCCAGGGTAACAAAGGTGCCCAGATAAAGAATATGGGCTAAGGCCACCGGGTCGTGCTGCTGCGGCATTTCCACAAAGAATAAAAAGGGCGCAAAGAAAAGCGAGCCAGACAAGCCTTGCAAGGCAATAAGGGTAAGCGGCGCATAACGACTGCACAAGCGTTTTACGCTCACTGTGTAAAAGGCGGCGCAGACCATGGCTAGAAATTCCAAGGTGTTGCCCAATAAGGGGTTAGGCGCCTGCTCCGAGCTTGGCGAGACCATAGTCAGCAGCACACTGCCGCCAATGCACAGGGTAAAGCCGACAATAATGGCGCGGCTAATGTGCTCTTTGAGCATAAAAAAGGCCAAAAATGCGACGATCAGCGGTAAACAGGAGACTATCACCCCAGCCTGAGACGCCGAGGTGTATTCCATGGCGTGGCCTTCGAATAAGAAGTATAAACAGGGCTCGGCCAGGCTCATGCCCAGCAGGTATTTCCAGTCGCCACTTTGGTATTCAAAGCGTTTTACAAAACGCCATAAACACAGACACACCGCCAGGGTGGTGAGCATGCGCAAAAAAATCACCACAGTAGGGTCATAGACTCCCACCGCATACTTTAAAGAGATAAAAGAGCTTCCCCATAAAAAGGTGGCAATGATCAGGCAAAGGCTCGCTGGCATAAGTCTTAATTAGAGTGGTGAAAATGTGCGGCGATGCTAGCACAGTTGAATTAATTTAACTTGTTTAATCGCCCAAGCTTGGGGTAAAAATGAACCTCTTTTAATTATCAGCAGGGCCAAGCGCGGTGCAAACAATAGTGATCAAATTAGGCACCAGTGTGCTTACCAATAACGGCCAGGGGCTGGACAGGGCACACATGGTGGAATTGGTGCGCCAATGCGTGCAGCTGCAAAAAGCCGGCAACCGTATCGTGCTGGTATCCAGCGGCGCCGTGGCCGCCGGGCGTGAATTACTGGGACGCAGCGCCGGCAATGAAACCCTGGCACAAAAACAGATGCTGGCGGCCATAGGCCAAAGCCAGTTGGTACACACCTGGCAAACCCTGTTTGCACTTTATAATGTGCCTGTGGGGCAGTTGCTGTTAACCCGCGCCGACCTTGATGACAGAGAACGCTATCTCAATGCCCGCGATACCTTGATGGCACTGCTTAAAGAAGGGGCGGTGCCGATTATCAATGAAAACGATGCGGTGGCGACGGCGCAGATTAAGGTGGGCGATAACGATAACTTATCGGCCCGCGTGGCGGTGCTGGCGGATGCGGATAAACTCTTGCTGCTTACCGATCAGCCCGGGCTTTTTAGCGCCGATCCGCGCACCAACCCAGATGCTGAGCTGATCCCGGAAATTCGTCATATCGATGACTCCATTAAGGCCTTGGCCGGTGGCAGCGGCACGGCGGTGGGCACCGGCGGCATGGCTACAAAAATAGAGGCGGCGAGCATTGCTCGCCATGCCGGGGTCGATGTGATCATCAGTGCCGGTCATGGCGAGGATGTGATCAGCAACTGTTTAACTCAGCAGCTGGGCACCCGTTTTGTCAGCCTGACGGCACCTAAAGACACTCGCAAGCGCTGGTTGTTGGCCGGCCCTATCAGCAAGGCAGCTATTTATGTAGACGATGGCGCGGCAAAAGCGCTCAGGCAGCAAGGCGCCAGCTTGTTGATTGTTGGTATTGCTCGTTTTGCCGGGGAGTTTAGCCGCGGCGATCTGGTGCAGGTATTCGACAGTCAGGGCTGCAGTGTGGGTAAGGGCGTGGCCCGTTATCACAGCGAGGAGCTGCAGCAGCTGCTGGTGAACCCTGAGCTGTCCAAGGCACAGGTGCTGGGCTATGACAATGGCGCCATGCTGATCCACCGTGATGACTTTGTCAGCTTTCGGGATTAGCTTCCAGGGGAGCGCGCTTCCCTTGGCGCAATTTTAACCGCGTGATACACTCGCGCCTTTGATTTTGTCGTGATGAGAGTTGGTATGAAAGTCATTCGCTGGTTGTTAGGCCGCATTATTTTATTCTTTAATTTTGTCTTTACCCCGCGCAGCAAAAAGCGCGACCCGCAAGCGCAGCAACAGCTGGATGCGCAGACCGCAAATATGGCTCTGTATCAATTCCATGCTTGTCCGTTTTGCGTAAAGGTGCGCCGCTCTATTAAGCGTAACGGTCTGAACATTGAAACCCGCGATGCCAAAGGCGACAACGCCTACCGTCAGGAGCTTGCGGAGCAGGGCGGCAAGGTGAAAGTGCCTTGTTTGCGCATTGAAGAAAACGGTAAGGTGCAGTGGATGTACGAATCTTCGGATATCGTCGCCTATCTGGATAAGATCGCCGCTTAACCTTAAGATTCCAATATTTATCTCTTCCCTGGGTGCTGAAATTTATCGCACTCAGGTACCCTTTGGGGCGTTTTCCTCTACGAAATTACCCTCCATTGTGCTAGCATTTGCAGCAAATTTTTAGTTGCTAATTGAAAGAGACGCTAGCATGACCCAGAGCACACCTGTTCGTACCCGTGTTGCCCCGTCACCGACCGGTGATCCGCACCTAGGCACTGCCTATATCGCCCTATTTAACTATTGTTTTGCTAAGCAGCAAGGCGGTGAGTTTGTTTTACGTATCGAAGATACGGATCAGGTGCGCAGTACGCCAGAGTCGGAACAAGCCATTATGGACAGCCTGCAGTGGTTAGGTCTGCAGTGGGATCATGGTCCGGATGTAGGTGGCGAGTTCGGTCCTTATCGTCAGTCTGAGCGCTCTGATCTATATAAAAAATACGCGCACCAGCTGGTTGAAGACGGCAAGGCATTTTACTGTTTCGCCACCGCCGAAGAGCTGGACGAAATGCGTGAGCAGCAAATGGCCGAGGGCCTGCGTCCTAAATACGATGGCCGTGGCTTGTTGCTAAGCGACGACGAAGTGAAGGCAAACCTGGAAGCGGGCAAACCATACGTGATACGTATGAAGATCCCTGCCGAAGGCACTTTTAAATTCAACGACTATCTGCGCGGTGAGATTGAGATCCCGTGGGAAAACGTTGATATGCAGGTGTTGTTAAAGCAAGACGGCTTCCCTACTTACTTCCTGGCCAACGTGGTGGACGACCATCATATGCAGATCAGCCATATCTTCCGTGGTGAAGAGTGGATTAACTCGGCACCTAAACTGCTTAAGCTATACGAAGACTTCGGCTGGCAAGCACCGGTACTGGGTCACCTGCCGCTGCTGCGTAACCCGGATAAGTCTAAGCTGTCTAAGCGTAAGAACCCGACCTCTATCAACTACTACAAAGAAATGGGCTTCTTGCCGGAAGCTGTGCTGAACTACCTAGGTCGTATGGGCTGGTCGATGCCGGACGAGCGTGAAAAGTTCACCCTGGCTGAGATGATCGAGCACTTCGATATGAAACGCGTTTCTTTGGGCGGCCCGGTATTCGATATCGAGAAGCTGAAATGGCTGAACGGCACCTGGTTACGTGAAGACTTCAGCGATGAGCAATTAATTCAGCGCTTCGTTGACTGGAAATACAATGGCGATATGCTGCGCCGCATTTTGCCGGAAGCGAAAACCCGTATCGATACGCTTTCTGATCTGGTTGACCTGGCCGGACACTTTGTTGGCGGTATGCCGCACTATGATCCGGCGCTGCTAACCGACGGTAAGGTAGAGGAAGGTGTGGTGCGTCAGGCATTGCAATTCTTCATCTGGGAGCTGGAAACGCTGCGCCACTGGGAAAAACCAGAAATCTTCGCTATCGCTAAAAAGGTTGCTACCTTCCATGAGCTGAAGATTAAAGACTTCCTAGAGCCTATTTTCGTGGCAATTACCGGCAAGAAGTCGTCAACTTCCGTGCTAGATGCCATGGAGATCTTGGGTTCGGATATGTCTCGCGCTCGCCTTCGTCTGGCTTTAGAGCACCTTGGTGTGTCGAAAAAGCAGGCGAAAGCGTTGGAAAAAGCCTACCGCGACTTTAACTAGGCCGCACTCTAAGAAAAAGGCTGCTTTGCTCCGCAAAGCGGCCTTTTTTGTGCCTTTTTACAGGGAAAAGCAACAGATACGACCTCTCAGTGCGTAAATTTTGTTACACTGCCGCAGTTTTTTTTGTACTCAAGTAGAGCAGCTATGTTAGAGCAGTATTATCAAGATTTTGGCACCCACGTGTGTATTACCCGTGAACAGGGCAGTCGTTTTGCCAAAGCCGTGGCCGATGATTTCAATCCACTTCACGATGTTGAAGCGAAAAAATTCTGTGTGCCAGGAGATTTACTGTTTTCAGTGGTGCTTGATAAGTACGGTATTAATGAGCAGATGCGCTTCACCTTCGCCAACATGGTGGACGAAGGCGTTAAACTGGGTATGCCACAGGGCAGCGCTCAGTTCGATATTAAAGACGGCGACAAATGCTATCTGAGCGTGGCTCGTGAAGGCGCTAACAGCGTCTGTAAGACCCTGACCAACGCGCTTATCAAGAACTATGTGGAATTCTCAGGCAAGGCCTTCCCACATGTGGTGATCCCGCTGATGGGTAAGCAAGATGTGATGATTAACCCTGCGCGCCCAATGATCATCTATGAGTCCATGAGCATTCATATGGACACCCTTGATGCCCACGCACCCGAGCTGCGCGAAGGAGAGCACGAATTCAGCTACGAAGGCAAGCGCGGCAAGATAATCCTGCGTTTTGACCTGATTGAAAATGGCGCAGTAATAGGCCACGGTGAGAAACACATGCTGGTCTCGGGTATTCGCCAATACTGCCAGGATACCGTGGATGAGTTGATCCGTGGCTATAACGAGAAGAAGGCAGCGCTAAAACCAGAGTAATTCGGGTCGGGGCGCCGACTGAGGCGCTTTTGGTTCGTCGATACGCCGACTAATGCGTTTTTAAAGGGCTGGTGTTTATACATCGGCCTTTTTTGTTTGTTGGCTTTCGTTATAGGTCGGTCTTTGCCGCCATGGATGGCGGTAGTAGAGCAATGCAGGAGCATATTGCCGAAAGGCCGACAATTTGCAATGCAGGAGCACATTGCCGAAAGGCCGACAAAGGGTAACAATGCTGCTTCAGGGATGAATTTCTGACACTATGTAAGTTCTTGTCGGGCCGCCGACTGCGGCGGTAATTGATATATTTTGTCGCGTTGGGTGAGCGCGTTAAGAAAATAGTCCGGTGGACTATTTTTAGCAAGCGAACGCCTTGAGCCAGCGAGAGGCCGGAGATGGCAACCAAAGAGGGAGTGATTCGACTCCCTCTTTGGAAACTCCCCGAACCCGTGATTCGCTAATGCTTACGAACTCAGCGTTTTGTTAAACGCTCCGTTTAGTCATTGAGGCGATTTAACAGCACATCCCTGTACTGGTAAATCTAGCTCGGCGTCCTGCCTCGCTCTCAATGACACACTCCACAACAAAATCTGATTTCTCCAGCGCGAATCTAAACGGGGGGATCGATACCTGTAGGTCAGGTGGCAACCTGATAGCTTTTGTCGATCTTTCGTTGTAGGTCGGTCTTTTAGGCCGACAATTTGCAATGCAGGAGCATATTGCTGAAAGGCCGACAGATAGTCCGCTAAGTGCTAATAGCGACCTTAGCCGACGCATAATACTTAAACACATAAACCGACACATAGTAAAAATGCCACGCGTTGCGAATCACTCTTAAGCAACTTGTTATACTGCTTGGTTGAGGATAAAATGACCAATATAAAGACCGTTTAAAAGGCCTGTTATATGACCTCTAGAATTTTAGCCGATGTTGCTGCAAGCATTACTGAGTTGAAAGCTAACCCTATGAAAGTTGCAACTAGTGCTTACGGTGAACCTGTTGCTGTACTAAACCGAAATGAACCAGCATTTTATTGCGTACCTGCCGAAGCGTACGAAATGATGATGGACAGACTCGAAGATCTTGAGCTACTAGCTATCGCTAAAGAGCGCGAATCAGAGGAGAGCATTTCGGTAAATATTGATGACCTATAAACTCGACTTTAAAAAGAGTGCACTCAAAGAGTGGAAAAAGCTTGGCTCTACTTTGCAACAACAATTTAAGAAAAAGCTAATTAAACGCTTAGATAACCCACACGTTCCGGCTTCAAAACTTTCTGGAGCTGACAACATGTATAAAATTAAGCTGCGTCAATCGGGCTACCGCCTCGTCTACAAAGTTGAAGACGATGTCATTATTGTAACCGTCTTAGCCGTCGGAAAACGCGAACGTAGCGATGTTTACCGTAAAGCTATAAAAAGATTAGATATTTGATTGCGGTATACAATTTAATATCGAGCGATTGAAAGAGTAAATGGGGTCAGGCCTTGCATTGCGCATAGGGCTTTTCATCCCTGTTGCTAAACAAGCATCTTTCAAATTTTTGTAGGTCGGCCTTCTAGGCCGACCTTGTATCTCTCAGTATTAGATGATTAGCTATCACCTAATACATCGGAAGTGAGTGAGTTTGTGGCCGACCTTAGCAATAACAATGCTGCGATGTAGATTAGACCCTACAAAATCTTAACGCACAGATTTATGCCCACACTTCTCTAACAGGGCTTGCCAAAAGTCCGCGCCTTTGCGGCGGGCCAAACGCATATTGTGCTCGGGGATGCTTTGGGGGTCGTCATAATTGGCCAGGGCCTGTTCCATACTTTCTTCGCGGATAATATGCAAACAGGGACAGGGGGCGCGGTTGGTGTAATTGGCGGCGTCGTCTTCATCTGCATCAGCGAACACATACTCGGGGTGAAAGTGAGCGAGCTGATAGGTGCCTTCGAAGCCCTGGGCGACTAACAGCGCATTGGCTAAATCGATCAGACTTAAGAACTGGTCGAAATCGCTAAAACCTTCTGTAAAGCATACCAAGGTGGTTTCAATTTCCGGGTGATTGTCCAGCTCTCGGCATTGTTCCAGGGTGTCGAGCACCGCCTCTTCTAGCTCGGTGGCTTCGCTGAGATAATAGCGAATGGCGTTGTTTTCCACTTCCTGGCGGGCAAAGGGACAAAAGTTGTATTTGACTATGACCGAGCTCACCCATTGGCGCATGGCCGCTTCACATTTATGCATTAAATTGCTCCTCGATTAGCGCCAGGGTTTTATTAATAGCGCCCTGATTTTGCTGAACCACCTTAAGGCCACTGGCGCCCATCTCGGCGCACTTTTGCGGCTCGCTAAACAGGTTGTTTAGGGTCTCGATCAGGTTGTGCTCATTAACCCAGAGGGCGCCGCCTTGGTCTATCAAGGCCGGATACACATGGTCAAAGTTAAAGGTATGTTGGCCGCTTAGCACAGGTATGCCGTGGGCACAGGCCTCCAGCGGATTATGGCCACCGCGCTCAATCAGGCTGCCGCCAATAAAGGCGACATCGGCGGCGCCGTAGAGCATGCCGAGCTCACCTAGGGTGTCGGCCAGCAGTACGGCCTCACCTTGATGTTCGCCCTGACTGCGACGGGAAAAGTTTATGCCTTGAGCTGTGAGTTGCTCGGCGACCTTGTCGAATTGTTCCGGATGCCGTGGGGCGATAATCAGTAAGGCATCGGGGTAACTTTTTCTCACTTGCTCATGGGCGGCAAGTAACAGCTCCGGCTCGCCCGGGTGCGTAGAGCCCGCTATCCAGATTGGCGCTTGTCCCAGGCTGGCCTTAAGTTGCTTGGCCTGCTCAGCTTGTTGCTCGCTGACGCTGATATCGAACTTGATTGAACCGGTAGTCTCCAGCTTGTTTTTATCCAAACCCAGGTTTATAAAGCGCTCGCCATCGGCCTGATGGTGGCAGGCAAGCCTGTCTATATCGCTTAAAATGCTGCGTGTGAGCGGGGCAACCCGGGCATAACCCTTGGCCGATTTGGCCGAGAGTCGGGCGTTGATAATCAAGGTGTTGAGTCCGGCTTGTTTTGCCTGATGCAACATATTTGGCCACAGCTCGGTTTCAATCACCGCCAGAAGCCTTGCCCCAGTGCGGCGAATAAAGCGGCGCTGAGACAGGGGTAAATCAAAGGGCAGGTAACAGACTTGCACTCGGGTGGCGGCAATGTCCTTGGCCAGCAATTGCTTAATTTGCTCACGTCCCGTGGGGGTGTTAGTAGTCAGCACCAAGCGGTATTGATTTTTGTCGGCAAGCAACGCCTTGATTAGTGGCAATGTTGCCAGCACCTCGCCGACGGAGGCGCAGTGCAAAATGATGTCGCCGCTGGCGTCGGTAAAGCCAAAGCGTTCGCTAAAGTCTTGTCTGTAGCCCGGGTTTTTGCGCCCACGTAAGACATATAGATAAAAGCAGGCCAAGGGCATAAGAATTAGCAGAATAAGGGAATATAAAAAGCGCGCAAACAAAAGAATAACAGGCCTGAAATTGCAAAACCTTAGTGTAACCCGAGTTCTCCCCAGTGCCAAAATTTTACAATTTAACAGCTGAGTAATGGCCATGAATTTGATAGTATTTTCGCCATTATTCTAAGGCGCTAGGAAATCGCATGAAAGGACATAAGTTTGCCACCTCTGTGGCTGGTGCAGCTCTGCTATTGGCATTCAGTGGTGCGGCCGCAGCCAAACCTACGGCATACTTGCCAATTGGCTACGACGTAAATTTAGAGCAGCAATTGGATCGCATGTTTGTGCAAACCACAGGCACGCCCATGAGTAAGCCGTATCGCTTTAGCGATATAGATAAGGCTTTAGCCCAGCTGAAAGAGCAAAACCCGGCGCTGTTTCGCTCCATTAATGGCAAACTTACGCGTTATCGCGGTGATGATAACATCACCCGTGCCGGTGTGACCTTGCGTTACGAGCACGACCAAGCCACGCCTTTGGCCAATCAAAGAGGCTTAACCACGGATGAGTGGGGCCAGGTGATGTTCGAGGGTATTTGGCGCCCGAACGATATGATGTTAATGCAGGTAGGGCTGGAATACCGCGCCGAAGCGGGCGACCTGGTTCCTTATAACACCTTTGTGGCCATTGCCGGTGAAGATCTGCAGCTTAATATTGGTTATAAGGAGCATTGGTTCTCTCCGTTTAAAACCAGTGCCCAGATGATTTCGACCAATGCTAAAACCTCGCCTTCTATTTCCTTGGGTATGGTGGCGCCAGCGCATAACTGGTGGAATTTTGATTTTGAGCTTTTTTATACCGAGCTGGAAGAGGTCAAAGAAGGGATTCAATATCAGGGGCAGTGGCACGATGGTAAGCCGCGCGTTGCCGGTACTCATATCAGTCTTGAGCCGCTAAGTGGTTGGAAGCTGGGCTTTAACCGTATAATGCAATTTGGCGGCGGTCCTCGCGATGTGGACTTTGGTGATGTGCTTGATGCCTTCTTCGACCCTGCAGGCAGCGATAACAGCTACAGCGAAGAAGAAAAAGATACCGAGCTGGGCGACCAATTGGCCTCGGTAACCTCGACCTTCTATTTTGATTGGGGCATGCCCGCGGAGATCTACTTTGAGTACGGCGGTGAAGATACGCAAGGCGGCAGCAACTTTAGCCTAGGTAATCAGGTTACCTCCTTTGGTGCCTATCTGCCTCAGCTAACCTCGGATGTAGCCCTGCGTTACGAATACAACAAGTGGAAAACATCTTGGTATACCAATGGCTTGTATAAGTTTGGTAACACCAATGATGGCTTTGTGTTCGGTCATTATGCCGGCGACCGACGTATCTTTGGTGATGGTGTACCCGCCGAAGTGCATGCCCTAGTGCTGGACTATCAGCAGGATATGGACTCCTTATGGCAACTTAAGCTGACCCTGCAGGATAATGATTCAGCTCAGTACAAGGGTGCTCAGGAACTGCAGCTACTTAATAGCAGCATGATTGATGGGTATCGAGTGGAAACTCAGGTGACCTATGGCAACGACGTGTTTGACGAGAGTTACGGTCATGCCTCTGTCTCCTTGTACTGGTAAAAACAGTACTGGTAAGCAGACCTTAGGCCTTGGCGAGTAGCGCCAGGGCCTTATCGGTTACGGTTTGCGCGCTGATGCTGTCGACGCGCTTACCGCCCACCAAGATTTCTCCCGGCCCTAAGGGGCGCCATTGATGTGCTTTGGCACGGATCAGCGCCAGCGCCGGTACGTTTAAACTGGCGGCCAGGTGCATGATCGCCGTTTCCACACTGATCACTAGACGAGCTCGGCTGATCATCGCCGGCAATTCATAAAAATGCTGTTTAGCACTAAAGGTACTTATATCGATGCCTTTAAGCTGTTCGTTTTTCTCTACTTCTTGCTGTAATTGCGCCAATTGCTCATTGGGAGCATTGATCACAAAGCGCAGGGTCGGTTGCTTTTGATGCAAGCGGGTGATGCATTCAAATACTTGAGCTAATTGCCAATCGCGCTTTTCAGTAGTCGACAGATGATTGATAAACACGAAATTATTTAGCTTATCGCTATTTTCTAGCGCATCCAGATAAGGCTTGGGCACCTGCAGGTGTTGAAATGCCTGTGCGGGAGAGTCCATGGCAACCAGGGTGTGAAAGTGATGGCGGTAAAAATCGCTAATATGATCGAAACAGGCACTTTTTCTAACCTTGATACCAGCGTCAAGAGCCTTAATGGCCTCTTTATGTTGCCAGCATTGCAGGGTGTTCAAGGCATAGGCGCCAACGGCACTGCGCTCACCGGCAATAAGGCGGGCATAATGACAGAAACGTTCGCTGCGTGTGGTGGCGATAAAAAATACCAGATCATAATTGCGCTGCTGTGCATCTTGTATTTGCTGTTGGCGCTGCTGCTCTGAGTCTGGGTTGGGGTAGATATGACCTATATAGGGCTCGCTCTCTAACCATTGGCCGAGAATTTGATTGCGCCCGCTATGCCAGCTTTTACGTTGCTCGCGGCAGTCATCAAACCAAATATCAATTTCTAAATGCGGATAGGTGGCGGCCAGCTGTTGTAAAAACACACCTTGATAGACGTAATCACCCAGCGCCAAATGGCTCATATAGAGTATGCGCTTGGCATTTTTTAATTGAGATGCGCTGATTAAGGGATTACTTCCGTGCTGAGTCACCTAATATTGCCTGATTTAGTTGAATACCGGCCAATAATAACAAAGCCAAGGTGGCAATGGCAGTGCCCAATTGTGGCATTTAAGTTATCAGTTAAACTTTATTAACTCATTTTGCCTGTTGGCTCTGCCGGATAGGTATGGCCAACACGGGCTGCAGCCGCCAATCTCAGACAAAAACGTGCAATTCTAAATACTCTTTGGAATAATGCGTTAAAACTCGTGAATGAGGATCGAAAATGGTCAATACCAACAACCTTGCGGCTACCTACCTGGATAGCCTTGCCCGCCATCGCGCACTTTTTGATGTTATGGATACCTATCAACAGCAAGCAACCGAATTACTGGCTGCCTGTCATCAGGCATTGCAAGCCGGTGGTAAGGTGGTTTGGTTTGGTAATGGTGGCAGCGCCGCCGATGCCCAGCATCTGGCCGCGGAATTTGTGGTGCGCTATAAAAAAGAGCGCGGCCCCTTGGCGTCGATAGCCCTGACCACGGATACTTCGATCCTTACCGCTCACTCTAACGACTATCATTTCGATACCGTGTTTGAACGCCAGGTGCAGGCTTTATGTAAGCCAGAAGATTTGGTGATCGGCCTGACGACTTCGGGCACCAGTGCCAATATCAATCTGGCACTCAAAGCCGCCAATGAAATAGGTGCTTATACCGTGGCTTTAACCGGTCGTGACGGTGGTGAGGTAAAAAACATCGCCAAGCTGCCGATCATCATAGCCAATGATGAAACCGCCCGCATTCAAGAGGCGCATATGTTTATCGGCCACTGGCTGTGTGAAGCGCTTGATTTGCTGGTAGCGGAGTAAGCATGGATCTGGGATTACTTAAAAATCTAAATAAAGCCAAGGTGCTGGTGGTTGGCGATGTAATGCTTGACCGCTACTGGCATGGCGACTCCGGACGTATCTCACCTGAGGCACCGGTTCCTGTGGTTAAAGTTAACCGCCTTGAAGATAAAGCCGGTGGTGCTGCCAACGTCGCCAAAAACATTGCCCGACTCGATGGCCAGGTGGCCTTGCTGGGTTTGATCGGTGATGACGAAAGCGGGCAAATCCTGCAGCGCATTTTGGCCGAGGAGCACATCGACTCGCAGCTGGTGCAGGTAGTGGAGCTGCCGACCATAGCGAAAATGCGGGTGATCAGCCGTCATCAGCAGGTGGTGCGTCTGGATCAGGAAGAGCAGTTCAATAAAGAGCATTCTCAATTGTTACTGCAGCGCCTTGAGCGTGTGGTGGATGACTATGACTTTGTGCTTTTCTCCGACTATAACAAGGGTTCATTGACCTTGATTGAGGCCATGATCCGCGTTGCCAAGGATGCAGGTAAAACCGTGTTGGTTGACCCTAAGTCGCCGCAGCTAAGCCTGTATCGTGGTGCCGATTATATCACCCCAAACCTCAATGAATTTAAACTTGCCGGTGGTGACAGCAGTGACGAGCAGGCGTTGACCGCCAGTGCCCGTGCGCTTATTCGTGAGGCCGGTATTGGCGCCATGTTGTTGACTCGCTCCGAGCAGGGTATGTCGCTGATCAGCGCCACCGAAAAACACGACTTTGCCGCTCAGGTACGTGAGGTCAGTGATGTTACCGGTGCCGGTGACACTGTGATAGCCACTTTAACCGTGATGCTAGGTGCCGGTATGACCCCGGCGGATGCGGTGGAGCTGGCCAACATTGCCGCCGGTATTGCGGTGAGCAAGCTCGGCGCGGCTACCGTTTCGCCGGAAGAGCTCAGCCGCAAGCTGGGGCAGTACCTGCGCAAAAATGGCGAGCATTATCAGGCGCCCTTTGAGTCTGTGTTGCAGCATATTGAATTTGCCAAGCAAAATGGCGAGAAAATCGTTTTCACTAACGGCTGTTTCGATATTCTTCATGCTGGGCATGTGCGCTATCTGGCCCAAGCCAAGGCCATGGGCGACCGCCTGGTGGTTGGCTTAAATACCGATGATTCCATTGCCCGCTTAAAAGGCCCGGAGCGTCCTATCAATCCCCTTGAAGAGCGTGCCATGGTACTGAGTGCTTTAGCCTCTGTAGACTGGGTGATCCCCTTTGGTAAGGTGGAAGAAAACGACACCCCGGCCAAGCTTATCGAGCAGGTGAGCCCGGATATTCTCGTTAAAGGCGGGGATTACAAGGTGGAAGAGATAGCTGGTGCTGAGCATGTACTGCGTCACGGCGGTCAGGTTGAGGTGCTGGAGTTTTTAAACGGCTGCTCAACGTCCAATGTGATCAGTAAAATCCGCTCTTAGCACCTCTTTAGCCCTATCAGCAAGAAAGTGCTTGCTGATAGGCACTCATTAACCCCTGCCAGTCTTTTTCCTGCCAATGAAAGCTGCTTTGACGACCGGCTTCCTTGGCAAAGCTGCGCGCTAATCTGGCCATATTCTGCTGCTGCCATTGTGGTTCTGGCTGGCGTATCTCACCCCTGTCAAAATCAATGACATACACATTATCTTCGCCATCAAAGAGAATATTATTGATATTCAAATCGGCGTGATAGACCCCGGCGTTATGGAAGCGGGCCAAGGTTTGGCCTATTCGCTCCAAGGTGTGCTCGTTTAAAGGGCCTGCTTGCAGGCGCTCACACAGGCTTTGAGCCCCTTCTAAGGCGCGGGTAATGATATCGCCGCGATAAATCAGACCGGAGCGTTTCACCAGGGCGGCAATGGGCTCAACCACGGGCAGGCCTTGCTGATAAAGCTCACACATCAATGCAAATTCGCGGTACACCCGGGTGTTCTTTATGCCGGTATAAAGATACTGATCCTGCAAAACCTTGCCCACCAGACCACCGCGCCAATAATGGCGGAGTACGGCGCGTAAATCGCCCTCGGCAAAAAAGTAGGCGGTGGCACGTCCGGTTTTCTGTGCGTACACCTTATCCTGGGTCAGCCAGTGCTCGGGAGAAAACCATAGTTCGGTGATCTCGCCAACATCAGTATTTGCGCTAAACAGGGTAAGCTTCGGGGATAGGGGAGTCAGTTGCATAATAAACAGACCCAAATAAACAGATTGGCTGCAGGTGCTTGCCAGTGTAGCTTTTTTTGCCGCCACGATAAACTCACTATTGAACTTGCAATGCGCTGGCGTTGCTTTAACATTTGCTCAGACTTTTGCTTTAGGACGCCCGTTTTGCAACTCAATTCCGTGCAATCTATCTGTATTCTTCGTTTATCCGCCATCGGTGATGTTTGTCACGCAGTGGCCGCCGTACAAGCCATTCAACGGGTGAACCCCGAAGCCAAAATCACCTGGGTGATAGGTAAGGTCGAGGCCATGTTGCTCGAGGGCTTACCCGGCGTTGAGTTTGTGGTGTTTGATAAAAAACAGGGGCGCCAAGCCTTTAAAACATTACGCGAGCAGCTAAGTGGGCGAGAATTCGATGTGCTTTTGAATATGCAGGTGGCCTTTCGCGCCGGATTGGCGAGCCGCTGTATTCGTGCCAAGGTCAAAATCGGCTTTGATAAGGCGCGCTCAAAAGAATTGCATAGCTGGTTTATTAACCGCCGTATTACCGCCAAAGAGCAGCCTCATGTGTTAGAAGGCTTTATGCAGTTTGCCGAGCAACTGGGTGTGACTGACTTTACCCCTCATTGGCAAATGCCTCTTAGCGACACCGACAAGCAAAACGCCATGAAGCTGGTGGGCGACGATGGTGAGCCCCTGCTGATCATCAGCCCAGCGGCGAGCAAGGCTGAGCGCAACTGGTTACCGGAGCGTTATGCCGCGGTGGCCGAGCATGCCATGGCGCAGGGTTTCCGTGTTGCCATTAGTGGCGGGCCAACGGCCATGGAGCAACAGCTTGCCGAGCAGATCGTCAATCATTGCCAGCAGCCGGTGATTAATCTGGTGGGTAAAACCAGCCTAAAAGAATTAACCTGTGTGTTGGGTCTGGCTACTCTAGTATTGGCGCCGGATACCGGCCCGGCACATATGGCCGTGACTCAGGGCACGCCGGTGATAGGTCTGTATGCCCATTCCAACCCCAAACGCACCGGGCCCTATTTGTATCAGGATTATGTGGTTGAGGTGTACAACCAGGCGGTGCAAGAGCAATACGGCAAACCGGCCAGCGAGCTGCCCTGGGGCGTGCGCGCCAAGGGTGAGCTGATGGACCGCATTGCTGTGGATGATGTGATTGCCATGTTCGATAAGCTAGTACGAGAGCACCGACTATGAGTAATAAAGCGGTATTTTTAGATAGAGATGGGGTGATCAACGTCGATCATGCCTATGTCCACAAGGCCGAAGACTTTGAATTTATCGATGGCGTGTTTGACGCCTGTCTTGCATTTCAGAATATGGGTTATCGTTTAATCGTGGTCACTAATCAGTCGGGCATTGGCCGGGGTTATTACAGCGAGGCACAATTTGCCGAGTTGAGCGAGTGGATGAAGGCGCAATTCGCCGCGCACGGTGTACAGCTGGATGCCATTTATTATTGCCCCCATCACCCAACCAAGGGTCAAGGCGACTACGGCGTTGACTGCGACTGTCGTAAACCTGAGCCTGGTATGTTGCAACAGGGCATAGAGGTCTTTGATTTAGATCCAAGCCAATGCATCATGGTTGGCGACAAACATGGCGATATGCTGGCGGCCAAAAGCTGCGGCATAGGCACTAAAGTATTGGTGCGCAGCGGCCAGGAGTTTGCCGAGCAGGCGTTGGCAGATGCCGATCTGGTCTGTGATTCCCTTGCCGAAGTACCTGCCCTGATAAAAGCTTAGATACAGCCTGGGTATTTATTCTCGTTCCATGCATGATTATAGGTGCCGTGATGAACGACAAACGATGCAATTGTGCCGCAAACCTTTTACAATACCCGCAAATATTTATTAACCGCTGAGCCGACCTAGCCAAGGGAGTCGGTTCAAGTATTGGAGAAATTTATGAGAGCTTCTGCGTTTTATAGCCAGCTGCAAGCACAAATTGAGCAAGTGAAAGCCGATGGTCTGTACAAAAGTGAGCGTATTATCACCTCACAACAGCAAGCCGAGATTCAAGTTGCCAGTGGCGACAAGGTTATTAACTTCTGTGCTAACAACTACTTAGGCCTAGCTAACCACCCAGAACTAATTAAGGCAGCGCAGCAAGGTTTAAGCGATCACGGTTTTGGTGTGGCTTCTGTGCGCTTTATCTGTGGTACGCAGGACATTCATAAAACTCTTGAAGCGAAAATCAGCGAGTTTTTACAGACCGAAGACACGATTTTGTACTCTTCGTGTTTTGACGCCAACGCCGGCCTATTCGAAACCATTCTTGGTGCCGACGACGCGATTATCTCGGATTCATTAAACCACGCATCTATCATCGACGGTGTGCGTCTGTGTAAAGCCAAGCGTTTCCGTTATGCCAACAATGATATGGCGGACCTTGAGCAGCAATTGATCGCTGCCGACGAAGCGGGTGCTAAAACCAAGCTGATTGCCACCGATGGCGTGTTCTCAATGGACGGCGTGATCTGTAATCTTAAAGCCGTTTGTGATCTGGCCGACAAATACGATGCCCTGGTGATGGTGGATGACTCACACGCAGTTGGTTTCGTAGGTGAAAATGGTCGTGGTACGCCGGAATACTGTGGCGTAATGGACCGTGTTGATATTATCACGGGTACCTTAGGTAAGGCTTTGGGCGGCGCTTCGGGCGGCTATACTTCGGGTAAGAAAGAAATTGTTGAGTGGTTGCGTCAGCGTTCGCGTCCATACTTGTTCTCTAACTCTTTGGCACCGTCAATCGTGACCGCGTCAATCAAGGTATTAGACATGCTGGCCGATGGCAAAGAGCTGCGCGACACCCTGTGGTCAAACGCCGCTTACTTCCGCGAGCAAATGGAAGCCGCCGGCTTTACTTGTGCCGGTAAAGACCACGCTATTATTCCTGTGATGCTGGGCGACGCCAAGCTAGCCGGTGCCATGGCGGATAAACTATTGGCCGAAGGCATTTATGTTACTGGCTTCTCTTTCCCTGTGGTACCTAAGGGTCAGGCGCGTATTCGTACGCAAATCTCCGCTGCCCACAGCAAAGAGCAGCTTGATAAAGCGATTGCAGCCTTTACCCGTATCGGTAAAGAGTTGGGCGTTATTTAAGGAGCGCATTGATGAAAGCATTATCAAAACTTAAGGCCGAAAAAGGCATCTGGATGACGGATGCCCCTAAGCCGGAAGTAGGTCATAACGATCTACTGATCAAAATTCGCAAAACCGCCATTTGTGGTACCGATGTGCATATCTACAACTGGGATGAGTGGGCGCAAAATACCATTCCTGTGCCCATGGTTGTGGGTCATGAATATGTGGGCGAAGTGGTGGATATGGGCCAGGAAGTACGCGGCTTCAATATTGGCGACCGTGTTTCTGGTGAAGGCCATATTACCTGTGGTCACTGCCGTAACTGTCGCGCCGGTCGTGTACACCTGTGCCGTAACACTATTGGTGTGGGCGTAAACCGTGAAGGCAGCTTCGCGGAATACCTGGTTATTCCGGCATTCAATGCGTTTAAAATTCCAGACAATATCTCAGATGAGCTAGCGTCTATCTTCGACCCGTTCGGTAATGCGGTGCATACGGCGCTATCATTCGACCTGGTGGGTGAAGATGTGCTGATCACAGGTGCCGGCCCTATCGGTATTATGGCCGCTGCGGTTGCTAAGCACGTGGGTGCCCGCAATGTAGTTATTACCGATATCAATGAATATCGTCTTGATCTGGCTAAAAAAATGGGTGCTACCCGCGCCGTTAACGTAAGCCAGGAAAAGCTTGAAGATGTGATGAAAGACCTGGGCATGACCGAAGGCTTCGATGTGGGCCTGGAAATGTCGGGTGTGCCTGTGGCATTCAACTCCATGCTTAATAACATGAACCATGGTGGTAAAATTGCCATGCTGGGTATTCCACCTTCGGATATGGCCGTTGATTGGAACCAGGTTATTTTCAAGGGCTTGATCATCAAGGGTATTTACGGTCGAGAAATGTTCGAAACCTGGTACAAAATGGCCAGCTTGATCCAATCTGGCCTGGATATCTCACCCATTATCACCCATGAGTTTAGTATCGATGACTTCCAGGAAGGCTTTGATACCATGCTTAGCGGCCAGTCTGGTAAAGTTATCCTAGACTGGGCATAATGCACAGAAATCAGGCGGCTTAGGCCGCCTTTTGTCATTTTAGAAGAGTAGTTATAGTACTATGGCATATAAACATATTTCAGTGGCGCAGACCCAAGCCCTGTTAAATGATGAAAATGTGGTGATTGCGGATATTCGTGATCCTAACTCGTTCGCGGCCGGACATATTCCTAAGGCAGAACACCTAAGCAACAGTAATATTGGTGAGTTTATGCTCCACAAAGAGTATGATCAGCCCATTATTGTTGTTTGTTATCATGGTATTAGCTCACAAGGCGCGGCGGGCTATCTGGCCGAGCAGGGCTTTGATGATGTTTATACTATGGACGGCGGTTTTTCGGCCTGGGCCACCCAATTTCCGGAACTGGTTGAAAAATGATTGAACTAGGCAGCACCAATAATGTGCGCGCGGCACAAGGCTTTGTCGATTATATCGGCACTAAGGGCTTTGTTGGCGCGCTACGACAAGGCGAGCAGGGCCATGTGATCATTGGCGTTGCCCCTGAGCATTTCCATCAGGTTCAGCCCTTATGGCAAGAATTTCAGGCGCAGCCAGATCATCCCCGTTATGCGGATGCGGCCTGGCAAAATGGCCGTACCGACTCGGGCCTGGTTTACAGCGGCACTAAACTAAACCTGCTACAGCGTTTTAACCAGTTAAGCCTGTTGGTTAAGGGCGTGAGTATTCTTAGCATACTCATCTATGCCTTATTTTTGTTGGGTCAGTTTACCGAGATTTTCCCGCTGCTGCAGTTTAACCCGGCGCAGCCCTTGTCCTGGTTGACGCCCTCTATCGTCCACTTTTCCGCGCTTCACATTATTTTCAACGTGCTGTGGTGGCTGACTTTAGGGCCCGCTATTGAGCGACAAACCTCCAAACTGACGCTGTTAAGTGTGTTTATTCTTGGCTCTTTGGTGAGCAGCTGGGCGCAGTATTTGATGGTGGGGCCGAATTTTGGCGGTCTTTCCGGCGTGGTGTATGCCCAGGTTGGCTTTTGCTGGATTTATCCCTTGTTGGCGAAGACCAAGCCCATGATGACCAAGGGCATGATAGGCTTTTTATTGTTGTGGCTGGCCTTTGGTTTTACCGATACCTTCTTTATGCCCATGGCCAATTGGGCGCACTTGGGAGGCCTGCTAAGCGGCATCTTGATAGCTGTGTTTATGGCACTCAGTGGTAATAGTAAAAAAGCGACCTAGGTCGCTTTTTTAATGGTAGAGATACTTGGTAAAGAGTAGATCACGCACTATGTCTTTGCCGGTTTCCTGTCGCAGCAGGGTTTTAACGCGCTCTAAGCATTTTTGTCGGATCTCTTCGCGCCCGGTGAGGCTTTTGATTTTCTCTTCTGGCTCTTGGGAGAGAATTTCAACAACGGCATCGCGCAGCAGCGGCATATGATGTTCCACCGCAGCCAGGTTATTGATGTCTTCGAGCATCAAATCGACGGCAACCCGCACATAGCCGAGTTTACGCCCCGATACGCTGATATAGTTGGCGACTATTTCTGGCTCAAAACCATAATAACCAACGTCAGCCACTGCTTTTTTTGGGGCCGTTAATGTGAATAATAAAGTTAGTACGAACAGCAGGTTAGTTGCAAAGCGCATAATGTGTGATCGTTAAAAAAATTTCGTAGCACTACTTTACGTGCTTGTGGTTTTTGCGTCTAGGCTAAATGTAACAGGCAAACACATCTCTTTAGCCCTTGCCTCAGCGGTGGTATGATCCTGCGGTGTTTTTTTGATTTATTCGAGTGGTCCTTTGCCTACTTATCCCCTTTCGCTGCAGGCGCAATGGCAAGATGTTGAGCGCGTCTTCTTATCCGCGCAATTGCTTGACTGGTTGGTCGAGCCAAATTCGCTTACCCGGCGGTTGAAATCTTTTTCCCAGCAGTTTGCCGTTGAAGTGCTGAGCGAGCGTCTTGTGGATGCCGCAGCTTACCAAGGCGATATATTTACCTGTGACACCCAACAGGTGCGTGTGCGTGAAGTTATCCTGTTTTGTGATAATCACCCCATGGTGTATGCCCAAAGCTGGATACCTTGCTATGAGCGCGCCGAGCAGGGCGTGGATCTGACTCATCTGGGCGCCAGGCCCTTGGGTGAGGTGATTTTTCAGGACCCTCAATTGTCCCGCCAGCAACTACAGGTCGCCGACTTTAGCGCCAATGCCGACCTTCAAGCCTTGACCCAGTCCTTTAATTTGCCAAACCAGCCGTTATGGGGGCGTCGCAGTCGCTTTAACCTAACCGGGCAGCAGATTATGGTGTGTGAGGTGTTTTTACCTGGAGCTTATGCCTACCTATGAAGTTAGCAGCATTGCAGTGGGCGCACTGGCCCTACTATAAACAGCTTATGCGCACCGACAAACCCATAGGCACCTTGTTGTTGCTATGGCCAACGCTCTGGGCTCTGTGGCTGGCGGCTGAAGGATGGCCGACTCTTGAGTTGATAGTGATCTTTTCCGCCGGAGTGTTTGTGATGCGCAGCGCCGGCTGTGTGATTAATGACTTTGCTGATCGCAAGGTGGACGGTGCCGTGGCTCGCACTCAGGCTCGGCCCTTGGCGGCGGGTAAGGTCAGTGCCGGTGAGGCGCTAAGTCTCTTTGCCTTACTGGTGGTAATCGCTTTTTTCTTGGTTTTATTGCTCAATTGGCAAACCCTGGTTCTGTCTTTTGCAGCCTTGGCTCTGGCGGCCTGTTATCCCTTTATGAAGCGCTATACTCATTTGCCTCAGGTGGTGTTGGGCGCAGCCTTTAGCTGGGCGATTCCTATGGCTTATATGGCAAGGTTGGAAACCGTGCCTATGCAGGCCTGGCTGTTGTTTATTGCCAATCTAGTATGGACGGTTGCCTACGATACCCTGTACGCCATGGTGGATAGAGACGATGATGTAAAAATCGGCATTAAATCGACGGCAGTTCTTTTTGGTCGTTTTGACTTAGCCATGGTGGCGCTTCTTAATACCCTGTTTTTGGCCATACTTGTGTATATAGGGTACTCGGCCAAGCTAAGCTGGCCTTATTGGCTTGGGCTTTTGGTAGCGGCGCTACTGTTAATACGTCAGCTGTATTTAAGTCGCCACCGCGACCGTGATGCCTGCTTTGCAGCGTTTTTAAATAATCATTATGTGGGCATGGCCATTTTTATCGGCCTGGCCATTAGTCTGTTTTGATAAAGCGCCCTGACTGGGCGCATCAAGTGCTGTTTATACCAATTCTGTTAAGTATGTGATCAGAGATAGCGCTGGATAAATGATGTGATAACAAGGCGGAATTTTTCTTATGTAGTTATTCTACATATAAAAATTTCAACACAGTTAGCGCGATATTTAGCCCGCTAGAATGATTAGCTATTTAAGTGAATTGGTATTATTGCTTAGCGCGGCGGGTCTATCACCCCGGCAATGGAGTTGTTTTTCCTAAACCAGCCAGCGATGGAAAAACGCGGCTGTTGCGCTGGCAGAACCTCATGCATAAAGCGTTCGCTTTCAAATACTACCAAGGTGCCTGCCTTAGGCGCCACTCGCTCTGCCACTTCCTTGGAGCGGGGCTTATAAATCACCAACTCGCCGCCTTGGGTGGGGGTATTCAGATAGAAAACCGTGGTTAACACCCGGTTTGAACGTCCCTTAAAAGCATCATAGTGTTTTTTATAGAAATCCCCAGCCTGGTAATAGGCAAAGTGACATTCATAGTCGAATAAACCTAAATAGAAGTGTCTGTTTACGGTTAAACGCAACGCCTCCATGACAGCCAAATAATCGCGCTCTGCAGCGCAGCTGCCGCTAAACCATAAGGTCTTGTCCTTTCTCACCTCAGAATTTAGTTGCTGCTCGTCCTGACGACCTATGGCAGCTGGAGAAAATGCTGACAGCTGGGCTTGTGCGGTGGCGTAAAGTTGTGCGGTGAGATCTGGGCACAGGGCTTGCTCAATAATGGCGTAGCCTTGCTGATGGACATCATCAAGGACACGATCAAACAACAATTCTGTATTCACATGCGGGACAGGGTAATTAATGGTGGCTAAGTATACCGCTGAAAAAGAAAAGCAGTGAGAACTTTATCAACGATATTACTTTTAAGCCTCTAACCCCAGTGCATTAGCCGTTTGTGTAATGACTGTCAGCAGCTCATCAAGGTGACTATGGGGCTGCGAGGCCTGCTGGGTTTTGACCACAAAGCGAGCCTGGCTGGCATTGCTGTTGGAGCGAATTTGTACCAATTCAGGACGGGCGCTTAGAATCTTGGCATGCTCAATGGCGGCAATAGCGATACAACGGTTATTGTTTACGCAGTTAATAATCTCGCTCAGGCTACCCAAGCGAATATCATCGCCCTTGTTTAGCATTTGCGCCGCCTCGGTTATCATGCTTTGCACATGCAGGCTCTGTGAAAAACAACCGAACAATGGGTAAGGAGCCAGATCGTCCAAAGTAATGCATTCCTGGTTGGCCAGAGGGTGATCTTGACGGGCAAAGAGCAGCAGTTGATCGGGCAGGTGGAGATCTATGGTGTTGTCTTGACCTTCTTCGCTGACATAAATATCAATTTCGCCGCGCTTGAGCATAGAGGAAAGCGCATCGCTTTCTTGCAGCTGCATCTCAATTTTGATTTCTGGATGCCTGGCCATAAATTGGCCGCAGGAAACAGGCACTATGGTGCTGGCGGAGTTGGTGTAACCTACCACTAAGAGATTGTCGCGCTTGCCTTGGCTATGATCTAGGCGTTGAATTACCTGATTGTATTCGTCCAAAGTGCGTCTGCAAAAATGCAGGAACATTTCCCCTTGCTCGGTCAATATTACCGAGCGGGTAGAGCGTTTAACCAGTTGGTGACCCACTTCTTGTTCTAATGTTTGAATACTACGGGTTAACGCTGAAGTACTGATATTGGTTTGTTCTGCGGCCTGACGAAAATGGCGCAACGAGCCGAGTGCTAAAAACTGCTTTAATTGTTCAAATCTCACTTTTAAATCCCTTAAAGTAAGTATATTAGGTCTTTGCTTTGTAGCCGAGACCAATATTAGTACATTGTACCCGAAATAAATAGAGGAACAGCTAAAAAGACATTTTCCAGCTTGTATTAGAATGCTGAATAAGCGTCCCTGAAAAGAGAGTTTTATACTCCATTTTTGCCTGTATTTACTGAACCTTGTGTCTTTTGTCGTATGATGAAGTATTAAATGATGTCAACACTAAAGTTCTACTTCTTTTGTCCTATGGATTCTAGCTCAATGGCAATGGCATCACAGGAAATATGTATTTCATACAAGGAAGTTAGCAGGGAAATGATCAGGGCTACTAAACTGATACCAAAAAAAATGGTGCCGACTAAATTAACCTGTATAAATAGCGCAAACATTGCCAAAGTACATAATAAAAAAGAAACAACACCCCACACTTGCATGGTACGTATAAGACGAATTCGCTTCTTTAAATTATCGATTTGCTGAACCACAAAAGGGCGGATATGTTCACCTTCGCGGGCATTAAGTTGACGGATCAATTGAGCTAGCACTAAAAAGCGGTTTGTGTAAGCCAAAAGTAGTAGGGATATTGCAGGGAAAAGTAGTGCTGGCGTGGTTAATGTCATCTTTTATCCATTATTGGAGTTTATAATAGTGGAATGTTAACTATAGGCTAGACTTTTTTACAAATAACGGGCTTAATTATTAACAATTTTGATGTCGGTCTTAGAAGCTAAGGCATTAGACAAGTTTAATCAAGCATATATGCGAATAGATGTTCGGTTTAAATGATAAAAACAACACCTACATCTAGTTAAGGGGGAAACATGGCTATCAACAATGGTAAGCCTCAACAACAAGAGGCGCCAGATAAATTGGCACAGGAGTTCGCACTGCGCTGTGCAGATTTATTTAACGTTGAGCCGGAGCAATTAAATAACGCCCTGGCTGAATCATCAGACAATCAACAAGTGCACCAATTCGCCGCACAACTAAGTCAACAATTGAGTATTGCGCTGGTTGCCGCACAACTAGGTAATAAGGCTAACGCCGGTGACGCCGAGCAGCTTGAAGAAGCACGCGGTGAGCTAGCAGCTTTAAAAGAGCGCTATGCAAAGCAGAATCGTCAATTACTAGAAGCTCAACAAGAAAATGCCCAGTATGCCGATGAGCATGTACAGCTAAAACAAAAACAACATGAGCTGGCGGCGCTAAAACACAGGTTAACAGAGCTTGAAAGTGACCACTTTAATTCTCAAGGCGAGCGTGAAGAGTTGCTTGGCGCGGTTGCCACTTTAAGAGAACAAAAAGCGGCTTTTGAAAAAGATAATCAGACATTAAAACAAGCGCTAGAAAGCCAGCGTCAAAGTAATATCGCTTGGCAAGAAAAGCTTAAGGAAATGGCCGAGCAACATCAAGGTAGTGAACAAGCAGCACAGCAGCTTGTTGAATTGCAAAAAGAAAATGAAGCCATCTCCGAGCAGCTTGCTCATTACGAACAACTGGTTAGCCGTCAAAATCAGCAGCTTTCGGATTTGTCCGAGCAGTTGAATGAATCGGCCGAAGAGGGTGAAACTCAGCAGGCCATGGTACAGCGCTTAAAGAATTTGGGTGAAGAGCTACGCAATGAGCTTAATGCCGAGCAGCAGCAATTAGCGGAGCAAAAAGCGGCCAATGAGCAGCTTGCTCAGCAATTAGCTCAGTTCCAGGCGCAGCAGCAACAAACTCAGCAGCAATATGAGCAAGCGCAGCAAGAAATTGCCAGTCTTAGTGAGCAACTAGCTGGCATAGATGCATTGCAGCAACAGTTACAAGAGCAAGAGCAGCAGCATGAGCAAATGTTAAAAGATCAAGCTAAGCAACAGCACAGCTTATTGAAGCAAGAGCAAGAGCAGTGGCAGCAACAACATGCCGAGTTGCAGCAGCGTGTAGCCGAGCTTGAGCAGCAAAATCAAGCACTTGATGATGAGAAAAATGCCATTAGTGCTGAGCTCGAACAGGTGCAAGATCGCAGTGCACAGGAAAACCATGAAATTGAGCAGCTAAAAATTCAGGTGGAAAATCTGGGTTCCCGTCATCGCGATGAGCAGCAGCGTAATGAAAGTCTGCGCTCGCGCATCGACAATGATTCGAAACAAGCGCGTCAGGCATTTGACAGCTTACGCTCAGAACATCTTGAACTAAAAGATGAACTTGAGCAGGCGCAAGAAAAAATGATGGAATATAAACTCAAGTTCGATTATGCCCAGAAGCAGCTGCAAAGCGATGCCTAAATCGGCTCGCGCCAATGAGCTTTAAATGGGTACTGGCCTTTGACGCTGAACACAGCGTCGAGGCCAATATAGTCAAAGGCATGTTAGAGCATGCCGGCATTCAATGCCTGCTTAAAGGTGAAGCCCTGCAAGGGGCGCTCGGCGAGATCCCCTTCGCCGAAACCAGCGTCAGTGTCTGGGTATACGATATAAAACTGCCCGCAGCCCAAGAAATCTTGCTAGAATACCGCCAATCAAAAACATCAGCAGCGAAATGGCAGTGTCAGTTCTGTCAGCAGTGGAATCCCGCTAGTTTCGATTTGTGCTGGTCCTGTATGAAAGATAAAAATGAAAAAGCCTAATAACTTTCAGCGTATTCGTGAGTTGAATACGGTGCAAAAGGCAGCCCTGGCGGCGGCCTTGTTAGAACGCATGTTGCCAAATTATACGCTTTTTAGTGAGGCCCTTGAGTTTGGTGAGCCCGAGGTTTTGCGCAATGCTTTGGCCTTATGCTGGGAAAAAATCCTGCTGCCTAAGAGTAAGATCAGCATAGAAAAACTAATTGAAAAGGTAGAGCCGAATGTGCCCGAGGTAAATGACTTCGATGTGTTTGGTGTATACCCGGCCATAGATGCCGCAACCGCCTTGCTAACCTTGTTACAGGGCTTGCAAAGTAAAGACGAGCACGAGTATGTGAGCGTGTGTAAGATAGCTCAGGGAACCGTTGCCCGCCTTATCGAATATCAGTTTGAACTCGATGAGCAGCCTTACAGTGCGCAGGATGTGAATCAGCATCCCTTGATGGAATATGAAATCGAGGTGCTAGGCGAGTTAATCGACTTTGTTGCCGCCATGCCTCGATTGGATAAAGACAGTGCCAAGGCGCTACGCCAATTGGCCATTGCCGATGGCCAGACCAATATTGGCGTAGAGATATAATTCTTTGTGGCGGGCTTAGCTGACGCTAGGCCTGCGTTACTCTTTGGTAAAGTCGGCACCAAACCTGTCCGGCTTGCTTTTCCTTTAGCAACTGCCAGTTGGCAGGAGCGCAAAAGTCCTGATTATCACTTTCCACTTCGACATAAATAAGTGCCTGATCGCTGAGCCAATTTTGTTCCTCCAGGGCAGCGCAACATGGCGTGCTTAGATTGCAGTGGAAGGGCGGGTCAACAAATACAAGATCGAACTGACTGCTGGCCGGGCGCTGTAAAAACGCCATGGCATCGCCGCGTACTATCTCGACATTAGCTAGTTTCAGCAATTGGGCATTTTCTTGTAGTTGTTTTGCCGCCTTGGCATCGAGTTCAAGCAAGGTAGCATCACAGGCAAAGCGTGATAGCGCTTCAAAGCTCAGGCTTCCGGCCCCGGCAAAGCAGTCCAGCACATGAGCATCACGCACATCCATCATTAACCAGTTGAAAATGGTTTCTTTTAGACGATCTGTTGTAGGTCTTAGGCCGATAACGTCATGAACCGGTAGCTTTCGCCCTCTATGCTGACCACCGATAATACGGATTTGTCCGGCACCAGAGTGGTTTTTAGGGCTGTTTCTTACCGTTTTTCGTCGGCCGATCATGCTTTTACTCACTTATGCTTTTTCCATATGCTGGGAAAATGATAATATAACGCGCAATTATAAATAATATTTGTCGCTAGCAACAGCGGCGCGAGTTTGGGCGGTCGATATCGGCGGGGGAATACCTGCGTTTTCAGATCCATGGCCCACTTTAATATTGAGTGTACGGTTTCAGATTATGGCTAAAAAAAGTAAGTTTCTGTCTTGGTTCGGTTTAGGTAAAAAAGATAAGCAAGAGCAACAGGAACAGGAGCTAGAGCAACAGCGTCTAGCCGCAGAGCGTGCCGAACAGGAAGCACGCGAAAAAGCAGAGCAAGAACGCTTAGCGGCGGAAGAAGAAGCCCGCGTACAAGCCGAGCAAGAACGCTTAGCAGCGGAAGAAGCAGCCCGCGCACAAGCCGAGCAAGAACGTTTAGCGGCAGAGCAAGCAGCTCGCGAACAAGTAGAGCAAGAACGTTTAGCGGCAGAGCAAGCAGCTCGCGAACAAGCCGAGCAAGAACGTCTAGCAGCAGAGCAAGCTGCCCGCGAACAAGCCGAGCAGGAACGTTTAGCGGCAGAGCAAGCAGCTCGCGAACAAGCCGAGCAAGAACGTCTAGCAGCAGAGCAAGCTGCCCGCGAACAAGCCGAGCAGGAACGTTTAGCGGCAGAGCAAGCAGCCCGCGAAAAAGCTGAGCAAGAACGCCTAGCAGCAGAGCAAGCTGCCCGCGAACAAGCAGAGCAAGAGCGTTTAGCGGCGGAACAAGCAGCCCGTGAACAAGCTGAGCAGGAACGTCTAGCTTCGGAACAAGCAGCTCGCGAACAAGCTGAGCAGGAGCGCCTAGCAGCGGAGCAAGCTGCCCGCGAACAGGCTGAGCAGGAACGCCTAGCAGCAGAGCAAGCAGCTCGCGAACAAGCTGAGCAAGAACGCCTAGCGGCGGAAGAAGCAGCCCGCGAACAAGCCGAGCAAGAACGCCAGGCAGCGGAAGAAGCAGCCCGCGAAAAGGCTGAGCAGGAACGCCTAGCAGCAGAGCAGGCAGCCCGCGAACAGGCTGAGCAGGAACGTTTAGCAGCGGAAGAAGCAGCCCGCGAACAAGCTGAGCAGGAGCGCTTAGCGGCAGAACAAGCGGAAAAAGAAGCCGCAGAGCAAGCGGCTAAAGAGCCGAAAAAGGCAGGTTTCTTCTCGCGTCTTAAAAAGGGCTTATTAAAAACCAAGTCGAATATCGGCTCTGGCTTTGCATCCCTGTTCGCCGGCAAGAAAATTGACGATGAGCTATTTGAAGAGCTGGAAACTCAGCTGCTTACCGCGGATGTGGGTGTGGATACCACGGTTAAGCTGATTGATAACCTGACCGATGCCGCCGACCGTAAACAGCTTAAAGACGGTGACGCCCTGTATGAATTATTGAAGCAGGAAATGGCCGATATGCTGGCCAGCGCCGAACAACCTCTAGATATAGATAAGAAAGACGGCCCCTTTGTGATCCTTATGGTGGGCGTCAATGGCGTGGGGAAAACCACCACCATAGGCAAGTTGGCAAAACAGTATCAGCAACAAGGTAAATCCGTGATGCTGGCCGCCGGTGATACCTTCCGTGCCGCCGCCGTTGAGCAGTTGCAGGTGTGGGGCGAGCGCAATGAAATTCCCGTTATTGCCCAGCACACGGGTGCCGACAGTGCCTCTGTGGTTTTCGATGCCTTCCAGGCCGCTAAGGCCCGTAATATTGATGTGCTTATCGCCGATACCGCCGGACGTTTGCAGAATAAAGATAACTTGATGCAAGAGCTGGAAAAAATTGCTCGTGTAATGAAGAAAATCGATGCCGATGCACCTCATGAAGTGATGTTGACCATAGATGCGGGTACGGGCCAAAATGCCATCAGTCAGGTGAAGCTATTTGACCAGGCGGTGGGCCTAACCGGTATTACGCTGACCAAGCTTGACGGCACCGCCAAGGGTGGGGTGATCTTCGCCATTGCCGATCAGTTTAAAACACCGATTCGTTATATAGGTGTGGGCGAGGGCATCGACGACCTTCGCACCTTTAATAGTAATGACTTTATCGAGGCACTTTTTAGCGGTGAGCAATAACAGCTAGCGCTCGCGGCTAGTACAAATTGGGACACAATAATAATGATAAAATTCCAAGATGTGAGTAAAACCTATCCCGGCGGCCACCTAGCCCTTGAAAAGGTAAGCTTTCATATAAAGAAGGGAGAGCTTGCCTTTTTAACCGGCCACAGTGGTGCCGGTAAGAGTACATTACTAAAGCTGATCAGCCTGATGGAGCGCCCTTCGGTGGGCAGTGTGGCCATTAACGGCGTCGACTTGAGCGCCATTAAGCAAGGCCAAATTCCCTATGTGCGCCGGGATATCGGCATTATTTTCCAGAATCATCGCTTATTAGACAGATATTCAGTCTTTGATAACGTCGCCTTGCCGCTGGTTATCGAAGGTGCGCACCGCAAACAAATTGAAAAGCGGGTGTCCGCGGCGCTGGAAAAAGTAGGCTTGGGGGATAAGGCCCGGTGTAATCCTCAGACCTTATCAGGTGGTGAGCAGCAGCGCGTGGGCATTGCCCGCGCCATCGTGAATTCACCGCCCATCTTGCTGGCCGATGAGCCAACCGGTAACCTGGATCCGGAACTCTCCATGGAAATCCTTAAACTCTTTGAAGACTTTAATCGACACGGCACTTCTGTGCTTATCGCCACCCATGATCTCGGTCTTATCGCGCGCATGAAGTACCGCAGCCTAACGCTGAAAAACGGCCGCCTGCTTAACGATCCCCTGGCGCCGGAGGCAATATCATGAGTTTATTGTTTAAGGGTCGCACAACAGAGTATCAGCGTAAGGGTCATTCCTTTTTTACCCGTTGGTATTTTGGCCTCTTTAATACTATACGTCAGGGCGTGCAAAGCCTGGGTGAAATGTGGCGCACACCGACTGCATCCATGATGACCATTTTAGTGCTTGGTCTAAGTCTGACTTTGCCTTCCACCCTATACCTGGTGGTTAAAAATGTGCAGAAGGTCAGCAGTGGTTTTGACAATGCCGCGGAAATTTCCCTGTTTGTAAAACAGGAAATGTCGGCGCAGCAGGTGCAAACCCTGGTAAAGCGCCTCGCCCTGTTTAGCGAGGTGGAAGAGGTGCGCTATATCAGTAAAACCCAGGCTCTGGAAGAATTTAAACAGGTCTCGGGTTTTGCCAATGCCCTGGATTATCTCGATGCCAACCCGCTTCCCGATGTGGTCTTGGTAACCCCCACCGAGCGTCATCGCCAGCCGCAGGCGGCAAAAGCCCTGCTACATAAGTTGCAGCAGGAGCGCGAGGTCGACTTTGGTAAGCTGGACATAGAATGGTTGGAAAGACTCAATGCCATTTTAAACCTGCTCAAGGAAAGTGTGATCACCATAGCCGTGTTGTTGTTGACTTCGGTGCTCTTGATCATAGGCAACACCATTCGCCTGTCTATTATGGATAAACGCAGTGAAATTCAGGTGATGAAGCTGGTTGGTGCGACTAACGGCTTCATTCAGGCGCCCTTTTTATGGACCGGCATCTGGTATGGTGTGGTTGGTGGCTTTGTTGCGCTGATCTGTAACCTGCTAATGATGTGGTGGCTGGAGTCGGCAGTGGCACAGGTAACCGGTATCTACCAATCCAGCTTTATATTGCAAGGACTTAGCGCCGATGAGTTCATTACCCTTATTGGCCTGGCCGTGATACTTGGCTTTAGTGGCTCTTACCTGTCTGTGCGTCGCTATATTAAAGAAATCGAACCGGATAAGGTGTAATCTTTGTCGCTGTAGGCCGGGGTTTGCCGCCATGGATGGCGGTAGTAGAACAATGCAGGAGCATATTGTCGAAAACCCCGACAAAGATGCAAATTCATGCCGCAAATACATGCCTCATTGTCGGCCTAAAAGGCCGACCTACAAATTAAGCTCTTGTCGTGGTGACGACGGCACCTTAGGGGTGGTTTACGCCAACCACCCCTAAGAACCCCAAGGCGCCCGTGATTCGCTAATGCTTGCGAACTCAGATTTTTGTTAAACGTTTCGTTTAGCTTTCAACACGGTTTAACGAGTCGTCCTGACTCGATAAACCTAACTCGATATCCCTATCTCGTTGTTTCAAGCACACTGCACAACAAAAGCTGATTTCTACAGCGCGAATCTAAACGGGATAAGGGCTGATAACTCAACGTTCTTTTGTATTCCAGCTTTTTCTGTAGAAGTGTATACAGGATTCCATCCGACAAAGATGCAGATTCACCCCGCAAATACACACCCTAATGTCGACCTACAAATGCAGGAGCATATTACCTACAAGTTCACACGCAGTGTGCTACATTTTTCTCCTTAGAACTTACGCTGTTATCAAATTGTCATATTTCAAAGTCGTTAAAATTGAATTTTTTACCAATAAAAACATATGGTTAAGTGTTGTTTTTCGATCTTTAAGAACTTCTTGATATGCACGTGGTCAAAGGTTACAATGCTTTAGCACTCTAACTTAAAGAGTGCTAAATTAGATGAGGGTTCTATCATCGGAGGTGAATAAATGAGCACAAATTTAAATGTACTTGCATTACCGGTAAGCCAACAAAGCGCGAGCATCGAAGGATATTTGCAGGCTGTTAGCACCATACCCATGCTCGAGGCCGAGGAAGAACGCCGTTTGGCAAGTAAGCTTCAGGATGAGGGTGACTTAAGTGCAGCTAAGCAGTTGATCATGTCGCATCTGCGTTTTGTGGCTCATATTGCTAAAGGTTACAGCGGCTATGGTTTGCCACAGGCAGATCTGATCCAAGAAGGTAATATCGGTCTGATGAAGGCGGTAAAACGTTTCGACCCAACGGTCGGCGTGCGCTTGGTATCATTTGCTGTGCATTGGATCAAGGCCGAAATTCACGAATATGTATTAAAGAACTGGCGTATTGTTAAGGTGGCAACCACTAAGGCACAGCGCAAATTGTTCTTTAACCTACGTAAGAATAAAAAACGTCTTGGTTGGTTCAACCAGGAGGAAATAACCACGGTTGCTAACGAGTTGGGTGTAAGTGAAAAAGAAGTCCGTGAGATGGAGTCGCGTATGAGCGGCCAGGATATGGGCTTTGATCTTACCAATGATGAAGACGATAACAGCGTTAGCCAAACCTACTCGCCAGTTCAGTACCTGACTGACAATAGCTCAGATTTAGCCGAGTCGGTGGAGCAGGAGCAGTGGCAAGAGCAATCGCATAGCCGACTTTTCTCGGCGCTAAAAACGCTGGATGAGCGTTCACAAGATATAGTGTCATCGCGTTGGTTAGCGGATGAAAAGGCAACCTTGCAAGAGCTGGCTGACAAGTATCAGGTATCTGCTGAGCGTGTTCGTCAGCTTGAGAAAAGCGCGATGAAAAAGCTACAAAACGTTATGGCATAATACCTAGCCGCCGTAGCTACAAAAATGAAAAAGGCCAGCATTGCTGGCCTTTTGCGTTGTTAATCCCGCAACTCTTAGTGATCCCGTTTAACGGCGATATTGGCAAGTGCTACCAGGGCGTCTTTAAAGGCGCTGGCGGGTAAAAACTCAAGTGCGGCAATGGCCTTATCCGCTTCTTGCTGAGCACGCTCCATGGTGAATTCCAGAGCTTGAGTTTGTGCCAAGGTGGCAAGAATATCGTCAAGGTACTCCAGACCGTTGCCTTGCTCTATAGCGGTACGAATTTGCTCAACCTGAGCTGGCTCGGCTTTAGACATGGCATAGATAAGGGGCAGTGTAGGTTTACCTTCAGCAAGATCGTCACCTATGTTTTTACCTAGCGTTTCGGCATCGGCGCTGTAATCCAGCACATCGTCTACCAATTGGAAAGCCGTGCCCAGGTGCATACCATACAGGCGCATGGCTTCTTCAACCTGAGAGTCCTGCTCTGTAATCACTGCGGCTAACTGAGTTGCAGCCTCGAACAGCTTGGCTGTTTTCGAGTAGATCACCTGCATATAGCTCGTTTCTGTGGTATCCGGGTCGTTGCAGTTCATTAGCTGCAATACTTCCCCTTCAGCGATGACGTTGGTGGCATCGGCGAGGATATCCATGATCCGCATCTGGCCCAGGCCAACCATTAGCTGGAATGAGCGGGTATAGATAAAGTCACCCACTAACACACTGGCGGCATTGCCAAACTCAGCATTGGCCGTCGGCTCACCACGGCGCAGGGCCGACTCATCGACCACGTCGTCATGCAATAGGGTTGCGGTGTGAATAAACTCCACTATGGTTGCTAAGGTGATGTGCTTATCACCCTGATAGCCCAGTGCGCGCGCCGCTAACAAAGCCAGCATGGGTCTGACTCGCTTGCCACCGCTGTTGACTATATAGAGGCCAAGTTGATTGACCAGAGCAACATCTGATTGCATCTGCGCATATATTAACTGGTTGACGCTGTTCATATCGTCAGCGATAAGCGTCTGGATAGCCTTTATATCCATTTAACTCCGTGCCACATCTTTTGTCAGGGGAAATGCGCGATGAATTGTACATTAATTTTAGCTTCAGCTCGACACTTTCCCCATAAAGGGAGGTTTTTCTTGGCTTAGTAGCAAAAAAATGACTAAAGGCAAATTAATTGCTTAAAAAGTGCCTAATACGCTTGGCAAGCGAGCAAAAAAGGATAAAATAGGGAAAATTTTTTTCATGTCCTCATCGGCGCCATTTTTTCAAATAATTTATTGAAAAAGACGCTTGTCAATAAGGGTGTTTTAGCGTAGACTTCGCGCCCTATTGAAGAATATTTAGTTGCGTCGATTTGAGGGCGCACAGACGGAGTTAATTATGTACGCGGTTTTCCAAAGTGGTGGTAAACAGCACCGTGTGACTGAAGGTCAAACGATTCGTCTAGAGAAGCTAGACGTTGAAACTGGTGCAGCAGTTGAATTTGACACAGTACTTTTAGTTGCTAATGGTGAGAAAATCGAGATCGGTACCCCGTTCGTAAACGGTGGTAAAGTTACAGCTGAGGTTGTTTCTCACGGTCGTGGCGAGAAAGTGAAGATTGTTAAATTTAGACGTCGTAAGCATTCTCGTAAGCAGATGGGCCACCGTCAGTGGTTCACTGAAGTTAAAATCACTGGCATTAGCGCTTAATTTAGAGGTACAGAAAGATGGCACATAAGAAGGCAGCTGGTAGTACTCGTAACGGTCGTGATTCAGAAAGCAAACGCCTAGGTGTTAAGCGTTTCGGTGGTGAATCTGTACTAGCGGGTAACATCATTGTTCGTCAACGTGGTACTAAGTTCCACGCTGGCTCAAACGTAGGTATGGGTAAAGACCACACTCTATTTGCAACTGCAAATGGTAAAGTTCAGTTTGAACAAAAAGGTCCTTTAGGCCGTAAATACGTGAGCATCGTAGCTGAATAATCAGTTTACAGACTTACTGAAAAACCCCGCTCTTGCGGGGTTTTTTGTTTTCAATTGCAAATAAGACTAGGTTCTTTTATCTAAGCCTATTGTTAATGAGCATTAATCAAAAGCAATTGATATAATAGAAACATTCAATCGCAGATCCGCTAAGTGAAAAATCATGAAATTTGTTGATGAAGTCGAAATCCGCGCAGAAGCTGGCGACGGCGGCAGTGGCGTAGTCTCCTTTCGCCGCGAAAAATACGTACCCGATGGCGGCCCGGATGGCGGCGATGGCGGTGACGGCGGCAGTGTCTACCTTGAGGCCGATGATAACCTCAATACCCTGATCGACTACCAATTCGAGCGCTTCCATCGCGCCGAACGTGGTACCAATGGTCAAAGCCGTAACTGTACCGGTAAGAAGGGCGCGGATCTTATCTTAAAAGTGCCAGTGGGTACCCGAGTAACCGACGTTGATACCGAAGAATCTTTAGGCGATCTAACCAAGCATGGGCAGAAGTTGATCGTCGCCAAGGGCGGTTTCCACGGCTTAGGCAATAGCCGCTTTAAGTCCAGCACCAACCGTGCGCCGCGTCAGAAGACTTTAGGCACACCGGGTGAAGTGCGTAACCTTAAGCTAGAGCTTATGCTACTTGCCGATGTGGGCTTGTTAGGCCTGCCCAATGCCGGTAAGTCGACCTTTATTCGCAGCGTGTCGGCGGCCAAACCTAAGGTTGCTGATTATCCGTTTACTACCTTGGTGCCAAACTTAGGTGTGGTGCGTCCGGCTTCAGGTCAATCATTTGTAATTGCCGATATCCCGGGTCTTATCGAAGGCGCATCCGACGGTGCCGGTCTGGGTATTCGCTTCTTAAAGCATCTGGAACGTTGTCGTGTGTTGTTGCACGTTATCGATGTGCTGCCAATTGATGGTTCTGATCCGGTTGATAATGCCTTTGCCATTATCAATGAACTGCATCAGTACAGCCCGAAACTGGCCGATAAACCACGTTGGTTGGTCTTCAATAAGATAGATCTGCTACCGGAAGATGAAGTTGAAGAAACTTGCGCCCGTATCGCCGAAGAAATGGGTGTTGAGCAGGATATCTATAAAATCAGTGCCGCGAGTAAATTAAATACGCAGGAGCTGTGTCAGGATATCATGCAGTTGCTTGAGTCTATGCCCAAAGACAAGTTCGAGCAGCAACAACAAGAGCAAGAAGAAGTCGAGTTTAAGTGGGATACTTATCACCGTCATGCCACTAAAAATAAAGCGAACGACAATGACGATGATGATTGGGACGATTGGGATGACGACGACTATGATGTCGAGGTTATCTACGAACGTTAATTGATTATCTTAAGGGCGCTTGCGCCCTTTTTTTATGAGTAAAGGAATCAGTAGTGAAAATCTCCATGATAGCGGCGATGGCCCATAATAGGGTGATAGGTAAAGACAATGATATGCCCTGGCATTTACCCGCCGATTTAAAACATTTTAAGCAAGTTACTCTAGGTAAGCCTGTGATCATGGGTCGTAAAACCCTGGAGTCCATAGGTCGAGCCTTGCCTGGGCGCCGAAATATAGTGATAAGCCGCAATGGTGACTATCAATTTGCCGGCGCCGAAACGGCAACTTCGGTTGAGCAGGCGCTAAGCCTAGTAGAAGGGGTTGAAGAGGTGATGATTATCGGCGGGGGTAATATCTACAGCCAATGTTTACCCCTATGCCATACCCTGTATTTAACCTTTATTGATTTGGATGTCCCCGGCGACACTTGCTTTCCGGACTATGAAGCCGTGGGCCCTTGGCACTGTATAGAACGTGAACAGCATGGCCAGGATGAGACGAATCCACATAATTATGAGTTCGTCACACTTAGTAAAGAAGTGTGAGCTGTTTGCTAAATACTACCCCGATTGGTAAACTATTTGTCTACTTTGTAATAAAAAAGTATTAAAAGGGTGCAATTAATGAAATTAATAACTGGGGTAATCGCAACGGCCATATTGGCCGGCTCGGCGTTTTATACGGCGCCAGCCAGTGCCAATGAACGACTCGCCGTAACCATCTGCGAATACATTGCCGCCAATGATAAAAACCGCCTGCGCAAAACCTTGCGTAGCGCACGTATTAAGCTTCGTGATGTTAGCGACAGCGTGCAATGTAATGGTAATAACCTGGTACGTCATGCCGTAGCGAGTCAGGCGGTGGATACCGGCGAATACATCATCAAGAGCCTGCCTAAGAGTGCACTTGAAGATGGCGCCGACCTTAACTGGGCAACAAGCAATGGCTATGGGGATTCGCCGCTTATTGCCGTGTTAAAAGAACGCGCGGGTTTATAATACCGATAGAATTATTGCTATTGATGCAAAATTCGCTAAAAAACAAAAAACCACGGTTCTTACCGTGGTTTTTTTGTTTTTGCTTTTAAATCTAATTCAGTTCAGGCCCTATACTGGTTAAAATAGCGCAAATTTATCCAACTAGGTCTTTCTATGGCAATTCACGTAATTGATCACCCTTTAGTACAACACAAACTTGGTTTAATGCGTCAGCAAGGCATTAGTACTAAGAGCTTTCGCGAGCTGGCTTCGGAAGTAGGTACGCTACTTACCTATGAAGCAACGAAAACACTTGAGCTGGCGGACACCGCAATCACAGGTTGGCAGGGAAATGAGCTAACCGTTAAAAGTATTAAAGGGAAGAAGATTACCGTAGTGCCAATTTTACGTGCTGGTCTGGGGATGCTTGACGGAGTTATGCACTTGATCCCAGGCGCCAAGGTCAGTGTGGTCGGTCTTGAGCGTAATGAAGAAACGCTTGAGCCAGTACCGTATTTTGAAAAACTGGTTGGCAATATCGATGAGCGCTTAAGCCTGGTTATCGATCCTATGCTGGCCACCGGTGGCTCTATGATAGCGACCCTGGATATGCTTAAAAAAGCAGGCTGTACTCAGATCAAGGTGATTGTATTGGTAGCAGCGCCGGAAGGCATAGACAAAACCCTGGCAGCGCACCCGGATGTGGATATTTACACTGCGTCACTGGATAGCCATCTAAATGAAAAAGGATACATAGTGCCAGGATTGGGCGATGCCGGCGATAAGATCTTCGGTACCGTTTAATGAGTGCATTTCTCTCCCCTAAAACCATACTCACCGGCGCGCAAATGCTATTTGTCGCCTTTGGTGCCTTGGTTTTAGTGCCCTTGTTAACCGGGCTGGATGCCAATGTTGCGCTCTTTACCGCCGGACTTGGCACCTTGGCATTTCAATGGATCACCCGGGGTCAGGTGCCTGTGTTTCTGGCCTCATCCTTTGCCTTTATCGCTCCCATTATTGCCTGTAATCAGCTCTATGGCAGTGCCGCTACCATGGGCGCGCTGATGGCCGCCGGTGGCGCTTATATGCTACTGGCGCTGATGGTGCGCTTAAAAGGCACGGATATGCTGCATAAGGTGTTGCCGCCTGTGGTGGTAGGCCCTGTGATCATGGTGATAGGTCTGGCTTTGGCGCCGGTGGCGGTAAATATGGCCATGGGGAAAAGTGGCGATGGCACGGCACAGCTGGTTGCCTATCATGATGCGGTGTGGATCTCCATGTCGGCGCTTGTTGCTACCTTGGTCGTTTCCGTATTCGGTGGTGGTATTTGGCGCTTGGTGCCTATTCTCGCAGGGGTTTTGACCGGATACCTGTGTGCCCTGGCATTTGGCGTGGTCGACTTTAGCGCGATACAAGAAGCCAGCTGGCTTGCAGCACCTGCCTTTAGTGCGCCGGAATTTAAGTGGCAGGCTATTGCCTTTATGATCCCGGTCGCCGTGGCGCCAGCTATTGAGCATATTGGTGACATGATGGCCATCAGTAATGTTACCGGTAAGGACTTTTTGAAAAAACCGGGTTTACATCGCACCTTAATGGGCGATGGGGTGGCTACCACCTTGGCAGCAAGTGTTGGCGGACCACCGAATACCACTTATTCGGAAGTGACAGGTGCTGTGATGCTGACGAAAAACTTTAATCCACGAGTGATGACCTGGACCGCCATAATCGCCGTGGTATTGGCTTTTATCGGCAAGATGGGCGCCGGTTTACAGACCATTCCCGTGCCCGTAATGGGCGGCATTATGATCTTGCTGTTCGGCTCCATTGCCGTGGTGGGTCTTAAGACCCTGATGAAGGCGGATTTGGATGTGAGCGCACCGCGCAACCTGGTGATCATCGCCTTGATCTTGGTTTTTGGTATCGGCGGCATGCAGATCGGCGGCAACGAATTTGCCCTGCAAGGGGTAAGCCTCTGTGCCATCTTTGGCATAGTGCTTAACCTGTTGTTACCCGATCATCAGCCAGAAACGGAACAAAATGACGGCCAGGGTTAATCCCCTAGAGCATTTTTTCCATAAATACGTTAGAATCTGCCGCCTTTAGTCTTTCAAGATCATGGTGGCAGAGTGCAATATGCTGGCACTATCGCCATTTAATTATTAGGGGCACTCCTATGTCAGATAAGCGTTATATTACCGCACAACAGTTGCTGGAAGATTCATTCCGCGTTGCAGCACAAGTCTATGAAGATGGCTTTCGACCCGATTTCATCATTGGTATTTGGCGTGGCGGCGCGCCTATAGGTATCGCCGTACAAGAGTATTACGACTTCAAGGGCATAGACACAGATCATATCGCCGTACGTACTTCGTCATACTATGGTATCGGCAAGCAGTCGAAAGAGATCAAGGTACACGGCCTGCATTACATTGTTGAAAATGCCAATGCCGATAACTCCTTGTTGATCGTTGATGATGTATTCGACTCAGGTCGCAGCATCTACGCGCTTAAAGAAAAGCTGGCCGAACTGATGCGTTTAAACCTGCCTAAAGATATCCGCGTTGCTTGTCCTTACTACAAGCCGAAGAATACCAAGGTGCCGATGAAGCCGGATTATTACATCCATGACTCGGACGAGTGGTTGGTGTTCCCGCACGAATTGTCGGGATTGACGCCAGAAGAGTTGCAAGAGGGTAAATCCGACCTTGCCAACATTAAAGACCTGTTTGTGTAATAGACAGGGAAATAAAAAGCAGCCTAGGCTGCTTTTTTATGTTTATATCAAGATCATGCTTAGATAAAGCTGTCGACAAAGGCAGAGAGGGCGGGAATATCGACCGTCTGTAACCCTTCCTTTGAACGCACTATCAAGCCTTTATCTACCAGCTCGGTTACCACTCGGCGATAGGCACGCTCTGTGGTGGCAAAGCGCTCCGCCTCGGCACTCACCGTAGGATAGGCACGCAGCAGGGTAGGGTTAGTATTTTGTGCCCGCATCAGGCAATCTTTGGCGATATTATAGCTTAGGGGCAGCAGCAGTTTATCCAGGTTCACCTTTTGGTTTTCCTGGAATTTGGCGGCAATGGTTTGCGCCGTATAGAGGCTGAGTTGCGGGTTGGCCAACAGCACCTGACGCCAATGTTTCAGTTCAATCAGGTTATAACTGACATCACTAAAACAGGTCACCGTATAAATGCAGGGCTGATTATTTAAGGCTTCGATTTCGCCGATCAAGGTGTTGTTACAATCAAGCTGGCCAAGCAACAGGCGGCGGCCATTACCCACATCATAACTAAAAGACACAGTACCGCTGCGCACCAAGACTAGCTTTTGTAGCGGTTGGTCCTGATGCAGCAAGACTTCTTTTTTCTCCTGCTGGTAATAAGTACCGGCATAATTTAGAAGTTGATCAACGAGATCCGTCGAAAAATGATACTGAAACATTCTTAAAGCCTGCTGGGACAATTGTCCTTTTTGTTACAACCGTATGGCGCTAGTATTAAGGTCTAGCTACTTTTATGTCAATTTGCACATTGAAATCGGGTTTTTCCTTAGCATAACGGTTCCCGTGTTAACAGTCGGTTTATTGCCCGAGTGCAAATTGACCTTTTTATTCTTTGTAGCCGCCCTAGGGTATGTTGACCTTTGTTGTTTGTTTCTGCAGCAGTTTGTAGTGAATTTATACAAGGCGACACATGTGTAGTGTAGTTATTCTACATAAACATGTAACAACACAGTAGAAATGCGCTACAAGCGCTGCCCTACGGGTTCATCTAAACGCATCCTGCTCTGTGTTGCTCGCTATGAACATAGGCGAGCAAGACCGAAGCAATGCTTCGCAGCTTAGCGAGGTGAGCGCATGGATGCGCGATGTAACCAAGCTTCATGGATGAATTTGACCACATAAATCAGTGATTATATTCATCAGAATGCGTTTAGATTGAACATAAAGTAAACCCCAAAGATAAACAGACCCTAGAGAGCAGTTAATCCCTGCTCCCAAAGCGGTTTATAATGCTATCGCAAAGCGAAGGAGAGAACAAATGGCGTGGGAATATTTCCCCATGTTAGTTGTCACTTCTTTCGCTATCAGCAGTGTTTATAAGCTGCGTTAATTTATTCTTGTCGGCTGTATCGCTTTTCACCGCCAAGCCAGGTTTCCAATACCTGAGTCTGCCAAATGTCCTGCACCGGGGCGGTCATAATATCAGTATCGATAAGTATAAAGTCGGCCCACTTACCTTTTTCCAAACTACCCAGTTTAAATTCCTGTTGGGCGCTATAGGCTGCATCCAAGGTAAAGGCGCGCAGTGCCTGCTCTCGGGTCAATAGCTCCTGTGGGCGCCAGCCTTCTTGCGGTTGGCCGTTATGATCCTGACGGGTAATAGCACTGTAAAGGCCGTGGAAGGGGTTTGCCAGCTCCACCGGGAAATCCGAACCAGCGGCAACCTTTGAGCCCTGGGCTAAAAATGTTTGCCAGGCATAGGCGCCACTTAGTTGTTGTTCGTTTAAGCGCAGCTCGGCCATATGCATATCCGAGGTGGCATGTACTGGCTGCATAGAGGGGATGATTTTCAGCTCTTTAAAGCGAGGGATATCGCTTGGCGCCACGATTTGCGCATGCTCAATACGGTTACGTAATAATTTGCCGCCTGTGCTTTTAAACACGCTTTCATAGGCGTTGAGGACGTCGCGGTTGGCGCGATCGCCAATGGCATGGGTGTGCGCCGCAAAACCATGAGTAAAACAGGTTTTGAAAATCTCTTCTAACTGCTCTGGGCTTTCCAGCATAAGGCCGTGATGCCCCTTGCGATCCGCATACTCATCAAGCAGGGCGGCGCCGCGAGAGCCCAAAGCGCCATCGGCGTAGACCTTAACACTGCGAATGGAGAGCATGTCGTTGGCATCGCTGGTTTTGCCAGCCTTAAGCATGCTTAACAGCTGAGGGTCAGCGGCGCTGAGCATGGCATAGATGCGCAGCGGCAGGTTCTTTTGCTCGGCGCGCTGCTGGTAAAGCTGCCAGATGTCCTTGCTGATGCCGGCATCATGAGTGCTGGTAATACCCAGGCTGAGTAAATGAGCACCAGCCTTATCTAGGGCGGTGGACAAAGCCTGGAAATCAGCTTTGGGAATATGGGCATTGATCAGGTTTTCCGCCTTATCAATAAAGACCCCGGTTGCTTGTCCCTGGCTGTTACGTATGATTTCACCGCCCTCTGGGTTTTGCTCCGAGCCTTTAAAACCCGCAAGCTCCATGGCCTTGGTGTTAACCCAGATGGCATGGCCGTCAATGCGCGTCAGCACCACAGGGCGGTCGCTGACATATTTATCCAAGTCTGCCGCCGTGGCAAAACGTTTTGTTGGCCAGTTTTCCTGGTTCCAGCCGCGGCCGATAATCCATTTTTGCTTTGATTGCGCCGCAAAGGCTTTTAGCTTCTCACCAATTTGTTGCACCGACTGGGTATCGCGTAAATCCAAGCGCATCAGGATTTGACCTAAGCCAATCACATGGCCATGGGCATCAATCAACCCCGGTAGCAAGACCTTGCCTTGGGCATCGATGCGCTCGGCATCGGGGTAGCTCTTGGCTAGTTGCTGATCGCCGCGATTAAGCACGCGACCGTCTTTAATCACTAGGGTGCTAAAGTGGGCGAGCTCGCCATCCTGAGTTGGGGTATAGCCCTTTGCATTGTACAGCACTGTAGTGCTGGCTAGAGTACTTAGGGGCGCCAGCGTCATCATTAGCGCAATAAGCTTGTTTTTCATGGGAATTTTCCTCCTTGGCAGAGAAATGACTGTAGCAAATAAATATCCACAGCGACAACAAACACGATGCCTGTCAGCAGAGATTAGATTAGGAGAAGATCGGGAGAGAAATAAGAAGACCGGGCAGGCCGGTCTTCCGGTTGAGTTTTAAACCCTAAAGCCATCCACGGACAGGCGCAGTTCTTCGGCCAATTTGGCAACCTCAGAACTGGACTCCGACGTTTGATTAGCGCCTTGGGCGGTTTGCTCGGCAATGGCAACGATCTGTTCCAAACGTTCGCTGATCTCTTGGGAGACCTGGTGCTGCTCCATGGCCGCCGAGGAGATTTGATCGCTGGCATCATGGGCGGTCGCCACCGCATGGGTAATGCAATCGAGAGCGGCGCTGGCGTGCTCGCTTTGCTCGACGCAAGACTCGGCCTGCAAGCGCCCCTTGGACATGGCTTCAACAGCCGCTTGAGCACCGCTTTGCAGCGATTCGATCATGGTTTGAATTTCCTGTGTCGATTCCTGTGTCTTGCTCGCCAGCGAGCGTACTTCGTCGGCCACCACGGCAAAGCCGCGACCCTGCTCGCCGGCCCGCGCCGCTTCGATGGCGGCGTTCAGCGCCAGCAGGTTGGTTTGTTCGGCGATACCGCGGATCACATCAAGAATGCCGCCGATGGAGGCGCTGTCTTGATGTAGCTGGTTGATCACTTGTGAGGCGTTATCCACTTCGCAGGCCAGTTGCTCTATGGTGAGCTTATTCTGGTTTGAAATGCCCTTCACGCGGTTGGCCTCGGCGTCGGCATTTTTTATTTCACTCAGTGCCTGTTGGGCACTGTCGTTCACCGCTTGCGAGGTGCTGCTCATTTCTGTGGTGGCGGTGGCCGCTTGTTCAACCTGGGCACGCTGGGATTCAATGGCCTGGCTCGACTCGCTGGTTATGGTTGAGGTTTGCTCCGATGCCGCCGCTAATTGTGTTGAGCGAGAGATAATGCTTTGGATCAGCGAGCGTAGGCTGTCGATAAGCGTATTGCAACTTTGTGCCAGCTCGGCAAATTCGTCTTTGCCGCTGTCATCGAGGCGCTGAGTCATATCGCCGGAAGCGACGATATTAAGCACCCGGTTCACTTCGTCCAAGGGCTTAGTGATGCGGCTGACGGTAATAAAGGCAACGACGATGGCGATTAGAGTAGCAATAAGCATGCCCAGCCAGGTCCAGACGTTGGCCTTGGTTACATCGTTGCTTAACCCTTGTTGTTGTGTGGCCGCCAGCTCGTGAACCTGCTCAACCAGGGCCGCCAATGCGGCGATGGCCTTGCCGTTAGTGGTTTCCGAACCGTCGAGATTGGCCTTGGCTTGTGCCTGAGTCTGCAGCAAGGCCGCCTTGTTTTGCGCCAGAGAATTGTCGCCCTGTACCTGCTTACGGATGCTCGTCAGATAACCGTTCAAGTCATTGAATAGGCCTTCGTCCTTGGCGCTGACCTCTGCTGAGATCAGGGCTACAGAGCGCTCTAGCTCGGTCAGATAAAAGAGCTGATCATTTTTGACTATGTCCAGAGTTTGCAGGCTGTTGAGGGTTAATAGATCATTGCTGGTGGTGGTGATGGAGCCTAGGTGGTTTTCAATTTGTCGATTCGCTTCAAAGGCTCTGGGCGCCGATGCCTCCAAGCCGTCGAGGTCGGCAATGTCCAGGGTTACGGCGATGGCGTCTTCCACATTCAGATCTATGGTGTCGAACTGCTCGCGCAGTTGGCTGCTTAAGGTGAGGGCGCGTTCCTTTTGGCTAAAGAGTTGAGCCACCTGAGCTTCCGACTCACCGTAGGTTTGCTTAACCTGTTTGGCGAGGGCGGCCAGTTTGGGCTGCTCGGTTACCACCTCTTGTAAGGTGTCCATGCTGGTGTGGAATTTCTGTTGTTGTTCCTGGTAGCTTTGCTTTAGTGCGCCAAGCTGGGTTAAATCTTCACTGTAATAGGCACCTAGAGCGGCCTTGCTCATGAGCGCAAATTCAACCTGTAACTCGGAGCTTTTTTCCAGCGCCGGGAGCGAGAGCTGGTTGACACTCTGCGTCGAGCTATCAATATTGGCTATACGAAACAGTGAGTTACCACCAATTGTTAGCAGTAACAAGGTGATGATAATAAAACCACCCCAGATACGTTGACTCACGGTAAGCTGCATACAAATTCCTAACTACATTGGACTAGATAACTTATCGGCGACTGGCACGAAAAGTTGAGGGTTTTATAGCGGAAATGTAACAATTTTTACCGTGGAGCGCAGTTTATTACGATGAAAGGTAGGCTGGTATCGATACTGTGTTTTTATTTTTTAAATTCATAGCCGTCATGCTGCCACCCCAGACGCAGCCAGTGTCCAAGGCATGAATATGGGCTATGCCGGTATGGCCTTCGAGCGCCGCCCAGTGACCGAAGACTATATCAAAGTCCTCGCCGCCGCGATTAGGGTGGTTAAACCAAGGAATAAGCGGGCCATTTTGATTCGGTGCGCCCTTGTCGCTAAGATTCAGCGCCCCTTGCTTGTTAACGAAACGCATGCGGGTAAAGGCATTGATGGTGTAGATAAACTTCTCTACCTTGCTTTGTGCCTCATGCCATTGGCTTGGTGCATTTTGATACATGCGCGCAAAATAGTAGGCGGCGTCTTCACCCTGATAACACTGCTCGGCAAAGCGGGCTTGTTGCAGTGCCTGGCTCAGTGACCATTGCGGCGATAGGCCTGCATGGCTTATCAGCATACGGCGCTTTTCCAGCCAGATGGCCAAAGGTTGGCGCTGTAAAAAGGCAAGCAGCTGAGGACAATCCGGAGCCGTTAACAGGGCAGCCAGCTTATCCTTGGGATTAGCTTCTTTGCCTAAAGCGACTGTGGCAAGCAGGTGCAGGTCGTGATTACCTAAGGTAATGCTAACGGCATGCTCCATGGCCTGCAGGCGTCGCAAGCAGGCGAGGGAGTCCGAGCCTCGCGCGACTATATCGCCAACGCAATAGAGATGATCTTTACTGGGGTTGAAGTCGATGCGCTTAAGCAGCGCATCTAATTCCTGATAGCAACCTTGGATGTCGCCAACTGCATACTGAGTCATGACTTAGTGCAGAATATTCGGGCAACTAAGACGGAACACATTGATAGGCGCCTGGAATTCGTTGCCAAACTCACTGCGCATCACATAATAGCCCTGCATGGTGCCCACCGGCGTGTCTAATACGGCGCCGCTGGTGTAGCTATAGCTTTCGCCCGGGCCTATGGTCGGTTGCTCGCCGACCACGCCATCGCCTTCGACCTCAACTTCTTTGCCATTGGCATCTGTGATCAGCCAATAGCGACTAAGCAACTGGGCGCTGCTCAGGCTGTGGTTTTTGATGGTGATATTGTAGGCGAACACATATTTGTCATGCTCAGGCTCGGATTGACCCTCGACATAGAAGGTCTCTACCATGACTTTAATGGCCGACTCTGGATTACTGCTTGTTGTCATATAGCCAATTCGCGATATCGATAAACTGCTGTAGCGTTAAACTTTCCGCACGCACAGTCGGGTCTATACCCAAGGATTCTAGCTGCTCGGCATCAAGCAGGTTAGCAAGGCTGTTGCGTAAGGTTTTACGACGTTGATTAAAGGCTTCTAAACACACGGTATTAAGCAGCTTAGTGCTTTTTGCAGTGCGTTGCTCTGGATTTTTTGGCACCAGTCTTACTACTGCAGAGTCCACTTTAGGGGCTGGCTTGAAGCAGGTTGGTGGCACCTCAATCACAGGGATCGCATGGCAGTAGTATTGAGTCATCACACTTAAGCGACCGAATGCTTTGCTGCCCGGTGATGCAACCATGCGGTTAACCACTTCTTTTTGCAGCATAAAGTGCATGTGTTCAACGTCATCCACGTAGTCAAATAAGTGGAATAACAAAGGCGTTGATACATTGTATGGCAGGTTGCCGAAAATCTTGAGCTTCTTGTCACCCTTAAGCAAGCTCGAAAAATCGAACTTCATTGCATCACCCTGATGCACTGTTAGTTTAGGTGCCATAAAGGGGTGATGAATAAGGCGCTCGGCCAGGTCTTTATCAAGTTCAACTACCGTAAGGTGGTCGGTCAGCTCGGTAACCGGCTCAGTGATAGCGCCCAGACCCGGGCCGATTTCCACCAGGTTATCGCCCACACGTGGGTCGATAGCGGTTACGATTTTATCAATAATAGTGTCATCATTGAGGAAGTTTTGCCCGAAACGTTTACGCGCTCGGTGCCCTAAGTGTACTTTATCTGTCATTGTCTCTGCGCTTTTTTGCTCGCCAGTTTTATTGCTTCGCTCAAGGCGACGCGGAAACTGCCGGCATCTGCTTGGCCGCTGGCCGCCAGATCAAGGGCTGTACCATGATCAACGGAGGTCCGAATAAAGGGAAGGCCAAGGGTGATATTTACTGAATTTCCAAAACCCTTATATTTTAACACAGGTAGCCCTTGATCGTGATACATAGCCAACACTGCATCCGCTTCATTGAGATATTTATCCTGAAACAGGGTATCAGCGGGCAGTGGGCCGATCAGGTGCATGCCTTGGTTATTAAGGGCCTCAAGAGTGGGGGTCATAACCTCAATTTCTTCGCGCCCTAAATGCCCGCCTTCACCGGCGTGCGGATTTAACCCACAGACTAAAATACGCGGCTGCTCGATGGCGAACTTGGTGCGCAAATCGTGATCTAAAATGCCGATGACCTTGGCCAGGCGTTCAGGAGTAATGGCTTTGGAAACATAAGCCAGGGGAATATGGGTAGTCACTAAGGCCACTCGCAGACCTTCGGTAGCCAGCATCATTACCACATCCGGGGTGTTGGATTGCTGGGCGAAGTATTCGGTGTGGCCGCTAAAAGAAATGCCCGCCTTATTGATAATGCCCTTGTGTACCGGGCCTGTGACCACGGCATCGAAGGTGCCGTCCATATTTTTTTCACAGGCGATACGCAGGGTATCGAGCACATACTCGCCATTTTGTTCATCTAACTGGCCGGGAATGGCTTCCACCGCTAAGTCCACCTGATGATAAAACAGGGTGCCGGCGGCGCTTGGTTGCGCCTGGGCTTGCTCGTCAAAGGGGATCAAGGTCAACGGCAGGCCCAGGGTGGCGGCCCGCTGTTGTAGCAATTGCGCATCGGCAATAGCAACCAATTGTGCGTCCCACTCCTGTTGCACTAAGGCAATCAGTAAGTCTGGACCCACGCCGGCCGGTTCACCTGGGGTGATAGCGATACGCAACGTCATGGCCCTTATTCCTCTGCGAAAATATCAATATGTGCTTGTTCGCGAATTTCCTGTTGGAAAGCAAAGCTTTCTTCTTTGAATTTGCGGTTGTACAGCAATTGTTGGGCGCGGTTTTTCTTGGCCAGGTCGGTTTTATCGGCAACGCGCTTTTCTAGCAGTTGCACTATATGCCAGCCGAAAGTAGAGCGGAATGGCTCACTGATCTCGTCTTTTTCCAATGCCATCAGGGTGTCGCGGAAAGCCGGCACATAGGTGGTTGGGTCGGTCCAGTCGTACTCACCGCCCTTAAGTGCTGAGCCCGGGTCTTCCGAGTATTCTTTGGCGAGTGCAGCAAAATCCGCCTCTCCGGCACGCAGGTCTTTAACAAATCCTGCTAGCATTGAGCGGGCTTTTTCTTCGCTCAGGATAATTGATGGCTTCAACAGGATATGACGTGAGCGAACCTCAACGGTTTCAACAACTTGGCGACCGCGTACGTCTTGTACCTTGATGATGTGGAAACCGGCGCCACTGCGCAGTGGACCTATGATATCGTCTTTTTTCTTGCCCTTTACCGCTTCGGCAAACAGTGATGGCATTTCATTGGTGCCCATCCAGCCTAACTGACCGCCTTCAAGGGCTTTTGAACCGCTTGATGAGGCAATGGCGATGCGCTTGAATTCCTGTCCATCGTTAAGCATATCGATAACCTTGCTAGCACGTTCCTGGGCGCTGGCAATGTCTTCGGCGCTGGCGCCGCTGGGAATGTCGATAAGGATATGGCCGATGTCGTATTCTTCCGCATTACCACCTTGTTGATCCATGATTTTCAACAAGTTATCAATTTCTTGCAGGCTGATATAAATACGGCGGTCAACGTTGGCGCGCATCACCTGCTGGGTGGTGATTTCTCTACGTATATCTTCACGGAACTGTTGGAAGCTCTCTCCCGAGGCTTCAACGGAGGCGCGCATATCGGCAATGGTGCCGCCTTGCTCGCGAGCCATATTGGCCAAGGTTTGGTCAAGTTGACCGTCGGAAATTTCCATACCCATGCGCTCGCCCAGTTGCAGCAACAGGGTTTGGTCAATCAAACGCTCAATGGCCTGTACGCGCAGGGCATCATCGCTGGGTAGCTCCTGGCCACTGGCCTTAGCCTGGCCTTTAACGCGGTTGATAATGGCGTCAACTTCACTTTGTAAAATGACCCCTTCATTGACTGTGCCTACCACCTGATCGATCAGCTGAGGTTTGGCAATAGCACCTTGGCTGAGGCCGAGGGCGAGAACACTGGTTGCTAAAAAACGTCTAAAATTCATAGTTGTTATTGCTTTATTTAGTAAGGAAGTAGGGGCGACGGTAGCCAAAAATGCCTTCTTTAAGTATTTCTTGTGCATCATAACTGCTTTTGCCTCCGAGTCCCTTAAGGACAAATTTGATGCCGATCCCCGAGTCGAAGACCGCTTGCTCTTGGTTAATACTTTGATTCAAGTCTGTTTCGATTTGTCTGTGTCCGGTAACCTGCACCGCCCAACAGCATGACTCGTACTGTACCCCAGTGTATATCTCGATGCTACGCCCGGTGTCGAGATCGCGGTGGTAGCTGGCAACGAATTGCCAATTATCGTCGATAGGCACACTGGTAAACATGCCGACTTGCTCAATTGTATTCCCTGAGACATCGTTTGCATAGCGATGGTTCAATTGCATCAATTCATTGTCATCACCCTTATAGTCTAAGGTCAGATGCGATTGAATCATTTGACTGCCATCAATATCGTATTGAATGCCGCCGGAGAGATACCAACGACGATGCCAATGCCACATGGCTTCACTGGCAAACAGTGAGTCGTAACTGGTGTCATCGGCAAAATCCTGAGCAGTGGGTTTGGCAGAGTCTGATAGATAGAAGATTTGACCGGCGCTTAGGTTAAACACCTCTTCGTTCTTCTGATCGAATACCCGAGTGGTGGCACCTAAGGTGATCTGGTTCGCCGCCGCAATGCGGTCAACGCCGGAAAAACGACGGTCGCGGAACAGGCCGAAAAAGTCATCCTGCAGCTTGGTGGTGTCGAACAGACCGATATTGTTCTGATCCTTGTTCGGAGTATAGAGATACTGAATTTGCGGCTCTAAAGTCTGCACACCGTCATCGACAAACAAGCTGGTGTCGCGCTCAAAATTCAACTGGCTATAGAGGCGGACCTTGGGCAAGGTGCGATGAACCGTTTCTTCAAAGTCGGTGCCGGCCAGCTCCCCTTGCTGATCATAATAGGTATGCAAGAGGCTGAACTCAGACAAAAAAGACCAGGCATAACGGTCTTCACTAAAGCTCAGCTTGGGCTCTATATGCAGACGCGTTGCCTCGTCTATTACCCGAGTGTTGTTGCGGAAATGACTGATTTCACCATTGATGCTGGCGTCAAACCAGCCCAATTGATAGGCCTGAGTCTGGCTAAAGCCAATGCGCGGCAGGGCGGTATAAGATTCTAAGTGATCGCCCAGCACTTCATAGTCCTGAATCTGGATATCGGTGCGCCAGCGCTCTCCTAGATGAGTAAGAATGCCGGAACGTGCCAGGTGAGTATCTGTTTTGCTGGCATAGTTGGAGCCTAAGTCTGTGAGGTAGTTATCGTCACTGACGTTAGTGATATCAACTCCGGCACGCCACTGGTCGTTGAAGTAGCTTTGCTGTTGCCAATGATAGATATAGCGATTGCCCAGCTCGCGTTCGGTTTTATCCGAGTCCAGATATTCCAAGCCCACCATACCCTGACTGGTCTCGGTGAGATAACGAAATTCCGATTGCAGCTGCAATCCCTTTTTCGACATATAACGGGGCGTCAAAGTCAGGTCGTAATTTGGCGCCAGATTAATGTAATAAGGGGTAATGGTTTCCACGCCATAACGATTCGAGCTCGATAATCGCGGCGCTAAAAAGCCGGTTTTGCGCTGATCATTAATGGGGAAGGTGAAATAGGGTAAATACAAAACCGGGGTATTGTAGATTCTCAGTGTTGCCCCGTGAGTTTCGCCCCAGCCCTTTTGCTGCGATAAAATAATTTTATCGGCATTGATTGACCAAGCTTCATCATCCACCGGACAGGTGGTAAAGCTGGCATTGCTTAGGGTCAGCGCTTCTTGCGAAACCTGTAATTGTTCGGCGCCGCCACGACCTTGTTGTTCGGTCAACTGATAGTCGGCGGCCAGCAACTTGATACTGGAGTCATCCAGGCTGGCATTTAAACCACGGCTGGTAATAATGGCAACACCATCGCGATAGGTCAGTGGCCCTTGCGCATTGAGCAGACCCTGCTGCTTATCAATTAACGCCGAGCGGGCGTTAAGGGTCATGGTGCTGCTGCTGATATCTACATCGCCCTCAAACTGGGCGCTGGCCTGGCCTATTAATTCGACATCATCGGCAACGATTTCAATCACCCCAAAGGGTAAATCGGGCGCCTGCCAAGGTGCTGGACGAACCGCAGCAAAACAATGGGGTATGTCCCCAGGCTCTGGTGCTGGCGCGATAAAGGTTTCACCTTCGGCGGGTACCTTGGCATCCGTCGCCTGTTCCACAGCTGCGAGTGCGACGTTGGCTTGGGCTCCATATAGGGCTATAGCTATCATGCCCCATAATTTATTCATTGACTCACCTTAGCTTAGTTGCCAAAAAGATTAGGGTCCGTTGACCTTTGTTGTTTTTCTGAGTTTAGGCAGAACATAAAGTAAACCACAAAGATAAAAAGACCCTAGAATAAGCATGACATAATAAAGCAATTTTTGGCTAATTACATCTGCCAAGTACCCATAAATACGTCATTTTTATGGCTTATATTCAGCTTAATAGATACGCGCTTGTGCTTGTTAGTTCGATGATTTTTCGTCACTATGTGGGGGCATTTTTAAATAATAAGGGTTCGCGTGAATGTGGGGTAAGGTACTCGGTGCCTGTTTTGGCTTTATGTTTGGCCGCTTTTTTGGCTTATTTTTGGGCCTGTTTATTGGCCACCTGTTTGATAAAAGTCTGAAACAGGATTTCGATAATGCCGGTGGCTTTCGTGGTTTCTTTAATAATGATGGGGTGTCCGAGCGCCAGGCGTTGTTTTTCTCCAGTTGCTTTGCGGTGATGGGGCATATCGCCAAATCCAATGGTCGGGTAAATGAGCTGCATATTCGAGCCGCCACCGCTTTTATGGAAGAAATGGGCCTGACCGGTGAGGATAAGCGCGAAGCCCAACTGGCGTTTAACGCCGGTAAAGCCGATGATTTTTCCATGAGTGCCACCTTGCGTGAGTTTCGTGAACACTTTGCTGGGCGTTTCGATCTAATCCAATTATTTTTAGAGATTCAGATTCAAATGGCCTTTAGTGATGGCCACCTAGCGGCGCAGGAAAAAACCTTACTTGAGCAGGTTGCCAAGGGGCTTGGCGTTAGCAAAACCCACTTTAGTTTTATCCTTAAACGCTATCAGGCCGAATTTGCATTTCGCCAGCAACAGCACAAATTTCATCAGCAACACCAGCAGCGCACTTCCGGCGGCGCCAGCAGCGGTATGGGCCGGGCTCAGGCCTTGCATATCTTAGGGCTGGAAGAAGGCGCCGATGCGGCGACCATTAAAAAAGCCTACCGTAAACTGATGGCCCAGCACCATCCGGATAAGTTGGTCTCTCAAGGTCTCCCTGAGCATATGATGCGCCTGGCACAAAAGAAGAGTCAGGATATTCAGGCGGCCTACGAATACCTGAAAAAGGCGGCGTAAAAACCGCTTATCTCCCAGCTAAAACTTCCACGTATTGTCAGCTTGGTTTATTAAAACGGGCAGGGCGCGGTAAAGGTCATGCTTTCGCCGCTGCTGGGATGATTCAAGGTTAGCCAGTGGGCATGTAATTGCAAACGTGGCGCACGGTCTTTGGCTTCAGGGTAGGCATAGAGGCGATCGCCCAAGATCACATGACCCAGGGAAAGCATATGTACCCTCAGCTGGTGGCTGCGACCTGTGATTGGGGTCAGACGCACCCGGGTATTATTCTCGCCATACTCAAGCACCTCATAATGGGTCAGCGACGGCTTGCCCTTTTCCATATCCACCATTTGTTTAGGACGATTTGGCCAATCGCAGATCAGCGGCAGGTCCACCGAGCCTGTAGCATCCTTAAGATGGCCATCCACTATGGCGATATATTCCTTAGCGGTTTGCCTGTCCTGAAACTGCATGCTGAGGTTGCGGTGCGCTTCTTTATTCAGTGCCAGACAGATCACGCCGGAGGTGGCCATATCCAATCTATGTACGATTTTAGCGGTTGGAAAAACCATATTGGCGCGACGTATCAGGCTATCAGCATGTTTTGGATCTTTTCCCGGCACCGTCAGCAGGCCGCTGGGCTTATCCAGGATCAGCAGGTCGTCATCCTGATAGATGATCTGCAGATAGGGAAAACGTGGGGGATTGTAGTTTAAAAGCATGACCGGCCTCATAGCGTAAGGCCGGTCATTTTAATGAAATGCCTAGTGGCTGACAACGATTAAGCGAATGGCGTCGAGTTTCACCTTGGCTTTATCTATATAGTCGTCCATTTCAGCGCGGCTGCGCTGAAAATGTTTCAACTCTTCATCACGGATATTAGGGTTGATTTCTTTAAGGCTGGTTAGGCGCTCAAGTTCACTATCAACGGCCTGATGCATGGCGGTTTTTGCTGTCTCACGCAATTGTTCCATTTGCGTTTGCGCCAAGGTATTGCCTTGCTTAATAAGCGGATGAATGGCGCTTTGCAGGGCATTCACTAGTTTAGAGGCGGTTTGGCGGCCAACCGCATTAAGCTGCTGGTTAAAGGCATCAAAGGCGACATTTTCCGCCAGGTTATTACCGCCCTTATCAAGCAGTACACGCACCGGCGTCGGTGGCAGGTAACGGCCCAATTGCAGTGATTTAGGTGCCATGGCTTCGGCTATATAAATCAGCTCGACAAAATAGGTGCCCGCCGGCAGTTTCTTGTTTTTCAACAGGGCCACAGACGCGGTGCCGAAATCGTCGTCACAGATCATTTCCATAGCGCCTTCGACCATGGGGTGATCCCAGCTGATAAAGTGCAAGTCTTCCTGCGCCAAAGCAGTATCCCGGTCAAAGGTGATGCTCATGCCTTCATCCCTAAGACTTGGGAAGTTGGCGCCCAGCATATGCTCCGAGGGTTTCAGTACTATGCTGTTTTCGCCCCTGTCTTCCTGGTTCACGCCCCAGGTATCGAACAGATTGATCATATAGGTGGGCAGCTCAAAGCTGTTATCTACCACCTTGATATCTTCTACCAGGTGCTCGGACTTGCCCTGGCCGCTGGAGTGCAGCTCTAACAGGCGATCGCGACCGGACTCCATTTGTGTTTTCAACTCACCATAGCGGGAATCAACGCGCTCAACCAGCTCGCTCAGAACTTCCTCTTGATAGCTGGTATGAGCAAGTAACTGAAGCAGTTCATCGCCAAATTCCTGGTTAAGCATATGGCCCGTGGTGGAGGTGTGCTCAAAGGCGTGCAAACCTTCGTGATACCAGCGCAGCAGGGTGTGCTGGGCGCTGTTTTCAAAGTAGGGCACATGAATTTTAATGTCCTGGGTTTGGCCGATACGGTCAAGACGACCAATACGCTGTTCCAGCAGATCTGGGTTAAGCGGCAGGTCGAACAGTGCCAAATGATGGGCAAACTGGAAGTTACGCCCCTCTGAGCCTATTTCTGAACAGATCAATACCTGGGCGCTGTCTTCGATATCGGCAAAGAAGGCCGCGGCACGGTCACGCTCGATAATGCTCATGCCTTCATGGAAGACCGCCGCTTTAATGCCTTCGCGCTCGCGCAATGCCTGCTCCAGGCTGAGTGCAGTTTCGGCCTTGGCGCAGATCACCAGCATCTTTTGAGGCTTGTTGCTGTTCAGGGTGTCGATTAGCCACTGTACGCGCGGGTCAAACTGAGTCCAGCTGGCATTTTCACCTTCGAATTCCTGGAAGATTTTTTCCGGGAACAGGGCGCGAATGGCGCTAAGCTCGATAGGGCTACCATTGCCCAGGCTGCCCATAACATTCATGGCCGTTTTATACTGGCTTGGCATGGCCATGGGGTAGCTGTGCAGAAGGCGCTGCGGGTAACCACTGATGCCACTGCGGCTGTTGCGGAACAAGATGCGTCCGGTACCGTGTCTGTCCAGCAGCTGATCTAGTATCTGTTCCTTGGCCTGGGTCTCTCCGGCGCTGAATTGTGCCAGCAGGACTTCCCCTTGGCTGCCAAGCAGGTTAACAAGCACTTGCTGTTGCTCACCGCTGAGTGCCTGCTCCTGCAAAATGCTGTTGGCGGCATCGGCTATCTCTTGATAATGGCGCTCCTGATCAACAAAGGCGTCATAGTCATAGAAACGATCCGGGTCGAGTAATTTCAAACGGGCAAAGTGGCTTTGGTGGCCAAGTTGATCCGGGGTCGCAGTTAGCAAAATAAGACCGGCGATGTCCTGGCTAAGCTCTTCAATGCGCAGGTATTCTGTACTTGGCTTGTCCACCGACCAGCTAAGGTGATGTGCTTCGTCCACCACCAGCAGATCCCAATCGGCCAAAGTGGCTTGCTCGAACCAGCGTTTTTTCTTGGTTAGAAACTCCAGGCTGGTCAGCACCAGCTGCTCGGTTTCAAACACATTGGCGCTGTCGGCAAAGGCCTCGGCACAGCGCTCTTCGTCGAAAATGGCAAATTTCAGATTAAAGCGGCGCAGCATTTCCACCAACCACTGGTGTTGCAGGTTTTCTGGTACCACGATAAGCACGCGGGCGGCACGACCGGTTAGCAATTGCTGATGTAAGATCATCCCCGCTTCTATGGTTTTACCCAGACCCACCTCATCGCTTAGTAACACGCGCGGGGCGAAACGTTGGCCGACTTCGCGGGCAATGTGCAACTGGTGTTCAATCAGACTGGCGCGCTGGCCGATAAGCCCCTTTAGTGGCGATTGGTCGCGGTGAAAGCGGTGCTGCCAGGTGTTGTAACGCAGGGTATAGCGGTCGAAACGGTCGATTTGGCCGGCAAAAAGGCGGTCCTGCGGCTTATTGAACTTAATAAAATGGTCAAGAAAGGTTTCCTTGAGCTCGGTTAGCTCTTCATTATCGACGCGCGTGCCCTTATAGGTATACAGGCCATCTTGTTCAATCACTTCGCTGACAGTGAGCTCCCACTCATCGGCACTGCGGATCACATCACCGGGATTAAATAGCACTCGGGTCACCGGTGCTTCGGCCTGGGCATACACTCGGCTTTCGCCGCTGGCAGGGAATAAGATGTTAACTTGGCGTCCTTCCAATGCAACTACGGTACCTAGTCCTAAATCTGACTCGGTATCACTGATCCAACGTTGACCTAAGGAAAAATTCATTACGTGCTCAATCTCGACTTTGGGTTATCTAGGCTCGGACCATGGCGGCCCAAGCAAAAAAAGGCGGCTATATTAGCGCGCAACTTGGTGATTATCACCTGAAAACTGATAAATAGTGTGGCGCTTGTTTATATTATATACAGCAGCAAAAGAAGGCGCTTTTTGCAAATGTAAAACACCACTTTTTCTATACTTTTTTGCCGTCATAAAAGCGTCTTTTTAAGACCATAGACTAAACTTGAAGTATGCCCTTAAGGCATAACCACCTTGTTAGTGTAGTTGTAAAGGTGCAGATATAATAAAGATAAATTAGGAACGCGCTATGGATAAAGACCGCCTCGTTAAAAGCAGTAAAATGTATGTGCTCGACACCAACGTATTACTTCACGACCCCCTTGCATTCCTCTGCTTCCAAGAACATGACGTCGTCATTCCGATGACGGTACTCGAAGAGCTCGACCATATTAAGGACCGTAAACGGGATGTCAGTCGTGATGCCCGTGTTGCCATTCGAGCCTTAGATGAAGTGTTGCGTGATGCCACCCCAGAGCAAATGCTTAAAGGGGTATTATTGCCGGACGATAAGCGTTCGTCTGAGCTGCCGCGCGGCAAGCTGATCATAGTTAATGATCACCTGTTTGCCGACAGTATTTCCGGCTTGCCAGGCAATGAAAACGACCATCGCATTATCAACTGTGCCGTGTATCTGCAAAAACAATACAGTGATGCCAAGGTGGTGCTGGTCACCAAGGACATCAATATGCGCCTTAAGGCCAAGGGCGCCGGGCTGCATTATGTTGAGGACTATCGCACTGATCAGCTAATTGATGATGTGGCGCTTTTAACCTCGGGTTATAAAAAGGTGCCTGGGGACTTTTGGCAGCAGGTTGGCGAGTGTGAAACCGAGCAGCAAGGGCGTGATGCCTTGCATCATGTGTCTCGCGAGCTGGTGCCGGATGTGTTTGCCAATGAATATCTGCTTGATGAAACCGGCCACTTTGCCGCTCGAGTGGTGCAGTACGACGACACCCATATCACCTTAAAAGATCTGGGCGTTGAGCGCCTGATGTCGCGTAATGCCTGGGGTGTAAAACCGAAAAATATCTATCAGGGTATGGCTATGGATGCTTTGCTCGACCCGGACATTGAGCTGGTGTTGCTGACCGGCCCGGCGGGTTGCGGTAAAACCATTTTGGCCTTGGCCTGCGCCCTGGAGATGATCATCGAAAAGGGTGTGTACGACAAGCTGATTGTCACCCGTAACACTCCGGAAATTGCCGAGTCTATCGGTTTCCTGCCGGGTACCGAAGAAGAAAAGATGGCGCCCTGGTTGGCGGCGATCACAGATTCTTTGGAGGTGTTACATAAGGGCGATGAAAACCCGATTTCCAGCCGTAACTATATAATGGAAAAGGCTAATATCCAGTTTAAGTCGGTCAACTTTATGCGCGGACGCAGCATTCAAAATGCCGTGGTACTTTTGGATGAAAGTCAGAACTTAACGGCGTCTCAGCTTAAAACCATTATCACCCGCTGTGGTGCTGGTACTAAGCTGATTTGCTCCGGTAACCTGGCGCAAATCGACAGCAGCTATTTAACGCCGCTGACCTCGGGTCTAACCTATATAGTAGAGCGCTTTAAGCACTTTGAGGGCAGCGCTACTATCAACCTCAATGGCGTAGTGCGCAGTCGTCTGGCCTCCTTCGCGGAAGAAAATCTATAGCGAACAATGCAGTACAGCGTTTATTATAGGCGCTGTACGCATTGCTTTTACCCACTGATCAGGTATGGTTAGCTCCATAGTTGTGCCATGCCTGACGGTCTTTTGGTATGCTATATAGGTACAAAAAACCACCTTGGTAACAAAATCTACCGTGAAAATAGCAAGTAAAGATCGGCAACTCGGTCTAAACTGGTAGCAAAGGTGCGCTAAACAAATAACAAATACAGCTTAGCAACGGCTCTGAATGGAACGGATTGCTGAGCAAGGTGAAGCAAACAGGAAGGCTCATGAAGTCAGCAAAAATTCTCATTGTCGACGATGATGAATTAAACCAAGTGATTTTAACCAAAACCCTTACACCTCAGTATCAGGTGCATTGTGTGAATGATGCCGAGGCCATGTTTGCTTGGCTTGAGGACAATAGTGTCGATTTAATCTTACTTGATATCATGATGCCGGGCATGGATGGCTACGAGGCACTGAAACAGCTTAAACATGATGACAGAACTCAGCCCATCCCCGTTATTATTATTTCTGCTAATGATTCCAGTGGCGATGAGGCCAAGGGCCTTGAGCTTGGCGCCATGGACTATATTACCAAGCCCTTTGGTAGTGCCATTGTTCGTGCCCGAGTGAAGAACCAGCTGACCATCAAACAAAAAAATGATCTTCTGGAAATGCTGGCCAGCATAGATGGCTTAACAGAAATCCCCAACCGCCGTTACTTCGACGAACACTTTGCCCGAGAATGGCGCCGCAGCGTGCGTGCTGGACTGCCTTTGTCTGTACTATTGATCGATATCGACTACTTTAAGCGTTACAACGACAATTACGGCCATCAAAAGGGTGATGAATGTTTGAAAAAAGTGGCTTCGGCCCTAGTCAATAATTGTCAACGCGGCAGTGATTTTATCGCCCGTTACGGCGGTGAAGAGTTTGTTGCGGTTTTACCCGGCAGTGAGGAAGACACGGCCATGGCCTTGGCCAATAAGCTCTGCAGAGTGATCCGCGAGCTTAATATTCCCCATATTGACTCGCCTATAGCTGAGCACATTACCATCAGCATAGGTGCTACCACCTTTAATGGCGACAATAACGACAGCTGCGAAATGGCGCTGATAGAAAATGCCGATAAGGGCATGTATCAGGCCAAAAAAGCAGGGCGTAACGGCGCCGTTTTCCACAGTTAAAAAAAGGCCGCGCGGACTCTCACCCTCGCGGCCTGATTTCTTTATAGTTTACCGACCAGTGCCTGATAGGCGCTATCACCAATGCTTATCAACTGACCGGCCTTAAACACCAGGGGCGTACATTCGTCTTTGCTGATCTTGCCATCGGACTTAACGCTTTGCGTGGCATAAAACAGCACCTGATACTCTTGTCCCTGATGAGCAAAGGACTCACTGAAATCCGGTGTGCCCAGGGTTTCTTTGATCACAGCAGCGCTGTTACCTAAATCAAGGTGGGCAATATAGTCGCGATTTTGGCGCTGTTGTTTTTGCCAATCGCTTGATGACCAATGGGCGTCGGCTTCACCGTCATTTACTGAAACGATACAACCACCAAGTAGAGGCAGGGCGACAAGGGCGCAAAGAAGTGCTTTTTTCATTGTTTTATCCAATTTTTGTTATCTAGTTGGCATTGAATAATCAAGTTCAATGCCAAAACTTTTACTTTATATTTTTCAATTGGTTACAACTTAGCCTTTCAATTTCTTTGGCATTATTGCAAAAGAGTTGGTGAATTTAACCAACCCGATTGCGAACTTCACCATCGGTATAGGCGCGAATATTTAAGGCCAGCTGGTGGATAAGTCTGTCTCTGGCCTGTTTTGATGCCCAGGCTATATGCGGTGTGAGCAGCAGGTTATCGCCCTGATAGCGAACTAAAGGATTTTCAGGCTTGGCTGGCTCTTCACTGAGCACATCTAAAGCAGCACCCTTGATAGTGCCATCGGCCAAGGCTGCGGCCAGATCCGCTTCATTGATAATAGGGCCACGGGCGGTGTTGACTAAGACGGCGGTGGGTTGCATTAAGGCCAGGGTGTCGCGATTTATTAACTGCTCTGTCTCGGCGTTAAGTGGGCAGTGAATGCTGACGATATCCGCCTGCGCCAGCGCTTGTTCAAAGTTGATGCGCCCGGGGCGCGGGGCTTGGCCGCGACGCTCGGCAATAAGCACCTGCATATCAAAGGCATGGGCTACCTTGGCCAGGGCCTGGCCGAGCTCACCATGGCCGATAATGGCAAGTTTTTTACCTGCCAGCTCGGCAATATCATAATCAAGGCGGCAAAACATCTCGCTTTGTTGCCAGGCGCCTTGGCGACAGTCACCTATATACCTGTGCAGGTTATTAAGCAGCAAGGAGATCAGGGTAAAGGTATGCTGCACTACGCTGGCGGTGGAATAGCCGGCAACATTGCACACAGCAATGCCATGCTCCTTAGCGGCAGCAATATCTATGTTATTGGTGCCAGTGGCGGCAACACAGATAAGTTTCAACTTAGGTAAGGCCTTAAGCTGCTCGGCGCCCAGTTGCACCTTGTTGGTGATCACTACTTCGGCATCGGCGCAGCGTGTCACCACATCCTCTGCTGATGTCAGAGAGTGACTGTGAAATTCTCCTAAAGCGGCAACCGGTGCCAGTGAATTTTCGCCTAGGGTGTCGGCGTCTAACATGACGATTTTCATTATGATTCCTCCGAATAAGCTAATAACCCTAGTCTTTCATGGACCGGCGTTTAGCGCAAAATTAATCCTTGACCTTGGTGTTTACTCTAAGGTTTATAATGCTTGCTAAGTAAGAGTATTTTGGGAGGAGTGCAGATGCGTATAGGTGAGTTGGCCAAACAGGTGGGCATGAGTACGGATGCACTGCGTTATTACGAGCAGCAAGGGCTGTTGAGCGCGCCGCAGCGCAGCGCCAGTGGCTATCGTCAATATGGACGCACGCACATGGCGCAATTGCATTTTATTCGTCGTGCCAAGGATGTCGGTTTTAGCCTGGAAGAAATTGCCGAGCTGTTAAAGATAAACTTTGAAAAGGCCGAGCACAGCTGTCAGGAAGTAAAAGACTTAACCCTGAAAAAGCGTGATCTGGTGGCCGAGCGCATCGCCGAGTTACAGCGCTTTCATGCCTCGCTGTCGCAACTGGCCGAGCAATGCTGCGGCAGTAGCGCCCCGGCGCAACATTGTTCAATTTTGACCGCCTTGGAGGACATAGATGGACTTAATCAGTGATTTTTAGCAAGGGGGTATTGTCGGCATTTCGGCTTGTGTATTTCTGTATTTTTCATGACTAAAATTCGGTCGCTCTCACTGGTAAGAGTTGATAAACTTAGCGAATAAATAAAGGGCGCGATACAATGAGCGCCGTTTTTTTGCCTGCAGTAAAAAGGTGAGCACCGTGGATAAGTATGCAGATATAAGACCTTACAATGATGATGAAGTGGCGGCATCCGTGGCTCGGCTGGTGGCCGATAATGCCTTTGTCGATCTTATTGCTAAGCATAATTTGCCTGCTTGGTTGGCATCAATACGTCTTATTTCGCGGCCTCTGGTGCGCCAGCAGCTAAAGCGCAAGTGGGGACAGGTTAACTCTGTGCAGCAAGTGCAGCTTGAAGTGGTGCGCTATCTTGAGCAGATAGTCAATAACACCACGACCAAGGTGACCTTTTCCGGCCTTGATAAGCTGGATAAAAACCAGGCCTATTTGTTTATCTCAAACCACCGCGATATCGTCCTTGACCCGGCCTTAGTGAACTTTGGTCTGCATCAGCACGATATGAATACGGTGCGTATCGCCATAGGTGATAACCTGCTGCAAATTCCTTATATCACTGAGCTTATGCGCTTAAACAAGAGCTTTATCGTTAAGCGCTCGGCCAAAGCTCCAAAGGAGATGCTAAAGGCGCTTACTCAGTTGTCGGCCTATATTTACGATTCCTTGATTGAAGGGCACAGCATTTGGATTGCCCAGCGCGAAGGGCGCACTAAAGACGGTTTCGATCAAACCGATCCGGCGCTGTTAAAAATGTTGCAGCTTAATGGCCGCAAGCAAAAGAAAGAGTTTGCCGAATATGTGCGCGAGCTTAAAATCGTGCCGGTTTCTATCTCGTATCAGTACGAACCTTGCGCTCTGGCTAAAGCCAAAGAGCTGTATCATAAAAAGCACCATGGCGAGTATGTAAAGTCGGCGGGTGAAGATATAGAAAGCATTGTCGAGGGCTTTACCAGCGACAAGGGTCATGTGCATTTAGCCTTTGGTCAGCCCATAAGCTGTGACTGCAGCACCCCGGAAGATTTAGCCAAAACCATAGATAAGCAGATTGTTGAGTCCTTCTATCTGCATCCGGGCAACTACATTGCCGCCCAGCACGCCAATGCCGTGGTTGACTCAGAATCCGAGGATGTGAAGGCCTTTGCCAAGCGTATGGAAGCCATTCCTGAGCATCTACGCGACCTGGTTACTGCTATTTACGCCAAGCCGGTTTTACGCAAAGAAGAAATGGATAACCTCGGCTAACTTTCACTGGTAATTAGGCGCCTCAGGCATTAACGTTAGAGATAAGGTTTATGCTTTGAAGTGCCTATGCTACAGCTTGAAATATTCTCCATCGATAGCCCCTGCAAGGGGATCTGCCAGGTCAATAGTCGCGGTTATTGTCTTGGTTGCTACCGGTCGCGAGAAGAGCGGTTTCACTGGAACCAGCTCAGCGATGAGCAAAAGCGTCATGTCAATCTGCTGTGCCAACAGCGTTATAAGCGTTTCTTAGCGCGCCAACAAGAGCAAGGTAAACAACCGCCATCCATGGAGCAGGGCGAGCTGGATCTCTAAGTTCGTTTGCTATTTGTCGGCCTTTTAGGCCAACAATGTGGCATGTATTTGTGGTGTGAATCTGCACCTTTGTCGGGGTTTTCGCAATGTGTTCCTGCATTGTTCTACTACCGCCATCCATGGCGGCAAACCCCGGCCTACAGGGCAAAGCCCGATTTCAATCCGTGCTTTTTACGCAGCTGCGCCACCACACCACTTGTTTCTAATTCCTGCAATATTGCCAAAAGCTTAGGAATTTTATCCTCATGGCGCTTATGCAGGTAATGGTAACTGTAATAGTTTTGCAGATGATGGCGGATAAAAGGCTGCTCGGCGCGATTTAGGTAGCCTTGCTTGAGGTGGAAATCAAGCAGCACCACGGCTTCAACCTGACTCTGGGCTAAGAGGTTCAGCTGCGCCGCCACACTTTCCAGTTTAATTATTTGGCCACTGAAATTATTTTGATGCAGGTATTGCTCGGTGACCGGGTAACCATTGCGAATCGCGACTCGAGCGAGCTCCTGCAGGCTGCAGTAGTGACAACCGGTGAGCATAAAAAGCTCAAACTTAAACAAGGGGAAGTCGACCCGCACCAGGTTCTCGTAGCGGGTTTCTATATTGGCGATGCGCCCTAGCTGGCCGTCAAGCTCGCCCTTATCTGCCGCCGCTAAGGCCTTTGGATGGTCGAAGTCAATAAGCTCAAGCTCATAGCCAAGTTGGCTATAAGCGCGCGTCATCAGCTCGATGACAAAGCGCGCTTGGGCGGTGTCCATCGGTCTATTAAAGGTCATCTTAGTGCTGTTGCTTGCTCCGTAGGCGGTGCCTAAAGCGCAAAATAGCGTCAATAGCAGCAATCGCGGCAGCACTAAGGTAAAAATGTGTTGCATAAATACCTGTTGACGTAACACCACGACCTTGAAGAAAAAATTAGCGGGATCAGGAAGTGGTGATTATCATTATTTTAGTAATCACACTGTTAAATTTATGTGATGGTGTTTTCCATTTTAGGTAAACTGGGGTAGAAATACTAGCCTTGACTTAGCAGCGCCCCCATACACCCTGGGTGCTATCTGTTATAGTATAGGCTCCGTCAGTTATTAAATTGTGTTGCAGCTATGAGTGTCAATCTTTGCCTTCTTACGCGAGAAGAGAAGTACCGAATTCAATTGGACTATGAAGCCTCGTTTTGGGCGTATCAAATTCTCCGTGGCAAAAATGCCCGAGATAAGGTCTATGAAGCCATCAATATGCGTCCGATTTCGGAGCAAGGCTACCTAAAACAGCAATTTGAGCATTTTTTAGCGATGATGAGTGCATCGCGATGACCCCCCCTGTGGCGCAACGCGTACCCGCTCTTGCCACCCCTTTGGTGAACAAGTTTTATGATAGGGTCGGCGCCCGAGGTCGTGCCAACAAGCAAGACCAGCTTTGGGTAGTGCGTTGCGACAATGACATAGTGGCGGCAGCCAGAGTCAGTCTTGTTGAAGAACAACATTTTTTATGTGGCGTGTTTGTGGAGGCCGATTATCGCCGTCAAGGTTTGGCCGCCACCTTAATACGTCAGATCTGCGGTGAGTTACCAGGTCCCATCTATAGTTTTATCTACCAGCATCTGCGTCCTTTTTATGAGCAGCTGGGTTTTGCCGCAGTGGCTAGTTTGCCCGAGCACCTGGCGTCGCGCTTGCAAAGTTATCGTCATCAGGGTCGTGATGTGTTGGCCTATTGCTATCCGGGAGCGGTCGATGCGTAATTGCTGGCTGTTATTATTGAGCTTTTTTTTGGTTGTCACCGCGAACGTCAGCGCCAAGGTGCAGCGTTTGTCGCCCAGTGAGGGGTTGTCGCAAAGCTATGTCGGTAATATGCTTATCGACCATCAGGGCTACCTGTGGCTGGCCACCGAAAGCGGTTTAAATAAATATGACGGCTATCAAGTAAAAATTATCAGCGATGAAAAGGGCGAGCTTGATGACGCCTTAATCGATGCCTTGCATATGGATAAACAAGGGCAAATTTGGACCTCATCCATTCTTAATGGCCTGTATCGTTACCATAACGGCAAGGGAGTGCTGGAAAGAGTGGTAGCACCGCCTGAGGAGCTTGACCCTGACTTTGCCACCGCAGTGTTTTCCATGCTCTCTCTCGATGACAACAAGATGCTGCTTGGCCGTGGCGGCGATGTTGCCATGCTCAACCCGCAAAGCGGTGCCATTACCAGCTTATTTAAAGTGGGCGGCAGCGAAAACGAAAACAACGCCCTGGTGCGGGTATTTCTGCAATACCAGCACTATGTGTTTATCGGCACTACAAACGGTGCCTTTGTTTATGATCTCAAGAGCCAGCAGGTGCGCCCACTGCAACATTTGCCGCCGGGCAGCAGTGGTATAGACAGAGACAATGTAAAATCCTTCGCCCTGGTTGAGCCGAACAAGTTACTGATAGGCACGGTAAAAGGCTTGTATGTTACCGATATTGCCGAGCTGGACGATTTGTTTGCCGAGCCGCAACGGCCATTTCAAAGCAAGACCCTCTTATCTGAGCCTAATATCTGGCAAATAACCCCCCTTGGCGAGGGTATGCTGCTGTTGGCCACGGATAAGGGCTTGTTCGAATATGATTGGCTGACTAACCGATTGCGCAAGCAACAAAGGCTAAGCGACAGCCCTTACGGTCTTTCTGACCCTAGTGTGATTGCTGTGGTGGAAACTAAGCAGGGCGATCTGTGGCTGGGCACCAAAAGCGATGGCGCCTTTTTCCTCCCCAACAAGCGCTTTGAGTTTCAAAATATCACAGCCGATAATCTCGGTGGCGATGGTTTGTCCCATCATAATATCTGGAGCTCGGTACAAAGTGGCGACACCTTGTATTTAGGCACTCATAACGGTTTAACCCAGGTCGACCTAGCAACAATGCAAAGTGAGGTGAAGTTTAAAAGTTACCTCAGCGATGAGCTCGACAACGTCTTTAGTGTTTATACTCTGATCCCTTATGGTCGGCAGCTGCTGATGAATACCACCCGGGGTTTATTTAGCTATAACCAGGACACCGAGGAGTTAACTAAGCTGCAAGCCAGGAGGCAAGAAGATCAGCCCTATCTTGAGGGCTATTTACATGGCTTGTATTTGACCCAGGATAGTCGTTTATACGGGGTCAATCAGAATCAGGGCTTTTTCTATTTTGATCTGAAATCACAGCAGGTGCATCCTTTGGGTGGAGACCTGGATAAGCATGATCCGTTTTTGGCCCTGGGGTTCAGCGCTCCGTTAGCGGATAAACCTCTGCAGCCCTTGTTTTTCTCCGGCGGTCAGCTGCTGCGTTTCAATGCCCAAACGCAAACCCTGCAAATGCTTTATCGGGTGCCGCAACCCCATGGCAGTTTGGCCATCAATCTTAATGGCTATGTGGTGGATAACAATAATATTCTCTGGCTGTCGTTTTCCAATTATGGTCTGGTGGCCTTAAACGCCAGCAACTTTAATTTTATTAAGCATATAGACTTGCAGCGCCGCGGTCCGGGCAACCTTATGTATGATTTGGTGCTCGATGATATGGGCATGGTGTGGATGAGTAGTCATAAGGGCTTATGGCGCTTTAACCCGCAAAATGAGCATTTTTTTCAGTTCACTAATTTGGAAGGACTGGCTAGTAATGAATTTAACCAGGGTTCGGTAAGTCGTCGTGATGACGGCCGCCTGGCATTTGGCTCGGTGAAGGGCGCGACTTTGTTTTATCCGCAGCGCAATATACCGCAGCGGGCCTTGCTGCAAGGGGTTAATTTTACTTCGGCTGAGCTGATGTACCGAGCGCTTGAGCTTCCAGCCATGGGGCCTTTGACCCAGGTTCATCTTGATCATGATGATGTTGGCTTAGAGATCACCTTCAGCGCTATGGCCTTTAATTATCAAGATAGGGTTATTTTCGAGTACCAGCTTGATGGCAGCCAGAAAAGCTTTACCCGGGATAATAATCGCGTGGTCTTCCCCAAGCTAAATCCCGGTGAGCATCTGCTGCAGGTATGGGCGCAGGACCCTTTTACCGGCGAGTCGACCGAGCCGGCACGACTGAAAATTAGCGTTGCCTATCCGCCGTGGAGCTCGCCGGGTTTTATCACCCTGTATGTGATTATTATCGCCAGCCTGATAGCCATGTGGATGTATCGTCGCAATCGCATTCAAAATATGCTGATGGCGGCCCATAAGCAAAGCAAAGAGTCGGCGGCGCGTTTGAAATTGGCGCTTGAAGGCAGTCACTCCGGGGTATGGGACTGGCATCAGCATGAGAGCAAAATTTATCAGCCGCGGCTGCGCGAGGAGCTGGGCTATAGCTATGAGCATTGTCAGCTGGATCAGTATCTGGCGTTAATTCACCCGAATGAAAGGCAGAAATTCCGCATCGAATGGCTGGAGTTCTTATCCACCGACAAGGGTTACTTTAACTGCGTCTATCGCCTGCGCCACAGCAGTGGGCAATGGCGTTGGTATAAAGACTTTGGCAAGGTGATGCAGTGGGAAGGCTCTCATCCGGTGCAGGTAGCGGGCACCTATACCAATATGACCAGAGAGCTGGTGTTGGAAGAAAATGCGCGCATGTTTGGTGCCGCCTTTGAGCAGGCCAGCGACTGGCTGGTTATTTTTGACTCCAAGCTGCGCATAGTTGCCACCAACCAGGCATTACGGGAGAGTTTTGATTACGCCGCCAGTAGCCCATCCTCACGACGTCTGAATCTAGGGCTGTCGAAAAACGTGCGTATTAACTATCTGCGTATTTTGAAAGGTCTGCGCGTGGGTGAGCATTACCAATGCGAAGAGCAGGTGGTGCTTAACACAGGTGAGCAGGTTCCCGTGCTGCTGAAAATGAGTGCTGTCGCCGATAGCGAACAGCACAGCACCAGCTATATAGTGATGCTCACAGATATCAGTGAAGCCAAGCATAGCCTAGCGACCCAACAACAGCAGGCGCACTACGACAGCCTTACCGGCTTTCCCAATCGCCCCTTGTTTATGGATAGGGTTGAACATGCCTTGGAGCAGGCGCAGAGGGACAATCGTGGCTGTGCGCTGTTGCTTATCAATGTGCCTTTGCCGCTTGGTGGCGGTTTAGAGGAGCAAACGGGCGAGCAGCAACTGTTGAGTCTGGTTTATCGCTTGCAAAGGGCGGTGCGCTCGCAAGACAGTTTAGGGCGTATCGAAGCGGATCAATTCGCCCTGTTACTTGAAGATATAGAAGAGTTAGGGCAGGTGCTGGCTGTGTGTCGTAAGGTGCAGGAAGTGCTGATGCGCCCGTGCCTGGGCATGCTTGGCAACGCCAATACCAATATAGGTGTGGCACTATTTCCTGAAGATGGCCATCAGGGAGAGGCTTTGCTTAAAGGTGCCGAATTGGCGCTGTATCAGGCCAAACGCAGTGGTCGCGATCAGTTCCACTTCTTCCAGCCTGATATTAATGCTCAGGTGCAGCGTAGTTTGGCCACAGAGCAAGCCTTAATAATAGCCGCCGAACAGTGCCAGTTTATTAATCAGTATCAGGGTGTTTACGCTATGCAGGATGCGCAATTACAAGGCTTTGAGGTCTTGCCCTACTGGCAACATGATGAGCAGTTATTGGCACCGCAGGAATACTTCCCCCATATTCGTCAAACTCAGTTGTGGTCAAAACTCCTATTGCAAACCTTAGAGCGGGCGGTGCTTGAATGTCGCCTCTGGCATAGACAACAACCGCAGCTGCACCTGTCTTTAGCTATCAAGGGGCGGGAATTCAGCCAACCGGGCAGCATGGGCGATATTATTCACTTGCTGCATAGCCATGATTTCCCCATCAGCTGTTTGGTATTAGAGATTTCGGTGTACGACTGGCAGCACCTCAATGCCGATGCCAAGCAAGTTTTGCAAAAGCTGGTGGTAGCAGGCATGCGTTTGTCTTTGCATATTAAGACGGTGGACGAATTTTGCGTGCCCGAGCTGGATGACGAGTTATTTCAGCAGGTGAAGTTGGGCGTCGAGCTTAGCGCCTTGTTGTGCGAGGACTATAAAGTCTATAACAAGGTCAGCCGTTATTTGCCGATTTTCGCCGCCATGAATATCGAGGTGCTCGCCATGGGTGTGGTCGATGATAAACAGCAGCGTCAGTTGTTAAACCTGGGTTGTACCCTGATGCAGGGGGACGCCTTAGCGCAGCCCTGCCATGGTGATGGGGTGGCGGACTTACTTGGCAAGGCCTGTATTATTCCAAATTATGGCCGCACTGGGGGCAAAAGCGCTTAAGCAAGGGGTGCTGATCGCGCACTTGCTCTTCTAGGTGCGCCGCCTCTTGTACGCTTAAGCCGAGTTCAAGGCGCAATTCATTCAATTTTATCCGCTCTTGATGGCAGATAATGCCGTCTTCCATCAGCTGATGTACCATTTCACTGTAGGTTCTGCGACGCTTGCGCAACTGCTCGGAAAAGCTTGAAGCCAGAATACCGGTAGGGATAGCAACCATGCCCATACTGAGTATGGTAATAATGCCGCCGAAGATTTTCCCCATTAGTGTGACAGGTACGGTATCGCCGTAACCCACTGTGGTTAAAGTGATAATGGCCCACCACATGGCGGCGGGAATGGAGCCGAACTTATCAGGTTGCACATCGTGTTCGAGCAAATAAATGCCGCTGGCGGCGATAATCAGGATCACCGTCATAATAAAAAAGGCCGCAAATAAAGAGCTGGCTTCTTCCTGTATGGTGTTCAGCATCAGCTGCATGGCGCGGGAATAACGGGTGAGTTTGAAAATTCGCAATAACCTCAGCACCCGCAAGAAACGCAGATCGAATGGCACCAGGAACATTAGTAATGAGGGTAAAATAGCGATGAGATCGATTACCGCCATGGGCGATATGAGATAGCGCAGGCGCCTTTTAGTTGGGCTTAGTGAGCTGTCGGCAAAGCGGTTTAAATCGACGCTGGCCCATACCCGAGCCAGGTATTCTATGGCGAAAATAAACACAGAAACCAGCTCAAAATAGGTAAAAAAGCGCGCATGTTCGTGCGCCATGCTGGGCACAGACTCCATCACTATGGCGAGTACATTGGCAAAAATTAAGGTCATTAAAAAGGCATCGAAGGCATAACCAAAGCGCTTCGATTGGCCGCGTGCTTCAAACACATCGGCCAGTGTGATTCTTATTTTTTCAATCATCTTCTATTCTTTTATTGAGTTCGCGGCGCATATGAATAGTGCCTTCTTCAAAGTCACGGCTGATAGTAAACCCTAACTTACGCGCTAACTCTATCATACCTGTGTTCTCCCACAGGGTCATGCCCTCGATACTGCCAACGCCCTGTTGCTGACAATAATCAACGGCGGCACCAAGGAGAATGCGCCCTAAACCCAGCCCCTGAGATTGAGAACCAACGACTATGGCAAATTCCCCGACCAGGTTATCCGGGTCCATTAACACTCGGGACACGCCCAAAGTGATATCTTCGCCGCCCTGTTTACGGGTGACGATAAAGGCCATTTCCCTGTCATAGTCGATTTGCGTCATCTTGGCCAATTGCTCATGGCTAAAGTGCGGCATTTCGCCAAAAAAGCGTCGGTATCTGTCTTCTTTAGTAAGAGACTCGTCGAAACGACGGTGAGCCTGCTCATCTTCAGGACGTATCGGGCGCAGCAGGGCGTCAGAGCCATCTTTTAGGGTCACCCAGCGTTCCAGCTCCTTAGGATAGGGACGAATGGCCAGGCGTTTACGATGAGCAAGGCGCTTATAACGACTGATGCCTATGCTGGCATCGAGCACTAAAAATTGACTTTGGGTGGCCAGCAAGGGGTTCAGCTCCAGGCTGTGAATATCCGGCTGATCGACGATTAACTGCGAAACCCGGGTAAGCAGGGCGCATAAACGATACTTGTCGACCTTCTCCGGCAAGGTGCGCTCTTTCAGCACCCCCTTATCCAGAGCATTGGCAATTAAATACTTGGCCAGGTTCATATTCAGCGGCGGCAGGGCCACCGCAGCCTGGGAATAATCCAAAGCACTGCCGGCCTCGCCCAGTAAGATCACCGGGCCAAATTGTGGGTCGGTTTTGATGGCGATACGCAGCTCATGAGCCCCGGCACGTGGCGCCATGGGTTGAATGGCAAAGCCGTCGATACGGGCCTCGGGATAGACCTGATTAATGCGCAGTAAAATGGCAAAGGCTGCTTGCTCGACCTCATGCTCATCACTGAGATTAAGCACCACACCACCGACCTCGGATTTACTGGCGATATCCGGGCTTATCAGTTTAAGCACCACGGGAAAACCGCATTCGGCGGCGACTTCCGCAGCCTCACTGGGAGTGGTGGCAATATAGGTGGTGACAGTGTCTATGCCGTAATAGGCCAGTAGCGGCGCCGCCTGATGGGTGCTGAGATAGTGCACGTTACGGTCCAGGTGGGCGCTGATCTCCGCCTGCGCTTTTTCGACTTGAATATCTAGATCATCGACAATGGACTCGGGAGTTTGTGTCAGGTGTTTCTGGTTACGGCGGTAATTGATCAAATGCATATAGGCACCAACCGCACCTTCTGGGGTGCGATAGGTGGGAATGCCGCCCTGGGCACAAATGCGCCTGGCTTCATAGGCGGCGTCTTCACCCATAAAGTTGGTCATGACAAAGGGGCGCTTGCGAGTGTCTATTTGCTCCAGGGTGTCGACTATGATGCGGGCATAATCAGCGCTTGGTGCTAATGCTGATGGGGTATGAATAATCAGCAGGTTTTCTACTTCCTTGGCTTCGAGCAGAATCTTCAGCGCTTGCTGATAACGCATAGGGTCTGAGTCGCCAAATATATCCACTGGGTTATGAGTGCTGTCCGCCTGGGGGATCACCTTGTTTAATGCCTCTAAGGTGGCCTCGCTTAGCTCACAGAGTTTACCTGAGCTTTGTACCAGGCTGTCGACCGCCATGACCGCCGGACCGCCGCCATTGGTAAGTATGCACAGGGGCTCCACCTTGAGTAATTTTGGATGCAATGCCAGCGTTTGCGTCGCCGCAAAGAGTTCGCGTAAATCATTTACCCTAAGCATACCGGCGCGCTGGATCAGGGCATCGTAGACCGCATCGCAGCCGCTGGCGCCGCCAGTGTGCGCCGATGCAGCCTGGGCACCGGCATCGGTGCGCCCGGTTTTAATCACTATCACGGGTTTACTAAAGGCCGCGGCTCTAGCTGCGGAAATAAAGCCACGAATATCTTTTAGATTATCTATGTATAAGAGTACCGCCTTGGTGCGGGCATCGCGACCAAGAAAGTCCAGCAGTTCGCCAAAGTCGATATCCAGACAGTCGCCCACGGAAATAAAATAAGAAAAGCCGATATCCTTATGTTGTGCCCAGTCCAAAATGGTTGAGCACACTGCCGCCGATTGCGAAATAAAGGCGACCTTGCCGGGGCGGGTCACTGTATGGGAAAAACTGGCATTGACGCCAAGATGGGGGATCATCAAACCTAAACAATTGGGCCCCATTAAATTTACATGCTGAGCTTTACAATGTTGTTGTAATTCGGTTTTTTGCTCATCACTGAGGCCCGCCGCAACCACGATAACATTACAACAACCCTGTTTGGCGAGATCGCTAATAAGTGGTAATAAGGTGGCTTTATTGGTACAAATAATGGCAATATCGGGTGGTTGTGGCAGCGATGCAATATCGGCATAGGCCAGCACCCCGTGTACCGCCTCGTATTTTGGTGTGACCGGCATTATTGGGCCGTTAAAGCCGCCTTGCAGCAGGTTGCGCATCACAATGTAGCCTGGGCGCAGGGGATTGTTCGAGGCGCCGACAACAGCTATGGATTTAGGGTTGAAGAACTGACTAATGCGTTTTACGCTCATAGCTTACTCATTTTGGTATACTGGATACCGAAATATAGTCTCATACTTGTTGCAAAAAGGAAGCATCAATGCACAAAAGTATAACGCACATCAATATTTTACCTGCTTTTCTTCTAGCCTTGGGCCTGGCCTCTATCGGCATCTTACTTAGCAATGCCATCATAGAATTTAAGGCCATGGATCGCACCGTAGTGGTAAAGGGATTAGCACAGCAGCAGGTAGAGGCGGACACCGCCATTTGGCCTATAGTTTTCACCGAGGCCGGTGATCAACTAGATCAGGTCACCGCCGCAGTGGAGCAAAAACAAAATGCCGTAGTGGCGTTTTTAAAGCTGCACGGTTTTAGTGACGAGGAAATCTCTCTGGGGCAGGTTACTGTGGTCGATAAAAAGGCGCAGCAATACGGCCCTGAGCAGGTCGGCCTGCGTTATCTGGTTAGCGCTAATATGTCGGTGTACAGCCAAAGTCCTAATCAGGTGCGCCATGCTAGCAGTAAGATCAGCGAATTGGCCAAGCAAGGTATCGCTATAGACGGTGACCGTTACACCAACCGCATCGAGTATTTGTTTACCGGTTTAAACGACATTAAGCCGCAGATGATAGAGCAGGCCACCCACAACGCCCGTGAAGTAGCGCTTAAATTTGCCCGCGATTCGGACTCGACGCTCGGCAAAATTAAATCGGCCCGTCAGGGACAGTTTAGTATTAATGACAGGGATTCCAGCTCGCCGCACCTGAAGAAGGTGCGGGTGGTCAGTACCGTTGAATATTATTTAGTGGATTGATGGTTGGGTTTCGAGGTTGTAAGTCGGTCTTTGCCGCCATGGATGGCGGTAGTAGAGCAATGCAGGAGCATATTGCCGAAAGGCCGACAAAAGGGCTAAGGTTTTGCCTGTAGGTCAGAGTTTACTCTGACAAAGAAATAAGCCTAGAAGCCGTTAGCCTGCATCAGGAATAGACGCGGAAAACATCAAGTATGGTAATGATATTAGTTATTATTTAGAATACACCGTATGTTAGCTAATGGAATTGCAGTTTGAAACGCGTAGCACGAAAAATTCATTTGACCTTGGCGCTGGTGATCAGCGCTTTTTTAGTGCTCTTGTCACTTACCGGAGCGCTTCTGATCTATGCCAAGGATATCCAACTGGCGGTGAATCCTGAGCTGTGGCAGCGAACCCTATCAGCACCGGCTTTAGACCTGGATACCCTGTATCAAAAAGTACAGGAGCACAGTGGGGAGAAAGTGGATTTTATAAGCATAGAGCAAGATAGCCGCTGGGCCTGGCAGGCAAGGCTGGGCGATGGCCGTTATGTGAGCCTGGAGCCCAGCACTGGCGAGGTGCTGCATAATTATGCTTATTACGATACCTTATACGGCTTTACTATGGGTTTGCATCGCTGGTTATTATGGCGCGATACTGAGGGCAAGATGCCACTGCGTAATTTGGTGTCGACCATGACGCTGGGCTTTATGCTGGTGCTCTTGGTGGGCTTTTATCTGTGGGCTAAACCCAAACAGCGCTTAAAGCGCTTGAAGATAAACCGACGCGCCAAGGCCCGGGTACTTAACCGTCAGATTCATCATGTGCTCGGCGTTTATACCTGTTTACCCTTGTTGCTTATCGCCTTCTCCGGCATCGCCTTTAACTGGAAGGCGCCGACCCAGGCCGTGGTCAATGCCTTGTTGCCGGGGCAGGTGGAATCTCGCCCTCGGGTTGAAGATATCACCCCCATGGCGAGCACCCAGTTTCAAGAGTCGCTAGAAAAGGGCCTGGCCGTGCTTCCAGAGGCCAGTCTATTTCGTATTTATTTCCCTAAAAGCCCAGAAAAGCCTTTTACGCTGCGCCTTAAACAGCCCGGTGAAAGCCATGCCTATTCCTGGGTTTGGGTGAATCCTTACAGTGCGCAAGTGATTAATAGTTTTGATGGTGCCGCCGCCAATATGCCGACCCAGGTATGGAATTTTAAATATAAGTTTCATATCGGCGATTTTGCCGGGCCCATAGTGCAAGTGCTCTGGTTGTTGCTGAGCCTGTTGCCGGTATTCTTTGTGGTTTCCGGGCTGGTGATGTGGCGGGGCAGAAAGTAGGGCTTATACCAATTCTCTTAAATAGCTAATCATTCTAGCGGGCTAAATATCATGCTAACAGTGTTGGAATTTTTATATGTAGAATAACTACATAAGAAAACTCCGCCTCGTTATCATATCATTTATCCAGCGCTATATCTGGTCACATACTTAACAGAATTGGTATTACAGACAAAAAACGCCGGTCATTGACCGGCGTTGTTCATTCCAATCTCAAGAGTAAGATCAGGCGGCTTGCTTCTTAGCAACCCATTCGGCCACCATTTCTTCAAGCAGATTTAACGGTACCGGGCCATTTTTCAATACCACGTCGTGGAACTGGCGAATATCGAACTTGTCACCCAGGGCTTTTTTCGCTTCTTCGCGTAGCTCAACGATTTTCAGCATGCCGACCTTGTAGGCTGTGGCTTGCGATGGCATTACGACATGACGCTCAACCATTTTCACCGCATCCGAGGTGGCATTTGGGGTGTTGTTTACGTAGTAGTCTATGCCTTGTTGGCGTGTCCAGCGCTTGGCGTGGATACCTGTATCAACAACCAGGCGACAGGCGCGCCATAGTTCCATGGCCAGGCGACCAAAGTCAGAGTAAGGGTCTTGGTATAGGCCCATTTCTTTTGGCAGTAGCTCAGAGTACAGTCCCCAGCCCTCAGTGTAGGCGGTGAAGCGGCCAAACTTACGGAAGCTAGGTACGCCTTCAAGCTCTTGAGCAATGGCGATTTGCATATGGTGACCCGGGATCCCTTCGTGATACGCCAGGGCTTCCAACTGATAAGTTGGCATGGCCTCCATATCGTACAGGTTGGCATAGTAAATACCCGGGCGTGAGCCATCCGGCGCCGGCTGCTGATAGAAGGCTTTACCCGCTGACTTTTCACGGAAGGCTTCTACTGCCTTCACGGTCAAATCTGCCTTAGGCTTCACAATAAACAGCTCGTCTAAACGACCCTTCATATCATCGATTACGCGCACCGCTTCGCCCAGGTAAGCATCACGGCCTTCTTGGGTATCTGGATAGTAAAACTGCTTGTCGGTTTTCATAAATTCCATAAAGGCCTTTAAGTCGCCCTCGAAACCAACCTTTTCCTTGATAGCACGCATTTCATCATGGATACGCTGCACTTCGGCAAGACCTATGGCATGGATTTGATCCGCCGTTAGGTCGGTAGTAGTGGTGCGCTCAAGCATGGTGTTGTAGTAGGTTTTACCGTCTGGGAATTTCCAGGCACCATCGCGCTCATCGGCACGCTTTTCAAGCTGCTGTAAGTAACCAATAAGGCTGGCATAGGCCGGCTTAACCGATACCTTAAGGGCTTCGGTGGCCTCATTGATCAGTGCTTGCTTTTGCTCTGCGCCTATCTCTAACTTGTCGACTTTGCGTTTAAAGTCGGCCAGCAGAGTTGAGTCCTGCTCGCCACCAAAAGGCGCGCCGGTAATGATGTTTTGGCTAGCTTCAATGACGTGAGGAAACACGAACTTAGGTGCAATAATGCCCTTGCTGGCACGGGTTTCCAGATTCTTTTCCAACTGGGCAAACAGTTTAGGCACACCATTTAAACGGGCGATATAGGCCTTTGCTTCTTCCACATTAGCTATGCTGTGCTGGTTAATTAAAAACGCCGCCACCATGGAGTGAGTGCCATACATCTGGTTCACTGGGTAGGTGTGGTAGCGCCATTGGAAATCATTAATGCCATCTTCAAGGCCTTGTTGCATCAGGTCGTAGCTTACCTGAGTATTGGCATCTAGCTTGCTGCGGTCGATGCTTTTTAGCATTTCCAGATCCGCCTTGGCTAAAGCCAGGTCTTCTAAGGCGCGCTCTTCGCTTTGATCATCCCACTTATCATAGTCTTTTTTAATGCCCATATAGGTTTGGTATGTGGGGCTGCGCATAATATTGCGGTTAAAGACTTCTTCAAAAAAAGCGTTGGCTTTTTCTACTTCGCTTTGAGCCACTTCTTGTACCGGCGCCGGCGTTGCGACTGCGGTGCTGGTGCTTTGGGTATTTTGGCAACCGACCAGCAGTGTGGCACTGATGGTTGCGGCGATAAGTGTTAGCTTGCGCATAGTTAGTTTACCTATCCTTTCACTTGTTGTTGTGCAAGGCTGATGCCCTGCAAAAATTAAAATAATCTTATTGTTTTAAGGCTCTTATGGGAGCTGTTTTAAAATGGATTTAATGTATAGCCTTGCTGCTGCAGTTGCGCATGGGCGGTCATGGCGGAGAGCGCCATTTGTACGCCGGGGATCAACTGCTCGGCACTGATTTGATAATGAGTTGCGGACTGACCGCACACATAGACCTGGGTATTGTTATCCAGTAATTGTCTGATCAGGGCCTGATTTTTGTTATCCACCCCAAGGCGCTCTTTGTAATATTTATTGCTCAGCACATCGACGGAAGCACCGCCGTGAACAACCAGGGCTAATTTAATGTTTTCTGGTTTAACCCCATGTGCAACATGCATATTGATAAAGCGTGCCAGGGAGTTAATGTGGTTATTCTGCTCGCCTGCCTTGGCCGCAGGGGCCACATCGAAGGCGATTTTAAAGCGGGTATTCGCAGCGATAGGGGCATGCTCTGGTATCTGATAAAAGTAACCAAAGTTTTGAATAACAGGGTTTGCTTGTTCGCCGTAAGCCCAAGGGCTTAATAAAAAAATAGCTAAAAGCAAACCTGTTAATTTCATTGTTCTGATCTCTTATTATTAAACGAATATTTCCAGCAATTCATTGAGGTATCTATGGCCGCGCTCGGTCACCCGAATATGGGTGCTATCACGACTGAGCAAACTTTGCTTTTGCGCCGCTTGTAACTGAGGCTCAATCTGGCTTAAGTCTAAGCCGGTATATTGTTGAAACTCATCAAGGGGGCAGGGCTCAGCCAAACGCAAACGGTTCATCATAAACTCAAAAGGGCGCTCGTCTTCGGTTACATCCCACTGCCGATATAAATAGGGCTTGGTAAGGTCCATATAACCGCGCGGGTGCTTCACCTTCTCGGTGCGCACTATGGCGCCATCGGGCGTGGTTATTTTGCCATGAGCGCCACAACCTATGCCTATATAATCGCCAAAGCGCCAATAATTCAAGTTATGTTGGCATTGATGGCCGGGTTTTGCGTAACCAGATATTTCATACTGCTGATAACCAGCCTCACGCAGCAACTCCTGACCTAACTCCTGTATCTGCCACAGGGTATCGTCTTCGGGCAAGGTTGGCGGCTTGGAATAGAACTGGGTATTGGGCTCTATGGTCAACTGGTACCAAGAAATATGCGGCGGATTTAAGGCGATAACCTGGCGTAGATCCCCAAGGGCATCGTCTATGCTCTGCCCTGGCAGGCCATGCATTAAGTCCAGGTTGAAGCTGCGCAGCCCCACCTGACGGGCTTGCTCGGCCGCACGTTTTGCCTCATCGGCACTGTGAATGCGCCCAAGGGCCTTGAGCTTGTCCTGCTGCATGGACTGCACGCCGATGGAAATACGGTTCACTCCGGCCTTCACATAGTCGGCAAAGCGTCCGAACTCCACGGTGCCCGGGTTGGCTTCTAAGGTGATCTCTGCATTTTCGGTCAGTGGTGTGAACGCTCGTACACCATCGAGCAGTGTTTGCAGCGCTTCGCCCGATAATAAACTGGGTGTGCCGCCACCGATAAAAATACTGTGAATAGGACGCCCGGCGGTAAGCGGGGCATCGGTGCGCAAGTCCGCCAGCAGGTGCTGCACATATTCCTGTTCGGGAATTTGCTGTCCTTTTTGGCCGTGACTATTAAAGTCGCAGTAAGGGCACTTTTGTACGCACCAAGGAATATGGATATAAAGACTTAAAGGGGGCAGGGTCACGTGTTAACCCTGCAATTGAGCGAGTAGCAGTTGTAATGCCTGGCCGCGATGGCTAATGGCGTTTTTTTCGGCTTTGCTCAGTTCGGCACTGGTTTTATCCAAGCCTTCAACCTTAAACACGGGATCATAACCAAAGCCTTCAAAACCGCTGCGCTGTTCGGTGATCTCGCCTTCCCAGGTAGCCTGACAGATAAGCGGCAATGGGTCGTCTTTATGGCGCATTAACACCAATACACAGCAAAAGCGCGCGCTGCGCTTTGTTTGCCCCTGCATATCCTGCAACAGCTTATCGATATTATCGCCGTCGCTGGCACCTGGGCCAGCATAGCGGGCACTGTAGACGCCGGGGGCACCATCAAGGGCATCGACAATTAAACCCGAGTCATCGGCAATGGCCGGTAAACCCGTTTGCGCACTGGCGTGACGGGCTTTGATAATGGCATTTTCCACAAAGGTGGTGCCTGTCTCGGCTACATCACTAACGTCAAAGTCGCTTTGTGGCTTTATGGTGATATGTAAGTCGCTTAATAGCGCGCTGAGCTCGGCAACCTTACCCTTGTTGCCTGTGGCAAGCACCCAAGTTGTCATCTGTTCTCTCTTAGGGTCTGTTGACCTTTGTTGTTCGTTTCTGCAGCAGTTTGTAGTGTATTTATACAAGGCGGCACATGTGTGGTGTAGTTATTCTACATGAACATGTAACAACACAGTAGAAATGCGCTACAAGCGCTGCCCTACGGGTTCATCTAAACGCATCCTGCTCTGTGTTACTCGCTATGAACATAGGCGAGCAAGACCGAAGCAATGCTTCGCAGCTTAGCGAGGTGAGCGCATGGATGCGCGATGTAACCAAGCTTCATGGATGAATTTGACCACATAAATTAGTGATTATATTCATCAGAATGCGTTTAGATTGAACATAAAGTAAACCGCAAAGATAAACAGACCCTAATCTTTATATAGCTTTTGATGAAAGCGCAGCACTTCCATTGTCGTATCCTGAGTCAGGGTTATTTCAAAGCGGTAAGTTTCTTCATCTTCAAAACGCATTTGGGCGATATAGTAAACACTGTCGCCTTCTTTAATTTCTTGAAACTCCAGGTCTTCGCTTTGTCCGACCAGGTTTTTAGCTACACCGGAAATGGCCACGGTCTGCGCCTTGTCGTTCTTCAGCACGGAAATATTAATCAGGGCTCGGTCGCCGGCGCGCTCTAGGTTATAGCTGCGGGCTACCTGAGGCGTAATAGTGGTTGAGGGAAAGGCAATATAGTGAACCTGCCAATGACCAAGGTTTTTAAACTGGCCGCCTTGCACCTCGTTTTGTGCCGCATAGCTTGGCGCTATGCACGCAAGGCTTAAAATTAGGCTGTATAACAGGGCTTTCATAGCTGCTACTCCTGTGTTGTGTTACTAAGTAAGTGTATCAGAAATCGGGCGAACTAGTGCCGCCCGAGACATGATTAACGGGTTAAATCCATTAATAGGAATTGCAAAAACTGTAAGCCGATGATCAACACCAGAATCGACAGGTCTAAACCGCCAATAGGTGGGATCACCTTTCTGATTGGTCTTAACATGGGCTCGGTCAATTGATGGAAGATGGCTTCGATAGGGTTATAGCCCTGGCTTACCCAGCTTAGGATGGCGCGAATGATCAACACCCAAAACAGCAGTTGCAGGGCCTTACCGATAAAGGTTAAAACACCGGCGAACAGTACGGCGCCTGTGTCCCACTTCTCACCGAACAGCAGTACCAAGGTGCTTACCTTGGCGAAGGCAACAACAAAGGCCAGCACCAAAGAGGCTATGTCTAAGCCGGCAAAACCAGGGATCAGCTTGCGCAGCGGATTAACCGCAAAGCTGGTGGCTTTTACCACAAACTGGCTGAGCGGGTTGTAGAAGTCCGCGCGAGCTGCCTGCAGCCAAAAACGTAGCAGCACCACCATAAGGAATAAATCAAAGGGTACGGTTACTAAAAAGTGCACTGAGTTCATGCGTTCAGCCTCAATAAAAAAATTAAATTTCTTGTTCCATCTCTTGGGCGCGGGCGATACATGCATCCATGGCGCCGGAGACGTTTTCAACTAAGCCATTCGCCTTGAGGTGCTCCACCGCGGCATGGGTGGTGCCACCCTTGGAGGTTACATTAGCGCGTAACTGAGCAATGCTGATATCCGTTTGTGATAGGGCCATTTCTGCTGCTCCCAGAGCGGTTTGCTGGACCAGGGCGCGGGCTTGCTCGGCATTAAAGCCCAGCTCAATCGCTTTTTGCTCTATGGCTTCCATAAACAAGAAGAAATAGGCCGGCGAGGAGCCGGTAACGGCTATGATGTCATTAATTTGCTCTTCTTTATCAACCCAGACCACAAGGCCTGTGCTGTTAAACACGGCTTCGATAAACTGGTTTTCTTCCTCGCTGGTGCCTTCGGCATACAGGCCGCTGACGCCGCGACCAAGCAGCGAAGGGGTGTTCGGCATGCAGCGCACCATTTTCACCGGGTGACCTAGCATTTCCTGTAGGCGCTTAACCGTGATGCCAGCGGCCACGGAAATAAAGACCTTGTTGCTAAAGTCGACGCCAGCGGCAATAAAGCTTTGTGCCAGCTCGGCCATCATTTGCGGTTTAACCGACAAAACTATGATGTCGGCCTGTTGCAGGGCTTCAATATTATCGGCTGTGGTGCGCACACCAAAGTCTGCGGCCACCTTCGCGAGTTTTTCCTGATTACGATTGGTGGCAATGATCTGCTCTTTGGCAAAGCCATTTTTCACCATGCCGCCAATGATGGCGTAACTCATATTTCCAGTACCGATAAACGCGATGGTTTGCTGTGACATATAGACCTCAAATCTTGTGTTATTCGATGTTCGGCGCCTAAGTGCTATTGTTCTCGTTCGCCAAAAATGGCGGTGCCAATGCGCACCATGGTGGAGCCGGCGGCGATTGCCGCATCCATGTCGCCACTCATGCCCATGGACAGGGTGTCGAGCTGTGGATATTGGTCCTTTAGTCTATCAAAGCAAGCACTTAATTGCTTAAAAGATTGTAATTGTGTGTCAAAGTCTGCTGATTGCGCCGGAATAGCCATCAAACCACGCAAATTTAACTGTTTGCAGTTCTCGATTAAGGCGGCCAAAGCCGGTACTTCATCAAGCAAGCACCCGGATTTATTGGGGTCTTCGTCTATGTTAACTTGAATTAACACTTGCAGGGGTTTCATGTTGCTAGGACGTTGCTCGTTAAGACGCCTTGCTATCTTTTCACGGTCGATACTTTGCACCCAGCTAAAGTGTTCGGCGATGGCCTTACTTTTGTTGCTCTGAATAGGGCCGATAAAGTGCCATACTATATTCTTATGCTCACTAAGTTGGTGAACTTTCTCAACCCCTTCTTGCACATAAGATTCTGCAAATTCTCTGTGACCATGCTCAAAAGCCGCTAGAATATCTTCTAAGGTTTTTTTCTTAGAAACGGCAATTAAAGTGATGTCATTATAATCACGGCCGCATTTTTTTGCCGCATGAGCTATTCTGTCATAGGCGGCATCGAGTCGTTCTGCTATTGTAACCATAAAGTTATCAGTTGGTTGTGGAGTCCTATTTATGGATATTACCGAATTACTGGCCTTTAGTGTGCAACATAAGGCCTCGGATTTACACCTTTCTGCTGGTGTGTCACCTATGATCCGTGTCGATGGTGACGTACGCCGCATTAATATTCCCGTGCTGGAAGCAAAAGAAGTTAGTGGGCTCGTCTATGACATTATGAACGATAAACAGCGCAAAGAATACGAAGAAAAGCTGGAAGTTGATTTTTCGTTTGAAGTGCCTAGTCTTGCGCGTTTTCGTGTTAACGCCTTTAATACCAATCGTGGTCCTGCGGCTGTGTTTCGTACCATCCCGAACGAAGTTCTTACCTTAGAAGACTTAGGTGCGCCGGAGATTTTCAAAACCATCTCGGATAACCCTCGTGGTTTGGTGCTGGTAACTGGGCCGACAGGTTCGGGGAAGTCCACCACCTTGGCGGCCATGATAGATTACATCAACAATAACCGCCATGACCATATTCTGACCATTGAAGACCCGATCGAATTTGTACACCAAAATAAGCAATGCTTGATCAACCAGCGGGAAGTGCACCGTGATACCCACAGCTTTAACGCCGCACTGCGTAGTGCCTTGCGTGAAGACCCCGATGTAATTCTGGTGGGTGAGCTGCGGGATTTGGAAACTATTCGTCTGGCAATGACGGCGGCGGAAACCGGTCACCTGGTATTTGGCACCCTGCACACCACCTCGGCACCGAAAACCATAGACCGTATTATCGACGTATTCCCAGGTGAAGAGAAAGACATGGTGCGCTCTATGCTTTCGGAATCATTGCGTGCGGTTATCTCGCAAACCCTGCTGAAGAAAGTGTCCGGTGGTCGTATTGCCGCCCATGAGATCATGATAGGCATTCCGGCGATCCGTAACCTTATTCGTGAAGATAAGATTGCGCAGATGTATTCATCTATCCAAACCGGTGCTGCTCACGGCATGCAAACCATGGATCAGTGTTTACACGAGTTATTGAACCGTGGCCTGATCAGTTCCCAAGCAGCTAAAGCTAAAGCCCATGATAAAACCCAGTTTGGTTTATCGGGAAATATGTAGGATAGGATTCAGCAATGTTACAACCATTATCACATTACCTACACACCATGGTCGGTTTAGAGGCGTCGGACGTATTCGTATCTGCGCTTCTGCCGGTGAGCGCCAAGGTCAACGGCGAGCTTATCCCACTTGATGAGCATGTATTAAACGATGAAGAAGCCCTGACTATGGTGGAGTCGGCCATGACCGACAAACAAATCAATGAATTCCATAGCACCAAAGAATGTAACTTCGCCATCGCCACCGAAGAAGGCCGCTTCCGTGTTTCCGCCTTTTGGCAGCGCGATCAGGCGGGTATGGTTATTCGTCGCATCAACACGGTTATTCCTAATGCGGAAGACCTAGGTTTACCGCCGGTATTAACCGATGTGATCATGAAAAAACGTGGTCTGGTGCTGTTTGTGGGTGGTACGGGTACAGGTAAGTCGACTTCAATGGCGGCGCTGTTAGGTTATCGTAACCGCAATCAAAAGGGTCATATTCTGACCATAGAAGACCCGATTGAATTCGTCCATGAACACAATAAGAGTATTATTACTCAACGTGAGGTGGGCCTGGATACGGAAAGCTTTGAAGCGGCGCTGAAAAGCTCATTGCGTCAGGCTCCGGATGTGATCCTTATCGGTGAAATTCGCTCGCAAGAGACCATGGAATATGCGCTGGCCTTTGCCGAAACCGGTCACCTGTGTGTGGCAACCCTGCATGCCAACAACGCCAACCAGGCCATTGACCGTATTATGCACCTGGTGCCAAAAGAAAAGCATGAGAAGCTGAAATACGATTTGGCATTGAACTTACGCGCCATTATCGCCCAGCAGTTGATCCCTACCGCAGACGGCAATGGCCGTGTGGCGGCAATCGAGGTGATGCTGAACTCACCCATGGTGGCCGAGCTTATCAAAAAAGGTGAAATCGGTTCGATTAAAGAGGTGATGGCCAAGTCGACGCAAATCGGCATGCAAACCTTTGACCAGGCGCTATTCAACCTCTATCAGGAAAAACGCATCAATTATGCCGATGCGCTACACCATGCGGACTCGCCAAACGATCTGCGTTTGATGATCAAGTTGCGTAGCAATGAGCAACGGGGCGCCGGCTTCTTGCAAGGTGTGACCGTTGATGGCTTAAGTGGCGACGACGATAAGTTTTAAATCAGGCATAAAAACCTGCATAAATAATTAAGGGCGACCCAGGGTCGCCCTTATTGTATCCATTGTAGATAGGGCTTTAATCGCCGTAGGCCGCCGAAAAATAACTTTCGAGGATCAACACCGCCGAGGCGTTGTCGATATTATCCTTGCGCAGGTTGCGATAGCCGCCAGAGGCAAATAAATGCTCCTTGGCCGCTGCCGTGGTCAGGCGCTCGTCCTGAGTTTCAACCTGTAAGCCGGTTTGGTTATGCAGGCGGTTGGCAAATTTGCGGGCGCGGTGGGTCAGGTCTTGCTCTGTGCCATCCATGTTTAGCGGCAGGCCCACCACAAGTAAATCCGGCTGCCATTCGTTGACCAGAGCGCGAATATCATCCCAGTTGGGAATGCCGTCACGGGCCTTGATGGCGCGCAGGGCGTTGGCGGTGCCGGTAAGCTCCTGGCCAATGGCTACGCCTATGCTTTTGGTGCCAAAATCAAAACCCATTACGCTGCGTTGTCCCTGTGGCGCTTTACTGCTGTTACTCATGCGTGTCCGGCCTCAAGGCTTAGTTTGTCTGCATCTATGCCCACCAAGGCCAGGGCCTTGTGCCAGCGCTCATTAATGGGAGTATTAAAGATGATCTCTGGGTCTGCCTCTATGATCAACCAGGTGTTTTCCAGCAGCTCTTTTTCCAGCTGACCTTCATCCCAACCGGCATAGCCCAGGGTGATTATAAAATCCTGCGGTGCATCGCTGGTGGTCAGGCTGGCAAGCACATCCTTGGAGGTGGTGATCATAATTTCTGAGCTTAACTCTTGCGATGAAGCATAGCCGGGTTTTGGGGTGTGCAGCACAAAACCACGGTCGGTTTTTACTGGCCCACCGGCAAAAACCTGATGGCCCGCGGCCTGGTTGCTTTTGTCGTTATCTATCTCGACCTTGTCGAGCAGCTCGCCCACGGTCACATCTATGGGTTGATTGATCACCAGCCCCATAGCACCTTCATCATTGTGCTCGCAAATATAGGCCACCGCGTGTTTGAAGAAGGGATCTTGCATCGACGGCATGGCGACTAAAAAATGGTTCATTAATGATTGCATAGGCGTACCTTAATTAAGCTGGCGTGAGCTTACGCTCCAACGCATCAAAAAACTGCCCTGTAATAGAGATACCGGTTTCACCCTCAATTTCTTTCACACAAGTCGGGGCAGTAACATTCACTTCGGTCAGTTTGTCGCCGATAATGTCCAGGCCAACAAACAGCAAACCCTTGGCTTTTAGAGTTGGTGCCAGGGCCTCGGCAATACGACGCTCATCATCGCTAAGCGGGCGTACTTCACCACGACCACCGGCGGCCAAATTGCCTCGCGTTTCGCCTTTTTGCGGAATACGGGCCAAACAATAAGGGATCACCTCTCCATCAACGACTAATACGCGCTTATCGCCGTCTTTGATCGCTGGGATATAATTTTGTGCCATGGCATAGCGACTGCCGTGCTCGGTCAGGGTCTCGATGATCACGCCGATATTGGCATCATCATGCTTCACGCGGAAAATAGAGGCGCCGCCCATACCATCTAAAGGCTTAAGAATAATATCGCCATGCTCACCAAGGAATTGGCGAATTTGCTTGGCCGAGCGAGTTACTAAAGTGTCCGGAGTAAATTCGCTAAACCAGGCGGTGAAGAGCTTTTCGTTGGCATCACGCAGGCTTTGCGGTTTGTTCACCACTAAGGCGCCTTCCAGTTCGGCACGCTCTAAAATATAGGTGGCATACACGTACTCGGTGTCAAAGGGCGGATCCTTGCGCATCAGGATGATATCCAGCTCGCCTAGGGCAATATCGGCCTGGGGCTGTAACTCGTACCATTTTTCTGGATTGTCGAACACAGCGGCTTTGGCGGCATGAGCAAAGGCACGGCCCTGGCGTAAAAACAGGTCGTCCATTTCGATGTAATAAAGCTCGTAACCTCGCTTATGGGCTTCCATCATCATTGCAAAGCCGGTGTCTTTTTTAATGTTAAATCCAGAAATTGGGTCGCTGATAATGCCTAGTTTAATTGCCATTGCTATGCTCGCTTAAAAAAATTCTAATTATGTAATGGGGTTGGCGGCGGACAAAATCAATTGCCGAGATCGCCAAATTCCAACTGCAACGCGCTAAGTACGGTTAATGCCGCCGTTTCCGTGCGCAATACCCGAGGGCCAAGGCGGATATCGATAAAGCCATTATTGTGACTTGAGACGATTTCTTCATCGCTGAAACCACCTTCCGGGCCGACTAAAAAGCGCACGCCTGAACTAGGTGCGGCCAAGGTTTTAATGCTGTGCTCGGCGCGGGGGTGTAAGGTAAGTTTAGTGGCATTGGTGCTTTGTTGCAGCCATTGCTCCAACGCTATGGGCTCATGGATTGTGGTAATGCGGTTGCGACCACATTGCTCCGCCGCGGCTATGGCTATTTTCTGCCATTGCTGATGCTTTTTAGCCAGTCTATCCGCTGCCAATTTTACCCCGCAGCGCTCGCTAAATAAGGGGGTGATCTCGCTGACACCCAATTCCACGGATTTCTGAATGGTGAAATCCATCTTATCGCCACGGGAGATCACCTGGCCAAGGTGAATAGCCAAGGGAGACTCGCACTCGAACTCATTGAATTCAAGCACCTTGACGCGAACCTGCTTTTTACCGGCGATCAGAATTTCACATAAATACTCGCCTCCCTCACCGTTAAACAGGCTGATCTGCTCGCCACTTTGCATGCGCAGCACGCGGCCTATGTGTCCGGCGGCATCATCACCTAGGTCAAACTCCATGCCTAGCTCTAGGTGCGCCGGTTCATAAATATGCGGAACTCTCATATGAATGCTCTAAAGGGGGGTTTTGCGACAGTCTAAACTAGTCGCCTAAATGCGCAAGTGAATCTGGGTCTTGATTACAGCTTAAGTGATTGTGGCGAAAGGGAGTGTTTAAAGGTTCTAGGTGGTAATCCTGGCCCTGTTGTTGGATCAGGTAGCGCTTAGGGTGCAGAGAATCAATTATCCATTTAAAGCTGTCGCTGGCGCTTTTATAGAGCTCTGAAAAAATCAGCACACCGGCAATCTTATGATGGCGCGACAGGTAACTGGATAACTCAGCCACGCTGATTTCATTGGTAAAATCACAGTAGCAATAATCCTTGGCCTGTTGGTCAAACATAAGCTTGACCATATGGCGGGTATTGGCGCCGGCGACAATGACCTGTGAGCTGTCAACTTGAGTGCAAAAAGCATCACTTAGCAGGGGGTCGCCGTCGAGGAGGAGAAAATTGCTTAAGTTCATGGGAACCCTTATGCCCTATGCAAAAAATTGAATCAGTAAATAGCCCATGGCGCAATGCACCGAAAACTGAACCGCCGCTATGCCGACATTATCCTGATGATCAACCTCAACTCCGGTATCTATGCGATAGAGCACAATTAACAGCATAAGTCGTGACATCGCCATAACCAGTATCCACATCAGGCCGCAGTGCACCGCCAAGGTAAAGATGTTTTCTACCATTTTGCCGCTGTGATAAGTCGCACTGGAAAGCCCGGCATAGATGGCTAATGCCATACCCAGTGACTTGCCCGCATAACGGATGCCGATAGAGGTGTTTTCCAGGTTAAAATTATTCTGCAGCGATGCCCCTTGGTTAAATCTAGCAAAGCGCGCCTCGCGTATTTTGCTATCCAGCGCGAACATGCCCTGGAGCATTAAAAAGCACACAAACACCACTAGCAAAGAGTATAGGCTATTGGTTTGCGACCAGTTAACTAATCCGATAACCACTACGCTGTTGCCCAGCAGCATGCCGGAGTCAACCATGGCGGCACAGACGTTTTGCTTTAGAATGGCTTTTTCTTCGTTAAAACGACTCAATATCCACTTGCGATGTACGGCCTGACCCACCTTGATAAACAGCATCATCAACAGCAATAACAAAGGCACCTTCCAGGGCGCTTGTTTCATTACGGCGAGGGAGAAGTCATCGAGCAGATAGCCTATAACCAGCACCAGGGAGAGCAAATAACTGGCGTAACTGATACCTAGGGCGAAGTTGTCGCGTTGGGCAAGCTCTTCACTTAAGGTTTGTCGCGCCTTTACCTGGGTGTAGATACGCAGCAGAAACAGCACTAAGGCAATGGCCGCAAAGCAAATTGCAAAAGTGTATAGGGACTCGTCTGACAAGGTAAAATACGTCATACTGACAACATTAGAGTAACTTTGACTTTATTCTAGTACGCTTGGCCCTAACTTAAAAGAGAGCTATTTCATGCCAGCCGCCATAACTATTCCCTCACTATTACAACAACTTGGTGAAAGCCGCTATCAAGAGATATATAACCAGCAGGAAGCCGATGCGCCCTTGCAGGCGCCATTAGTGCAATTACTGGCGCTCAGCGACTTTGCCTATAAGGTGCTCAGCGCCCATCCGCACTGGGGTCAGTGGCTGCTCGCTCCCGAGCAACAAGCATCCTATCCGGCGCCCGAGGTTTTTAATGAGCCTTTGGCAGATCTTGATGATGCCCAAGCGCAGCGCCGCTTGCGTTTGTATCGTCAGCAATATTGGTTGCATGTGGCTTACCTGGATTTGGTGTGTAAAAACGATATTGCCGACTCCATGCGCTATGTCTCCGAATTGAGTGATAAGTTGATCGATGCCGCTAATTGCTGGGCCTATGCGCAGGTGGCCAGGCTTAATGGTGAGCCGCTGGATGAGCAGGGCGAGCGCCTACCTATGATGATTTTAGGCATGGGCAAGCTCGGGGGATTTGAGCTTAATTATTCTTCGGATATAGATTTAATCTTCACCTATCCGCGCTCGGTGCCAACCCAGGGCGGACGTCGCAGCATAGAAGCTCAGGTGTTTTATACCAAGGTGGCGCAAAAGGTGATTGCGGCGCTGGATCAGCACACCGCCGATGGTCGGGTATTTCGCGTCGATATGCGCCTGCGCCCCTTTGGTGACAGTGGCCCCTTGGTGATGAGCTTTGCTGCTATGGAAGATTATTATCAGGAGCAGGGGCGTGAGTGGGAGCGCTATGCCATGCTTAAAGGCCGCTTGATCGGCACGGCTAATGCTTATCATCAGGAATTTTATACCCTGCTGCGACCCTTTGTTTATCGTCGTTATATTGATTTTTCTGTGATTGAGTCGTTGCGTAAGATGAAATCGCTTATCGCCCAGGAGGTAAGGCGTAAGGGCTTGGTCGATAATATTAAGCTCGGTGCCGGGGGTATTCGCGAGGTGGAGTTCGTGGTGCAGGCGCTGCAGCTTATTCGCGGTGGCCGCGAGCGACAATTGCAAACTCCGGGGCTGCATCAGGCGCTTAAGGCGCTAACCGCCTTGACGGTATTCAACGATGACCAATATCAGCAACTGTGGCACGACTACGCCTTGTTGCGCCGGGTTGAACAATATTTACAAGCCATTGCCGATCAGCAAACCCAGCAGTTGCCGGATAATGAGCAGGATTGGCTGCGTCTGAGTTACTTACTGGGCGAGGCCGATGAAGCGGGGGCGCGAGCTCTTATTGATGCCGCCATGGCGCGCATTCGCACTGAATTTGAACAGGTTATAGGGTTTGAGCAGGAACCCAGCGCCACGGTGGACAGCAGTTATGTGCTGGCCTGGGAGCACGGCGATATTGAGGCGCTCAGCGATGTAATTCTAAACTCGGAGCAAAGGCAGAGCTGGCAGGCGCCTTTGCAGCATTTTCGTGAGCGGGTCAGCAAGCAGCCCATCGGCAAGCGCGGCCGCGATACCCTGGACAAGCTGATGCCTCAGGTTTTGGCGCAGCTACAAAAAATCAGCGCCAGCGGTGAGGTCTTTGCCTTAGTTGCTAATGTGCTCGATAAAATCATGTCGCGTACCACCTATTTAGAGCTCTTATTGGAAAACCCAGGAGCCTTGCAGCAATTGGTGCGCTTGTGTGCCCACAGCCGTTGGATAGGGGAGCAAATTGCCCATCATCCTATTTTGCTTGATGAACTGATTGACCCAGCTGAGCTCTACAAGCCTTTGCCCTTGGATGCCTATACCAATGAGATCCGCCAATATTTCCTGCGTATTGATGAGCAGGACCTTGAGCTGCAAATGGAAGCCCTGCGCCAGTTTAAACAAACCCAGCAGCTACGCATTGCTGCCGCCGATGCCACCGGGGTGTTGCCGTTAATGAAGGTGAGTGATCACTTGACCGCCTTAGCGCAGGCCATAGTCGAGCAAGCAGTGAATCTGGCCTGGCAGCAAATGGTGGCGCGTTTTGGTCGCCCCGAGGGTACAGGCGATGAGCACAAGGGGTTTGCGGTTATCGCCTATGGTAAGGCGGGTGGCTTAGAGCTGGGTTATGACTCGGATCTCGACCTGGTGTTTGTCCATAATCATGATGGCGACTCCAATACCGATGGCGATAAGCAGATCTCCTCCCGCCAGTTTTATTTAAAGCTGGCGCAGCGATTAATGCATTTGTTCAATACCCGCACCAGCTCAGGTATCTTATATGAGCTGGATACCCGGTTACGCCCCGAGGGCTCATCCGGCCTGCTGGCCATTAATATCGAAAGCTTTTTGCATTATCAGCAGACTCAGGCCTGGACATGGGAGCATCAGGCTTTGGTGCGGGCTCGGGTGATCTATGGCGCTCAGGTATTGGCGACGCGTTTTGAGGAAATACGCCACAGCATACTGACGCAGAGCCGCGAGCGGGTGCAATTACAACAAGATGTGCAGCAGATGCGCGAGAAAATGCGCCAGCATCTAAGTCGGGATAACGAGCTCTTATTCGACCTTAAGCAAGGCCATGGCGGCATGACGGACATAGAGTTTATTACCCAGTATCTGGTGCTGGCTTATGCCGCCGAGCATCCGCAGCTGGTGACCTACTCGGATAATATCCGCATTTTAGAAATCGCCGCGGCCTATGATTGCATTAGTGAAGGTGAGGCGCAGCAGCTGATCCATGCCTATTGCCATTACCGCGGTCTCTATCATGTATTGAGTTTGCGTAACCAGGATAAGTTGGTGGCTAAGGCGCAGGTGCAACAGGAAATTGCTAGCGTCAGTGCGATTTGGGCGGCCTTGTTATCACCGCCTCAAACCGATTAAGGCTTCCTTAGCGGGCAACGGTTTTAATACAGTTGTCCCGCACATAGGCGGAGGGGCGCTCGGTGATCAGAGCTGCTCTTTGCTGATGGCAAAAATAGGTTTGCACATCATTTTCAAAGTCGCTGTCGATGGCTTTGCCTACCTGATGCAAGGTGGCGACAAAGGTGTCGTCGACACGAAACTGATGCTTAATTACGTAGTCTTTGTCCAAGTGCCAGTAGAAGGCCACACCTTCTTCTTGAGCAAAATCAGACAGGGCTTTTTTTAAGGTCCCCCCAGCGCTAAAACGGCGGGTTTTAACGCTGCCTTGCCAGCGTAAGTCGGTGCCTTGTACCGCGACCTGGCGTTGGCTGAGCAGGGTATCTAGATCATTTCCTGAAGTGCCGAGTTCAATCACATACTTATCGCGCTCGGTGGCGCTATGCACCGAGCTTTTAATGCTGGCATAAAACTGGGATAACCCAGAGGCGGCGGCATTGTCCTGCTGGTTTTTAAACATGGGCCCGTCGGTGAGCAAAAAGTAACCGGCGGCAAAGAGCAGGATTGCCGCCAAAGATAAATGTTTAAGCCAAAACCACATTAGTACACCTTCCTTATTATTTTTATTATTTAGGAACCCGGCTTTTAGCGGTAATACGAGGGCGCATTCTCATCAGGGCGTGTTTTAAAACGCCTATGCAACCACATATACTGCTCTGGGGCCATATTGATGGCTTGCTCCATGCGCTGGTTGACCGCAGTCACGTCAGCCACCTCATCGCCGCTGGGGAAATTCTCAAGTGCAGGTTGCACCGCTAAATGGTATTTACCTTGCTCATCGCGACGAGTGCTGATGCTAAGTGTTTGACAGTAACTACTGGAGGCAAAAATCAGTGTGCCCGTGGTGCTGGCAGCATCGGGTACGGCAAAAAACGGGGCAAATACGCTGCGCTTGCGGCCATAGTCCTGATCCGGCAAGTAGTAACAAAACTTTTTATCTTTAAGCGCCTTAAGCAGGCTTTTTACATCACGTTTGCCCACCAGGTATTCGTTGGAGCGCAAACGCCCCTTGGTAGTGAAGTAGTCCATCAGGGCATTGTTATGGGGGCGGTAAAAGCCAATGCCCTTACGTTTTACACCCATGACGCGTGACGCCATTTCCAAATGCAGCATGTGCGGCACCAATAATAATACGCCCTTACCCTGTTGATGGGCGGCATCCACATGCTCTAAACCTGTTACTGAGCCTAACACGCGCTTAATGCGCCACTCGGGCCACCACCAGGCCATGGCGCTTTCAAAAATGGCCATGCCGGTGTTTTCCATGTTTTTAAGCACCATAGCGGTTTGCTCTTGGCTGCTTAGCTCGGGGTAGCACAGGGCGATATTCACTTCGGCGATTTTACGACGCTTTTTCATTAAGCGGTAAACCAGGCGGCCAAGTGCTCTTCCTAGCGCCAGTTGCCAGGATTGGGGTAACCAACTGAGAGTATAAAGTAAGAAAATGGATAGCCAACTAGGCCAGTATTTTGGGGCAAAAAAAGCCAGTTGGAAGGATGTTTTATTAACCACAAGCATTGATATTTATCATGACGAATGGCGCTCAGTATACGTTAAATTGACAAAACAAAGCCAGCGCTGAGGCTGGCTTTGTTAGCAATGTTAGTTTTGTGCTTTTAGGCCCTGATTGATGGCTTCTAAATCTTCTGCCGTCAGGGTGCCTGCCGCTTGTTTCAGCGCCAGGGTTGATACCACATAGCGATAACGCACGTTAGCCAGGTTACGCTTAGCGTTGTACAGGTTCTGCGTGCTGACCAATACGTCAACTATGGTACGAGTACCTACTTCAAAACCGGCTTCGGTTGCCTGCAATGCGCTTTGTGCTGAGATCACCGCTTGCTCAAGAGCCTTGTAAGTGGCGATATCCGATACCACCTGGTTGTATGAGGTGATGGTAGAGCGGGTTACTGCACGCAGTGTTGCTTCTAAGTCTTCACTGGCGGCTACAAATAAAGAGCGTGCCTGCTTGGTTGATGCAACTGTGGCACCACCTGAGTATAGCGGTAAGTTAAAGCTCAGGCCAACGGTGGTTTGATCTTCACGTGGTACATGATCACGGTTGAAGGTGCTGCCCATGGTGTTGATCTCAGTATCTGTCAATGAATCGCCGTAAGACGCGTTCAAAAACAGTGTTGGATAGTGACCGGCTTGCGCCAGGTCAATCTGCTGCTTGGCGATATCAACCGTGGCTTTAGACACTTGCAACTCTAGGTTGTTTTGCTTGGCCAGCTCAACGAAATCAGTGTTTTGCTTGGTTGGTTTTACGGTCGAGAAGGTCTCTGTGTCGAGGGTATCCAACTTGGCATGGTATTTACCTGTGATTTCACGTAGTTGCTCACGGGCTGTTTCCACATCATTGGTGGCAACGATTTCACGGGCTACCGAGTTATCAAACTGTGCCTGTGCTTCGTGCACATCGGTAATAGCCGTAAGGCCCACGGCAAAACGTTGCTTGGTTTGCTCTAACTGACGCTCAATGGCGCGCTTTTCTGCCTGTACAAATTCCAAGGTGTCGATGGCGCTAAGCACATTAAAGTAGCCTTGCGATACACGTACGATCAGGGCTTGTTGTGCCAGGTCATAAACGGTTTGCTGTTGCAGCGCTTGTTTGTCGGCGATATCCAGTGAACGCCAGGCATTTAGATTGAAAATGGCTTGGTTAAGGCTGATCTGACGAGAAAAAGTATCGCGCTCGGTATCAAGAGACATTAACTGACCCGAATCTGTGTCGATATCGTAGCCGTCACTGTCGGTCTTGTTATAACCCATGGAAAAGTCGACTTGCGGTAACAAGGCACTTAAGGCTCGGTCTGTGTTATGCTGTTGTGCTTCGGCATTGGCCTTGGCTTTAAGAACCACAGGGTCATTTTCAAGGGCAATTTGATAAACCTGGAGCAGGTCTTCAGCATGACTGTAAGAGCTAAAGCTAAGCGCTAGCAATGTCGTCAACAGTGTCTTTTTCATTATCAGTACAGTCCTTAGGAATATATTGCGAATTATCTGCATGTTATCGTGTTTGGGCACGATATTGAAAAGTAAAAGCGTAAATAATATATGCTTAAGTGTAACAGAATTTATATTTAGAGGAAGGGTAAACGGTATCGTTTATTCTTGTTTTTGTGACTTAACGTAATCGGTCTGTTTTATATGAATAAAATCAGTAGTTTTAAAAATCAGGACGTGCAGATTGAAAGCACAGAAAGAGTCTTCAATGGCTTCTTTAAAGTGGATAAGTACCGATTTAACCATGCCCTTTTTGCCGGTGGGCGCAGCGGCACTATAGAGCGGGAAATATTTGAACGGGGTCATGCGGTAGCTGTCTTACCCTATGATCCTCGTAGTCGTCAGGTGCTATTGGTGGAGCAGATCCGCATCGCCGCCATGGATAGTAAAGACAGTCCCTGGTTACTGGAGTGCATTGCCGGCATGGCCGATGGCAGCGAAGATTATCAAGCCGTGGTGCGCAAAGAAGCACAGGAAGAAGCCGGACTGAATCTTGGCGAACTGGAATTTATGCTCTCGTATTTATCCAGCCCCGGAGGCACCAGCGAGCGCCTGTATTTATATTTGGCGCCAACGGATCTCAGTGAGGCCGGCGGCATTTTCGGTTTGGATCATGAGGGCGAAGATATTAAGGTACATGTGTTGGACCTGGATGATGCCCTGGCCCGCTTAAACAGTGGTGAAATAGATAACGCCGCTACTGTGATCAGTCTGCAATGGCTGGCACTGAACGAGCAGCGAATATTGGAGCAGTGGAATAAACCGTGACGGTACAAAGAAAAGCCGGGTATATACAATCTTTACCCAAGTATCTCACTCTATGTGAGCGCAATTATGCCAATGTACTGCGTATTCTCCCCGAGCAGCAAAGCCGGGGGGCATCGCGCTTGTTGGATATTCGTCATGAGCGCTACCAAGTGGACATAGAGCAAACGGCTAAGTACACCACGGATATTTGTATTACTCAGGTGCGTGGCGCTATCGCCGGTATGTTTACGCCGCCGATGAATGTGCGCATCTATCATGATGCCCGGGTGGCCGAAGTGGTGCACCCGGATTACCACAGTCGCATTAAGCCGACCTATGGCTATCCCAATGCGAACATGCATCAAAAAGATGAAAAGTATCAGGTCAATGCGTTTTTACACGACTGGCTGACGTTTTGTATTTCACACGGCGAGGCGGTATTGGATTGGGATTGTGGCAGTGATCTGGTTTAAAGAACATCTTATCAGCGCGGCCAAGCCGCTGCATTTCGGTCACTTTACCGACAGCCATGTGTTTGCCGATAAAAATGGCGAATACTTTAATGTTAATTGCGCTGAGCATTTGATGAAAACCCTGGCGGCCATGGCCGAAGAAGAGTTCGACTTTGTGGTTTTTGGTGGCGACCTAACCCAGGACCATACGCCCGAGTCCTATCAATTGTTTGCCGAGCTGGTGGCAAAGAGTCCGCTCAGCTGCCCGGTATTCTGGGTGCCTGGCAATCACGATGAATTAACCCATTTACACAGCATCAGCCAAGGGCAAATCCAGGCCTGTAAACGCATTAGCCACCCTTATGCGCAACTGCTTCTTATCAACACCAAGGGCACCACGCCATCGGGTTGGGTGAGCAAGTCGCACCTGCAAGAGATTAAAGAGGTGCTTGCCGAGAGCCATGCCCCGCATATTTTAATTGGTCACCATCATCCCTTGCCAGTGCGCGGTTATATCGACAAACATATCCTGGAAAATGGCGCTCAAATGCTGGATATACTCAGCGAGTATCCCCAGGTACAGGCCCTAGTGCACGGTCATGCCCATAACGAGTATGAGCGCGTTTATGAAGGGGTGAGTATATACGGCACACCGGCCACTTCGATTCAATTTACCAAGCACACCCAGGATTGGCAGCAACAAAGCATGGGCCCAGCCTATCGCCGTCTGCGGGTGGAGCAGGATGGATTACTTAAGACTCAGGTAGTATGGCTAGCAAATTAATCTATATCCATGGTTTTAATAGCTCGGAGCTATCGCAAAAGGCGGTGCAATTAGGCGAATATCTATCGGCTTGGCCTGGGCAATATCTGGTGCCGCGTTTAAGTCACGACCCAAAAACTGCCATCGCTCAGCTTGAACAGCATCTTGATCAAGACACCGCCTTAATTGGCAGCTCCCTGGGCGGCTTTTATGCCACCTACTTATCACAAACTCATGGCTTGCCTGCGGTGGTGGTCAATCCTGCGGTGCACCCGGCGCGCTTGTTTAGTGAGTATTTAGGGCCGCAATACAATCCTTATCAGGACTATCATTACCAGTTGGATAAAACACACTTACAGGCGCTGGACGAACTTTATTTAGAGCAATTAACTTCCCCCGAGCTACTGTTTTTGTTACAACAACAAGGTGATGAAGTGTTACCCTATAGGCAAGCCGTAGACTACTACCAAGCCTGCCAACAGGTTGTTGAACCCGGCGGCGAACACCGCTTTGTAGGATTTGAGCGCTATTTTGGCGCCATTACGCGATTCTTAAATATCACCCTAACCACATAGGCTGTTAACGAATAAAAATATGAGCCAGCAGAACTATAACGCCGAAGCAATTGAAGTATTAAATGGTCTGGATCCGGTAAAACGCCGTCCGGGCATGTATACAGATACCACCCGTCCTAACCACCTGGGTCAAGAAGTGATCGACAACAGTGTCGACGAAGCCTTGGCCGGCCATGCCAGCAAGGTGGATGTGATCCTCCATGAAGATAATTCCCTTGAGGTTATCGATGATGGCCGGGGTATGCCGGTTGATATTCACCCGGAAGAAGGGATCCCCGGGGTTGAGCTGATCCTCACCAAGTTGCACGCCGGTGGTAAATTCTCCAATAAAAACTACCAGTTCTCTGGTGGTTTGCACGGTGTGGGTATTTCCGTTGTAAACGCCTTATCGACCCGGGTTGAAGTTACGGTACGCCGCGACGGCCAGGTGTATGAAATTGCTTTTGCCAATGGTGATAAGGTGCAAGACTTGCACGTCACTGGCACCGTGGGTAAGCGTAACACCGGCACCTCGGTTCGTTTTTGGCCCGATGCCTCTTATTTCGACTCGGCCAACTTCTCACTGACCAAATTAAACCATGTGCTTAAGGCCAAGGCGGTACTGTGCCCGGGTCTGCGCATTCGCTTTATCAATAAGCAAACCAAGGAAACTCAAGAGTGGTTCTACGAGGCCGGCCTTCAGGACTATATCAAGGACGCCACCAAGGGCTATGAAACCCTGCCACAACAGCCCTTTACCGGTGAATTCAGCGGTAACACAGAAGGGGTAGACTGGGCCTTGTTATGGCTGCCCGAAGGCGGGGAGTCTATTACCGAAAGCTATGTAAACCTTATTCCCACGGCTCAGGGCGGTACTCATGTTAACGGTTTACGCCAGGGCCTGCTTGAGGCCATGCGCGAGTTTTGTGAGTTTCGTAACCTATTACCACGAGGCGTACGCCTAACTCCAGAAGATATCTGGGATAAGTGTTCCTACGTGTTGTCGGTGAAAATGCAGGATCCACAATTTGCCGGACAAACCAAAGAAAAACTATCGTCGCGCCAATGTGCGGCCTTTGTTTCCGGAGTGGTAAAAGACTCCTTTAGCCTGTGGTTAAACGAACATACAGACGTGGCCGAGCTCTTGGCTGAGCTCTGTATCAGCAATGCCCAGCGCCGTATGCGCGCGGCGAAAAAGGTGGTGCGTAAAAAGGTCACCCAAGGGCCGGCATTACCGGGCAAGCTCACCGACTGTAGCAGCAGCGAGATAGAGCGCACCGAAATCTTCTTAGTGGAAGGTGACTCGGCGGGCGGCTCAGCGAAGCAGGCTCGTGACAGAGATTTTCAGGCGATCATGCCGCTGCGCGGTAAGATACTGAACACCTGGGAAGTGGAGTCGGGACAGATCCTGGCCTCCCAAGAGGTGCATGATATTTCCGTGGCTTTGGGTATAGACCCTGATAGTGAAGACTTAAGTTCGCTGCGCTATGGCAAGGTGTGTATTTTGGCCGATGCGGACTCCGACGGACTGCATATTGCCACCTTGTTATGTGCGCTGTTTGTAAAGCATTTCCCATCTCTGGTACGCCAGGGGCATGTTTATGTGGCCATGCCACCTCTGTATCGTATTGATGTGGGTAAAGAGGTGTTCTACGCCCTCGATGAAGATGAAAAAACCGGGATCCTGGATCGTATCGAAGCAGAGAAAAAGCGCGGTAAGATTAACGTACAGCGCTTTAAAGGTTTGGGTGAAATGAACCCGCTGCAACTGCGTGAAACAACCATGGATCCCAATACCCGTCGCTTGGTGCAGTTAACCTTGGACGAGCCAGAGCAGACCGAAGAAGTAATGGACATGCTGCTGGCGAAAAAGCGCTCCGGCGATCGCCGTCAGTGGTTGGAAAACCATGGCGACAAGGCCGAAGTAGAACTGTAAAAAGTCGAACAGTAAAAAGTCGAACAGTAAGAAGTTGAACTGTAGATAACAGCAATCTGGGTGCCCTGTAGCGGCGCCAATAAACAGAGTGAGGTTTTCATGGGTAATAAAATTTTCAGTATCTTATTGGGTTTGGCCTTTGTTGGCAGCGCCCAGGCCACGGATATTACCGAGCGCTTATCTGTACCCGAAGGCTTTAGCATCAAGCCGTATGCCTTAAATGTAGATAATGCCCGTCAATTGGCATTATCAGACACGGGCATTGTCTATGCGGGCTCTCGCCAGGCCGGTAAGCTGCATGCATTAATCGACGCGGATAAAGACGGTCAGGCGGAGCGTCAGGTATTGATAGCCAAGGGCTTGAATTTACCCTCAGGCATTGCCTTTAAGGATGGTGACTTGTATGTCGCCGAGGTTGAGCGCATCGTGCGTTTTAAAGACATAGACAACAAGCTGGATAAGGCTGAAATGGAAGTGGTGTTTGACCAGCTTCCGGACAAGCGCCATCACGGCTGGAAGTTTATTCGTTTTTCTCCTCAGGGTGATTTAATTATTCCGGTCGGTGTGCCTTGTAATGTCTGCGCTGAAGACCCTGAATTTGGTCTGCTTTATTCGCTGGATTTAAAGAGCAAAAAAGCCACCACCATAGCCAGGGGCGTACGAAATTCGGTGGGTTTTGATTACCACCCGCGAACTGGCAATTTATGGTTTAGCGATAATGGCCGCGACATGATGGGCGATGATATTCCACCCTGTGAGATCAATGTGATCACCGAAGATGGGCAACATTTTGGTTTCCCTTATTTTCATGGTGGCACCATTGCCGATCCTGAATTCGGCAAGGGCAAGAATATCAGCGATTATGTGCAGCCGGCCCTTAATTTGGACGCTCATGTGGCGCCATTGGGGATTCATTTCTATACCGGCGAGCAGTTCCCTGCCAAGTATAAAAATCAGCTATTTGTGGCCGAGCATGGTTCGTGGAACCGCAGTAAAAAAGCGGGTTACCGGGTTATGGTTGCGAGCATTGAAGGCGATAAGGTGACCGGATATACACCTTTTATTACCGGCTTTATGGAAAATGAGCAAACCTATGGCCGTCCGGTGGCCATGGTGCAAATGCCCGATGGCAGCCTGCTGGTCTCTGACGACTACGCCAATGCCATCTACCGCGTGCAATATAACAAAAAGTAAGTTTGGATAACGAGCAATGACACAAACAACGACCTTGTCACAACAAGGCATAGAGCAGCTTACTATGGGGCGTTTTACCGAAGACGCCTATCTTAACTATTCCATGTACGTGATCATGGACCGCGCCTTGCCCCATATTGGCGATGGCCTCAAACCGGTACAACGCCGCATTGTTTATGCGATGAGCGAGCTGGGCTTATCGGCGGCGGCAAAATATAAGAAATCAGCCCGTACCGTGGGTGACGTTTTAGGTAAGTATCACCCTCATGGTGATAGCGCCTGTTATGAAGCCATGGTATTGATGGCCCAGCCATTTTCCTACCGCTACCCGCTGGTGGATGGGCAGGGTAACTGGGGTGCGGCGGACGATCCTAAGTCCTTCGCGGCCATGCGTTATACCGAAGCGCGTTTATCTAAATTCTCCGAGGTGCTGCTTAAAGAGCTAGGCCAGGGCACGGTAGACTGGACGCCGAACTTTGACGGCACCATGAAAGAGCCACTGGTATTGCCGGCTCGTTTACCGCACATTCTATTAAACGGGGTAACAGGTATCGCCGTTGGTATGGCCACGGATATTCCGCCTCATAACGTGCGCGAGTTGGCTGAGGCCTGTTGTCTGTTGCTTGATAAACCAAAAGCCGAATTAGCCGAGCTGTTACAGCTGGTTAAGGCGCCGGATTATCCCACCGAAGCGGAAATTATTACCCCGCAAGCGGATATAGAGAAGATGTACACCACGGGCCGTGGTTCGCTAAAAATGCGTGCCAAGTACCATGTAGAGCAAGGCGAGATAGTGATCACTGCGCTGCCGCATCAGTGCTCGGGTGCCAAGGTGTTGGAGCAAATCGCTAATCAGATGACGGCGAAAAAGCTGCCCATGGTGGCGGATTTACGCGATGAGTCGGATCATGAAAACCCGACTCGCATAGTCGTAGTGCCGCGTTCGAATCGCATTAAGGTGGAGCCGCTGATGGCGCACCTGTTTGCGACCACAGATCTTGAGAAAAACTACCGCGTTAACCTCAATATGATAGGCCTGGATGGTCGTCCTCAGGTTAAAGACTTGCGCAGCATCCTGGCTGAGTGGCTAGAGTTCCGCCGTGATACCGTGCGTCGCCGTCTTCAGTATCGCCTTGATAAGGTCTTGGCGCGCCTGCATATACTTGAAGGTTTGATGATTGCCTTCCTCAATATTGATGAAGTGATCGCCATTATCCGTAGCGAGGATGAGCCTAAGCCGGTATTAATGGAGCGTTTTGCTTTAACGGAAACGCAAGCCGAAGCCATTTTAGACTTAAAACTTCGTCATTTGGCTAAGTTAGAAGAGATGAAAATCCGTGGCGAGCAGGATGAGCTGGCCAAAGAGCGTGACAAATTAGAGCTGACTTTAGGCTCAGAGCGCCGTATGTCGACGCTGATGAAAAAGGAAATTCAAGAAGCGGCAGAGCTGTACGGTGACGAACGTCGCTCGCCTGTAGTTGAGCGCGAAGAAGCCAAGGCGCTGAGTGAGAAGGATCTTATTCCTTCTGAGCCGGTGACCGTAGTGCTTTCTGAAAAAGGCTGGGCCCGTGTGGCCAAGGGCCATGATGTGGATGCCGAAGGTTTGAGTTATCGCTCTGGCGATAAATTTAAGGCCAGCGCCAAGGGCAGGAGTAACCAGCCCGCGGTGTTCCTTGACTCCAGTGGTCGCGCCTTTGCCACCGACGCCCACAGTCTGCCGTCCGCGCGCAGTCAGGGTGAGCCCATGTCCGGGCGCTTTAATATCGCTGCAGGGGCAACTTTGGAGCACACGGTTATGGCAGATAATGAGCAGATGCTGCTGATGGCCAGCGATGCTGGTTATGGTTTTGTCGCTGAATTTAACGATCTGGTCAGTAAAAACAAAAACGGTAAGGCGCTAGTAAGCATTCCAAAAGGTGGTTTACTGATGCAGCCTATCGCCGTGGGTGATATTGCCAGTGACTATTGTATGGCGATATCCAGCGAGGGTCGTATGCTCTTGTTCCCGCTGCGCGATCTTCCTAAGCTGGCTAAGGGTAAGGGCAATAAGATTATTTCCATTCCAAGTGCCAAGGTACAGGCCCGTGAGGAATTTGTGAAATTGCTGGCTGTGGTGCCCGAAGGCGCCAGCGTGACCTTGCTTGCCGGTAAGCGCAAGCTGACGTTAAAACCAAGCGATTTAGAGCACTACCATGGAGAGCGAGGCCGCCGCGGTAATAAACTGCCCCGTGGCTTACAAAGAGTAGATGGCTGTGAAATAGAATTCACAGGCAGTACGCCAGAGCCGGAAGCGGTGGAAACAACGGAAGAATAAAAGAGAGGGCGGTAGCCCTCTTTTTTAATGCCTAAACTAAAGTCTAAGCCAACACCTTATAAATCAAAGCGGTCTGCATCCATTACCTGGCACCAGGCCTTGATAAAGTCGTGCACAAAGCGGTGTTTATTATCGTCCTGAGCGTAAAACTCCGCGTAGGCGCGCAGTACCGAGTTGGAGCCAAAGATCAAATCGACCCGGGTCGCCGTCCATTTGGCTACCTCGGTTTCGCGGTCAACCAGGTCGTAAAGGCCATCGCTGCGCGGTTGCCAACGGTAGGCCATATCGGTGAGGTGAACAAAGAAGTCATTGCTTAAAACGCCCACACTGCTGGTAAAGACGCCATGTTCACTGCCGCCGTAGTTGGTGCCGAGTACGCGCATACCGCCGACCAGCACCGTCATTTGTGGCGCCGTCAGGCCCATAAGCTGGGCGCGGTCGAGCAGCAGCTCCTCGGCGGACACCGCATAGTCTTGCTTTAACCAGTTGCGAAAGCCATCGGCTATGGGCTCCAGCGGCGCAAAAGACTCTACGTCCGTCATTTCAATGCTGGCATCGCCACGACCCGGCGAGAAGGGCACGCTGGTGGCAACGCCTGCGGCATGGGCTGCTTGCTCCACCGCTGCACAGCCGCCGAGCACGATTAAATCCGCCAGACTGATGGGTTTACTTAGCTCTTTTTGTAATTTTTCCAGCGCTTCTAGAACGCGATCAAGGCGTGCTGGCTCGTTGCCCGACCAATGCTTTTGTGGTGCTAAGCGAATACGGGCACCGTTGGCGCCGCCGCGATGATCTGAGCCGCGATAGGTGCGGGCGCTGTCCCAGGCGGTGCTGATCAAGTCGCTGTGGCTGATACCACAATCGAGCAGCTTGCTCTTAAGCTCGTCTATTTCATGATTACTAAGAATGTAATTCACTGTAGGGACAGGGTCTTGCCAGATCAGATCTTCATTGGGGACATCGGCGCCTAAATAACGGGCTTTGGGGCCGAGATCCCTGTGCGTGAGCTTAAACCAGGCGCGAGCGAAAACCTGGCTGAAGTAGTCAAAGTCCTTGGCGAAGCGCTCAATGATCTGACGATAACTGGGGTCCATCTTCATCGCCATATCCGCGTCTGTCATAATCGGGTTGTGGCGAATGCTGGGGTCTTCGGCATCGACGGGTTTGTCTTCTTCTTTTATATTGATGGGCTCCCACTGCCAGGCGCCGGCCGGGCTTTTTTTCAACTCCCACTCGTAGTTCAACAGCAAATAGCAATAGCCGTTATCCCAACGGGTAGGATGACTGGTCCAGGCGCCTTCTAAGCCAGAGGTGACGGTATCGGCACCGATACCGCGCTGAGTATGGTTATTCCAACCCAGTCCTTGCTCGTTGATATCGGCGGCCTCGGGCTCAGGACCTAATTGGCTGGCATCGCCGTTACCGTGCGCCTTACCTACGGTGTGGCCGCCTACGGTAAGGGCTGCGGTTTCTTCATCATTCATGGCCATGCGGGCAAAGGTTTCGCGTACTTGGGCTGCGGTTTTTAGCGGATCTGGCTGGCCGTTAACGCCTTCGGGATTGACATAGATAAGCCCCATTTGCACCGCCGCTAAGGGGTTTTCCATGGTGTCGGGCTGAGCAACGTTTTCGTAGCGTGCATCACTGGGTGCCAGCCATTCTTTTTCTGCGCCCCAATAGACGTCTTTTTCCGGGTGCCAGATATCTTCGCGACCGCCGGCAAAACCAAAGGTTTTTAAGCCCATGGACTCATAGGCCATATTGCCGGCGAGTATGATTAAGTCGGCCCAGGATAAACGATTGCCGTATTTTTTCTTAATAGGCCAGAGCAGGCGCCGGGCTTTGTCGAGGTTGGCGTTATCCGGCCAGGAGTTAAGTGGCGCAAAACGTTGATTGCCACTACCTGCGCCGCCGCGTCCATCGGCAATACGGTAAGTGCCGGCCGCATGCCAGGCCATGCGGATCATCAAGCCGCCATAATGACCCCAATCTGCCGGCCACCAGGGCTGGCTATGGATCATCAGGGCTTTAAGGTCTTGCTTCACTGCTTCAAGATCCAGCTTTAAAAACTCCGCGCCGTAGTTAAAGTCCTTGCCATAGGGATTGGATTTACCATCGTGCTGGTGAAGCATGTCGAGATTAAGGGTATTTGGCCACCAAGCTGTGTTGGCCTCGGCGTTATGGGTTAGACCGCCGTGCATTACGGGACACTTAGTCATTTTGGGTTCCTTTTTAGTAATCAAAATCTGGACTACATCCAACAGCGGTCATAGATGAAGTTAGGTTATTACTCAAGTGTAGCCAATAGAGGCTCTAAGTGTGGGTTATTAATCAATAAAAACCGCAACCTAAGCAGTCATGTATAGGCAGCGGCCAGCACCAGCCTGTGCTATGTTTACAAAGGCGCTAAGGTAGGGTCTGTTGACCTTTGTTGTTTGTTTTTGCAGCAGTTTGTAGCGGATTTATACAAGGCGGCACATGTGTGGTGTAGTTATTCTACATGAACATGTAACAACACAGTAGAAATGCGCTACAAGCGCTGCCCTGCGGGTTCATCTAAACGCATCCTGCTCTGTGTTGCTCGCTATGAACATAGGCGAGCAAGACCGAAGCAATGCTTCGCAGCTTAGCGAGGTGAGCGCATGGATGCGCGATGTAACCAAGCTTCATGGATGAATTTGACCACATAAATTAGTGATTATATTCATCAGAATGCGTTTAGATTGAACATAAAGTAAACCGCAAAGATAAACAGACCCTAATAATGGCCCTGGGTATTTTGGCTGCAGTGAGATAATAAAAAGCAGCGTACAAGTGTTCGCTAAAATAAATCAGCATATGTATAATGCCGGCCAATCTCGAAAGTTGGAGTTAATTGTGCTGGCATTGTTACGCTTGTTGGTGATTGCTGTATTTATTCCTTGTAGTTTTATTGCAGGTTTTTTGTTGTGCCTGGTGCGTCCGTTTCATGGTGATAATGTGCGGGTGATAGGCAGCTGGTATGCATCTATGTCACGCATATTTGGCGTTAAACTAGTAATAGAAAAAGACGAGTCCATCATCAGTGGCGAGCCGGCTGTGTATATCGCCAACCATCAAAATAACTATGATATTTTCTTCTTGCCGGGGGCTTTGCAGCGCAATACGGTAAGCTTGGGTAAAAAAAGCCTTAAGTGGATCCCTTTTTTTGGGCAGTTGTACTGGCTCTCGGGCAATATCCTTATCGACCGTGGTAACCGTAAAAAAGCCATGGCGACCATTACCAAGACTACGGAAAAGCTTAAAAAGGGCGGTTTGTCTTTGTGGATGTTTCCCGAAGGTACGCGCAGCTATGGCCGTGGCCTATTGCCATTTAAAACCGGGGCTTTTCATACCGCCGCCAATGCCAATATTCCGGTGATCCCCGTGGTGATGAGCGATACCCATAAATGTATTAAGTTAAACCGCTGGGATAATGGTACTATCTACATCAAAATGTTAGCACCACAGCTGTTAGACGCATCCATGAGTGTTCGCCAATATGCGGATCACTTCCATGAGGTGATGAACGAAACGCTGACACAATTAAATGAGAGAAGCTAAATGGAAAACTGGCGCGAAATAAGCGAAGAAATTGTTGAGTCTCTACTTGAAGACGGCTCAAATCCTGAACTCCTGTATGAAGTTGAACACCACTTTGTGTGTGAAGACTTTGCCGCGCTGGAGAATGCCGCCTTGGCAGCCTTTAAACTGGGTTATGATGTAGAAGAGCCGGCTGAGCTGGAACTCGAAGAAGGCGGTACCATTTGGGGCTTTGATGTAGTGGTTGAGTGTGAACTGAACACAGATGCCATTATGGAAGACGTGGATAAGCTGGCGGCCATCGCCGAGCAAAACCAGGTCGAATACGATGGCTGGGGCACCTACTTCCAAGAGTAGTAGGTCGGGATTTATCCCGACAAAGGTCATATCACCTTACTTTGTCGTTGTAGGTCGGGATTTATCCCGACAAAAGGGCACATCACCTCATTTTGTCGGCGCAATGCATCGACCTACACCTCGCCTTTAACATCAGCCAAGGCTCTTAGGCCAATTCTTTTCTATAACCCCTAGAACCCCCAGCTGTATAAATAGCCTTAACTTGGGCTTTTATCCGTGCACTCAGTCGCGTTTTCAGTTTCACCCAGAGCAAAGCGCTACCTAAACAACAGGCGACCAGAGAAAACCACAGCAGAGACCCTAAGTGACTATGTAGAGCCAGGGCACAACACCCTAAACTTGCAAGCTGACTCAGCATGGCCAGTAGCCAATATCTGCCTATAGGGTTATCGCCTTGCTCCTGATGCGTGCAGGCACAATAACTGGCACATAGAAAGGCATAGACGCCGATGGCGCATAATAAAAAGGCCGCGCCGATAAGGGTAATAACGTAAGGCATAGTCAGCTCGGGAAATTGGTCATGGCATCAGTGTAACCCCTTAGTTTATTTAGTCAATACAAACGAGAATTATTATCAACGTGTGTTTTGGTGGCCATACCAGCGGTTATTTGGTTGTAAAAATACACGATTTTGCATCTAAATTACGCGTTGTTAACTACATTTAACAGATTTTTATCATTGAATAATGTACTGTGTGCGGTTAAATAAATAACAATGAGAATGAAGTATGCAATTTAAAAAGACCCTTTTAGTGGCATCATTGGCGCTATTATCAACCGAATCTTTTGCCGCTGCCTTCCAGTTGGCAGAGCAAAATGTCTCAGGCTTGGGCCGTGCCTACGCCGGTGAAGCGGCGGTTGCAGATGACGCTTCTGTGGTTGCTCGTAACCCAGCGCTTATGTCGCAGTTCGATAAGGCGCAGCTAAGTATTGCCGCTATGTATGTAAAGCCGGACGTAAGCCTTGAAGGTGAAAGCACCAGCAATGGTCTTGACGCTGATGTGCTTGATGACAGCAGCATCGCTCCAAATGCAGTGATCCCTGCGGGTTACTTTACTATGCCGCTGAATGACCAGGTAAGCCTAGGCTTTGGCGTATTCTCAAACTTCGGCCTGTCTACCGAGTTTGCTGACGATTATGCCGCTGGTCAAATTGCCGGTGAAACCGAAATTGTGACCATTAACTCCAATGTATCAGTTGCTTATCAGCTTGATGAGAGCTGGACTGTGGCCCTGGGCGTAAACTATATTTATGCCGATGCCAAGGTAAAACGTACAGCGGGTACTAACCCATATTTTCCTGCCAGCCTTGAAGCAACGCACCTTGAGGGTGATGACACAGGTTTTGGTTGGAACCTGGGTGTGGCTTACAGCCTGGATGAAAATAACCGTTTAGGTTTCCATTACCGCAGCGAAACCGACCTGACCTTTGATGGCGAATACCGTAACTCGCTTCCTGCTGCCATTGGTGGTCTTGAGGGGCGCGAACTTCCTGGCTCACTTGAGCTAACTCTGCCGGCGATCGCTGAGTTCTCAGGTTCACACCAGCTTAACAAGGAATACGGCCTGCACTACAGCGTGCTATGGACTGGCTGGAGCAGCTTCGACAAGCTAGAAGCCTATGTAGAGGGTTTTGAACAGCCGGTATTTGCGAAGCAGGAAGACTTCTCTGACTCAATTCGTGTTGCTATCGGTGGTGATTACCAGCTAAACGAACAGTGGAAATTGCGTGCCGGTTTAGCCTTTGACGAGTCACCTGTATCACAACAGCACCTGTCAATTTCTATCCCAGATACAGACCGTTTCTGGTTCTCATTCGGCGCCGAGTGGCAGCTGGATGAAGCCTCAAGTGTTGACCTGGGTGCCAGCATCATTCGTGGTAAAAAGCAGAGCTTTGTTGAGACAGATGAGTCTGGGCAGCAATGGGGCTTTGAGTCCGAAGGTAATGCCTACCTATTCGGTGCTCAGTACAACTACAGCTTCTAAGCTCAGTTGTTAAATTGATAAGAAAAAGCCAAGCATTCGCTTGGCTTTTTTTATGGAGTCGCTCTTGGGGCTTGACGCTTCATGGCCTGTTCATTAAAAAATTGCTAGGCTAAATGAAAGACTTAACAAGGGGTAATGGTATGAAAACCTATTTATGTGTTGCCGTAATCGGCCTTAGCCTAGTGACGGGAATGGCGAACGCCAAAGAGCATAATGATAAGGGTAAAGGCAAAGGCTCTCTACCACCTGGTCTGCAAAAGAAAGTCGATAACGGTGGTTCATTGCCTCCGGGTTGGCACAAAAAATATCGCCAGGGTGACATTCTTGATTATGATATTTATCGCCGTGGTCGGGTGATCGACTCCCATGGTCATGATGGTGTTATTTCAATTGAAGTAGATAACCGCATTATCCGCTTAATTAAAAATACCCGAGAAATAGTCTCCATTTTAGGTCGCTAAAACTTTAAATGGGATAACAAGAACGCGAGCTTAGGCTCGCGTTTTTTGTGTCGATACAAAAATTTAATTCCATAAAGACATGTCCCCTGATTTAATGTAGATTTTTGTGGTGGCTGAATTAGCGTAATTCGCACAATTAGACGTAAGAATAAAAAATATAGTCAAGAAGATAAAAAGGAAGGCTCACTTTTGAGCCTTATTAGGGAAATAAAAATGATAAAAAATTTAGTTATTTTGGCCTTGGTGTTAGCTTTATTTGGCGTTTATTTTCTGGGTCAGAGGTCATCAGAACCTGCATTATTAGAAAGCCCCAGCACAGCTTTTGATATCAAGAGTGAGCAAGCAAAATCCACCGTCTTAACGGATAATACGCAAGCTGACTCAGCTGTCGAAACTCGCCATAAAGAAACTGCACAGAGTCATAAGTCCGCGGATATAAAAAAAGAATTATGTGATGAATTATCGCCTGAAAATCAATGCATTCTGACTTCAGGTCTAGATATTCAAGAGCATATTTTTGATAAAAATACAGGTAATGCTAAGGCGCAAAAAATATCTTGGGTTTTGAGAGCAAATGACTTCCCTGCTTTTTTGGAGGAACTATCTCTAAATAAAAACAAACCAGAAAGTTACATTGCAGAACAAAAGCTCAATGAGAGCCTCTACAGCAACCAAGCAAATTATCCAGGTATCAACAGCAGTGACATTGCATGCAGTGATTCAATATGTGCTTTTAGTGTCACTTACTCGGAAGATGAATCTTGGAATGGATTCAGCAAAGATTTCTTCTCCGCAGATAACTCTTTGATCGGAAATTTATTTATTCAACAATTGATGCAAGAAAACGGTCAATATGAAAGCCGCATTATGTTTTTACCTGGAAACACCCAAGGAGTGATAAGGTAAACAGCACGTACTTTATTTCGGCGTTGTATTTCTTATCGACGGCGCGTTGTCGTCGAGTATGCGCACTTCTCTTTGCGGGAATGGGATCTCGATATTGTGCTCTCGCAGGGTTTCAAAGACGATCAGCAGCAGGTCACCACCAACGCGGTTTTTGCCGTCATCTATGCCGAACATCCAGAACTCGACGAACATATTCACACCAAAATCCCCGAATGAGTCGATTTCACAGTCGGGACACTCTTCAAAGGGGATATCCTCGCCGCTGATCACTTGAGGGTGCTCGGCTACGGCTTCTTTTATGATCTCGCACATGGCGCGGATATCGGTTTTATAGGCGACGCTAAAATCAATGCGGTAGCGCTGTTTCGGATCCTTGTGGGTCCAGTTGGTCATCAAGGAGTTGATAAACTTTTCATTGGGCACAAGAATGTCTTTACCGTCATAGGTTTCCAGTACCGTATAACGCATGCGAAACTCGCGGACAAAACCCTTGCTGCCGTCTTCTAGCTCTATAAAGTCGCCTATGGTTAATGAGCGATCCACCAGAATAATAATGCCGGAAATAAAATTTGAGGCGATCGTTTGCAGGCCTAACCCCAGGCCCACACCCAGGGCGCCACCGAATACCGCAAGTGCTGTAAGGTTGATGCCCATGATGTTGAGCAGCAGCAGAAAACCTACACAGAAAAGGGCGACTTCAAATACCTTGGTGAAGACTTCCTTGGTGGTAACATCCAGCTTTTTCTGGTTACGTATCAGCTTCTTGCCCGTCATTCTAAAGGCCTTGCCGAGCCAAAACAGGATCACGCCAAACACTAATACCCGGCCTATACCATAAAAAGAAATCTCAACATTACCTACAGTGATGGCGATTGTTTCCAGCACGGCGATAATATGTGGGAGTATCCCCACCATATGCAGGAACACCAAGGGGAGCACCACCCAGCGCATAAAGGCGGCAATATGTTCGCCGTCTACCACGGCGCGAATAACCGTGTTTAAAAACAGCAGCACGGCGATAATTAACACCGCATTGATTAACCAGGTATCAATCTTATATTGCTCCCCCAGCAGTAAGGACAGCGTTAGAAATGAAATGGCGAGCATGGGAAAGACCACCGCCAGTAGCTTGTTAACGACAAATTCCAATGCCTGGCTTGGGCTTGCCGAGGGATCTTTTACCGGCGTGACCTTTCTACGGAGCTTGGCGGCGATAAGAAAGGAGCATAAATAGATGGTTAGAACTATAGATAACTGGATCAGGAAACCCATGCTGGTGAGCGCGTCCTGTGCGACAACAAAATATTCGTTGATTGCCCCAGCCAAAGACTCGGTTGTTATGTTCAAAGTGTTCGCAGTATTTTTTGTTGCCGTCATAGTTATTTTACTTTATCAATCAAGGCACTTTGATAGTAACTATAAGCCAATAATTCAGCTCTAAAAATGACAAATCGTAAAAATAAAAAACAAGAGGCGAAATCGCTTTTTCTGCGTCCATAAAAAAACGCGAGCTTGGCTCGCGTTTTTCGGCTTAACCAAAAGGCTAATTACAGGCTTTCGATTTTCGCTTTTTGCTCAAGCAGTTTGGCTTTTGCTTCACTGTACTCGGCCAGTTTCGACTTTTCTTTGTCCAGTACCGCTTCAGGCGCGTTGCTGACGAACTTCTCGTTCGCTAGCTTCTTCTCAACCTGCTCTAGGCCTTTTTGTGCCTTCTCAAGTTGCTTGGCGATACGGGCAAGCTCGGCTTCAACATCAATCAGACCCGCCATAGGGATCATGATCTCAAGTTGGCCAACATAGGCGGTGGCACAGGCTGGTGCTTCATCGGCGCTTGCAAGCACGGTGACTTCTTCAAGCTTCGCCAGCGAGCTTAGGAAGGTACGGTTTTCTTCCAAACGACGGGTGTCTTCGCTACTGGCATTGGCCAATAATACATTCAGCGGCTTGCTTGGGCTGATGTCCATTTCACCGCGGATGTTACGAATGGCAACGATAAATTGTTTTACCCATTCAAGGTCAGCCATGGCCGTTGCATCTACCTTGCTTTCATCAAACTGCGGGAAGGCTTGCAGCATGATGGTATTGGCTTCCATACCCGCGATTGGCGCTACACGCTTCCAGATGGTTTCTGTGATGTAAGGCATCAATGGGTGCATCAGGCGCAGCAGACCTTCAAGTACGGTGATCAGCGTATGACGCGTACCACGTTGCTGTACTTCGTTACCCTTGAATAATACCGGCTTGGTTAGCTCTAGGTACCAGTCACAGAATTGGTTCCAAGTGAACTCGTAAATCGTATTGGCAGCAAGGTCAAAACGGTAGTTATCCAAGTGCTCGGTGAAGGTTTTCACCGTTTGCTGGAACTGACCCTGGATCCAACGATCCGCCAGCGAGTATTCGCGCTCAGCGTCGTTAAAGCCACAATCCTGCTCTTCGGTATTCATCAGCACGTAGCGGCTGGCGTTCCATAGCTTGTTACAGAAGTTACGGTAACCCTCAAGACGGTTCATATCCCAGTTGATATCACGGCCGGTTGAGGCCATGGCTGCCAGGGTAAAGCGCAGCGCATCGGTACCGTGTGGCTCAATGCCATCGGCGAATGTCTTACGGGTGTTTTTCTCAATCTTTTGTGCCAGCTGCGGCTGCATCATGTTGCCGGTACGCTTGGTTACCAGGCTTTCAAGATCGATACCGTCGATCATGTCTAACGGGTCAAGCACGTTACCTTTTGATTTTGACATCTTGTCGCCGTTTTCATCACGGATAAGACCGGTCACGTAAACGGTTTTAAATGGCACCTGTGCTTTACCGTCTTCGTCTTTGATGAAGTGCATGGTCATCATGATCATGCGCGCAACCCAGAAGAAGATGATGTCAAAGCCGGTAACCAGGACGTTAGACGGGTGGAATACTTTTAGATCTTCAAGGTTATTCGGCCAGCCCAGTGTCGAGAAGGTCCATAGAGCCGATGAGAACCAGGTATCAAGTACGTCATCGTCTTGAGTCAGTGTTACCTCATCGCTTAGGTTGTTGTCGCGGCGCACTTCTGCTTCATCACGGCCAACATAGACGTTACCTTCGTTGTCATACCATGCCGGGATACGGTGACCCCACCAAAGCTGACGTGAGATACACCAGTCTTGAATATCGCGCATCCAAGCGAAGTACATGTTCTCGTACTGCTTAGGAACGAATTGGATATCGCCATCTTCAACCGCTTTAATCGCAGGCTCAGCAAGAGGCGCAACGCGCACATACCATTGATCTGTAAGCAGTGGCTCGATGATCACGCCCGAGCGGTCACCGTAAGGTACGGTCAGGCTGTGGTCGTCAATTTTTTCAAGCAGACCGGCTTGCTCAAACTCTTCAACAACCTTGGTACGGGCATCGAAACGGTCAAGGCCGTGGAAACGCTCTGGAAGAGGGGCGTCCAGCTCAAGAGGCTTGCCGTCGAAGGTGAAGGTTTCACCTTCGCTAAGAATCGCCGCATCCTTGTCGAATACGTTGATCATAGGCAATTGATGACGCTTGCCTACTTCGTTATCGTTGAAGTCGTGTGCCGGGGTGATTTTTACACAGCCCGTGCCTTTTTCCATATCGGCGTGCTCGTCGGCAACGATAGGAATGCGACGGTTGACGATAGGAAGCAGAATTTCTTTACCGATAAGGTCCTGGTAGCGCTCGTCATCCGGGTTTACCGCAACACCTGTGTCGCCCAGCATGGTTTCAGGACGGGTTGTGGCAACAACGATATAGTCTTTACCATCCTGGGTTTTAACGCCATCCGCCAGCGGGTAGCGCAGGTTCCACATATGGCCTTGCTTGTCTTTGTTCTCTACTTCCAGGTCAGAGATGGCGGTGTGTAGTTTCGGGTCCCAGTTAACCAGGCGCTTACCACGGTAGATCAGGTCGTCCTTGTACAGGCGAACGAACACTTCTTTAACCGCTTCTGATAGACCCTCGTCCATAGTGAAACGCTCACGGTCCCAATCAACAGAGGCGCCAAGGCGACGCAGCTGCTTGGTGATGGTGCCACCTGATTGTTCTTTCCATTCCCAGATCTTGTCGATAAAGGCATCACGGCCCAGGTCGTGGCGAGTTTTACCTTCTTCCGCCGCCAGCTTGCGCTCTACAACCATTTGCGTGGCGATACCAGCGTGGTCGGTACCTACCTGCCATAGGGTGTTGTTGCCCTGCATACGCTTAAAGCGAATAAGGGTGTCCATGATAGTGTCTTGGAACGCGTGGCCCATATGCAGGCTACCGGTGACGTTCGGCGGTGGGATCATAATTGAGTATGCATCGCCTTCGCCACTTGGTTTGAAGTAGCCGTTTTCTTCCCACTCTTGATAGAGGGATTGTTCAATATCTTGCGGATTGTAGGTTTTATCCATTGCCCAGGACCTTTAAATTCTATCTAAACTTTTTGTGTGCTTAGCTGCGCGCCAATATCGCGAAGCTGCTTGTATTTTGCTCGTGCCATTTGTTTGCGTCGCTCGTCGGCGGGCACAAAATCTAAAATGGTGTCGAAGCGGCGTATAAAATCGGGCACCGTGGAGGCTAAATTAATTAGCACAGTGCGCTTGGCAACCGGCGGTGTTTGTCCAATTTCTACGGCAGCGCCGCCACGAGAGCCTTCGCCTTGAAGGTTGTGGGGCACAAAACTATCGGCGTCAAACGCCCATAAATGTTGGTCGATAAGGTGCGCATCGTCACGATTATCAACAAAAATAAATACCCGTTTGCCCTGGCGGTATTGCTGTGCCGCGAGGCGGGCGCCAAGATCAAAATGAGCCGGCACGTCATGGCCCGGCTCATCGGCATTTTCTAGCAGGTAAAATAACGCTTTCATTGCGTCCTCTACGCGGCTCGTTAATGCGCCAATTTTGCCACAATCGGCAGTTTGCATCAATGAATAAGCCCCTATAAAAGGGGCTTAACAGTGCTAAGGCTGATTAATCGAGAAGATTAATCTTGCGGGCTTTCCGAAACGCCAGCGCGATTAATTAAATACTGGGTCAGCATTGGCACAGGACGACCGGTTGCGCCCTTGTTTTTGCCGCCACTGCGCCAAGCCGTACCGGCGATATCCAGGTGAGCCCAGTTGTACTTCTTGGTGAATTTAGACAAGAAACACGCTGCCGTGATGGTACCAGCTGCACGACCACCCAGGTTGGTGAAGTCGGCAAATGGGCTTTCCAGCTGCTCGTGGTAGTCATCCCACAAAGGCAGTTGCCAGGCGCGGTCGCCACTTTGCTCACCGGCTTTAAGCAGGTCATGGGCCAGCGGGTTGTGGTTTGACAGCATACCGGTGGCATGGGCACCTAAGGCGATAATACAAGCGCCTGTTAGGGTGGCAACGTCGATAACCGTGTCTGGGTCGAAGGCTTCAACATAGGTCAGCGCGTCACACAGTACCAAACGGCCTTCCGCGTCTGTGTTAAGTACCTCAACGGTTTGTCCCGACATGGTAGTTAGAATGTCACCCGGGCGATAGGCATTGCTGCTTGGCATGTTTTCACAGCCGGCCAATACGCCAATCACGTTAATAGGTAGGTTCATCTCGGCAATAGAGCGCATGGTGCCGATAACACCGGCGGCGCCGCCCATATCGTATTTCATTTCATCCATGCCTTCGCCCGGCTTGATAGAAATACCGCCCGAGTCGAAGGTCAGACCCTTACCCACAAGCACGATAGGCGCTGCATCTTCAACACCACCGTTATAGTGAATCACTGACATCACAGATTCATTGGCGCTGCCGCGACCAACGGCCAGGTATGAGTGCATGCCCAGCTCTTCCATTTCTTTCTCGCCAACCAGATTCACCGTAACCTTGTCGAACTCGGTTTCCAGCGACTTGGCTTGTTCACCTAAATAGCGCGGATTACAGATATTTGGCGGCATGTTGGCCACGTCTTTACATAGCTTGGCACCGGAAGCGATGGCCAGACCGTGTTCGATGGCGCTTTCGCCTATGGTCAACTCGCGACGAGTTGGCACGTTGAAGACAATTTTACGTAGCGGTCGACGCGGGTCGCTCTTTTTGCTTTTTAATTCGTTGAAGGTGTACAGGCAATCCTGGGTGGTTTCTACCGCCTGGCGCACTTTCCAATAGGTATCGCGGCCTTTAACATGCTGCTCGGTTAAGAAACAAACGGCTTCCATCGCCCCGGTTTCGTTCAGGGTGTTGATGGTTTTGGAGATGATTTGTTTGTATTGTTTGTCATCAAGTTCGCGTTCTTTACCACAGCCAACCAGAAGTACGCGCTCACTTAAAACGTTAGGTACATGGTGCAGTAGCAGGGTTTGGCCTGGCTTGCCTTCAAGGTCGCCGCGACGCAAAAGATTCGAAATATAGCCTTCGCTGATCTGGTCCAGCTGCTCACCTATGGGTGATAATCGGCGTGGTTCATAAACACCCACCACGATACAGGCACTGCGCTGTTTCTCTGGACTTCCACTCTTTACGCTAAATTCCATTGTGACTCCTAATTAGAGGAATAATCGGTACTTCTGGCGTGTTGTTCAGCAACAGGCCGAGTAAGTACTTATAATATGCCAGTGAACTATTTTCGTTTTACTCAATCCACTAAACTAAAGTGTAGACAATTACATGCCTTAGGTAGGATATTTGATCCGCTTGACATATAATAAAGTGACTAAAATAACTAGTTTACTCAAATTTTCCCACTATGCCAGTGAAACACGACGTTTTTAGGGGCGCACATTGCTGATTTTTAGATACTTAACCGCAGAAGTTTTGAAGTCGCAGGTGGCTGTTTTTGTTACCCTCATGACGATATTTGTGAGTCAAAAATTCGTTGTCATTTTAGGCGATGCCTCTGAGGGTAGTATTCCAGCAAAACTGGTGCTTTCTGTGGTTGCCTTAAAGTTGCCGCAACTGGCTTCCTTGATTCTCCCTCTGAGTATATTCCTGGGTATTATTCTCGCGTATAGCCGAGTGTATGCCGACAGCGAAATGACGGTTTTAAAAGCTTGTGGCGTCAGCGAATGGTATGTGGTGCGGGTGACCTTAATCTCCAGTACCGTGCTGGCCATTTTAGCCGGAGCCATGACTCTCTATTTGGCGCCCTGGGCCAGTGAAAAAGAATATCAGCTTAAAGAACGCGCCGAGGCCGAAGCCGGTTTGTCTGCTTTGCGTGCCGGCCGTTTCCAGGAAACTGGTAACGAGCAGGCGGTGGTCTTTATTCACAATATCGACAACGGCGGTCGTACGCTGAACCGGGTTTTTGTGGCCCAGTTGTTGCGCGGTGAAGAGGCGCAGAAATCCCTGATCGTTTATGCCGACCAAGGTCAGGTAGAAGAGCATGAAAATGGCGAACAGAAGCTTATTCTAAGCCAAGGCCAACGGGTGGAATTAAAAGATCAGGGGCTTGATTTACAGCGCACCGAATTTGACAGCTATCAGGTGCAAATTCGTGACCAGGCCATAGAGCATAAGCGACGTAAGCTGGAAGCCGTGCCCACCTCTGAATTATTAAAACAAGATAGCAATGAGGCGGTGTCGCAGTTTCAATGGCGCTTAGCCATTCCCTTATCCATTCCCTTGCTGACCTTAATTGCGGTGCCGCTCAGTGTGGTTAATCCACGACAGGGTAAGTTTGCCAAGTTAGTGCCGGCCATCGCTCTGTACCTGGGTTATTTTATCTTGCTTAATGCCGCCAAGTTTGCCCTGGAAGATGGCAAAATCCCGGTTTCCGCAGGATTATGGTGGGTGCATTTAAGTGCTTTATTTATAGGTGCATTTTTGATTATTAAAGGACGCCCCCTGGGTGCCTGGCTGCGCGCCAGCTTTAAGCGCAGAGGTGCCACAGCATGAAAACATTAGACTGGTATTTAGGGCGCAGCATATTACAAACCACAGGGTTTGCTTTGCTGGTCTTGGTGGGCATAAGCACCCTGATCAAATTTATCGAGCAATTGAAGTCGGTGGGGCGGGGCAGTTATGACATCATAGACGCCATGCTCTACACCCTGTACAGCATTCCCGGTGATGTGGTGGTTTTCTTCCCCATGGCGGCGCTGATCGGCGGCTTGACGGGGTTAGGTGCACTTGCATCTAACAGCGAATTGGTGGTGATGCAGGCCGCTGGTATGTCGCGTCTGCAAGTGATTGGTTCGGTAATGAAAACCGCCATAGTGATGGCCATACTTATGATGGCCATGGCCGAGTGGGGCGTGCCCAAGGCGGAGCAAACCGCTAAGCAACTGCGTTCGCAAGCCATATTCGGGGGTGAAGTTTTCAGCGCCCAACAAGGGGTCTGGGCCAAAGATGGCGATGTCTTTATTAATATTGAGGACGTTGATCAGCAAGGCCAACTAAACGGCATTCGCATGTATCATTTTGACAAGGAACTGCAATTGCAGCAGGTAACCTTTGCGGCCAATGGTTTCAGCCGTGACGGCGGTTGGATGCTGCGTGATGTAAGAACCTTGCATATGTCGGAGCAGCAAATTAGCGAGCAGACTCAGGACGAATACTTTTATGCCTCGCAGCTGACTTCGGAGAAGCTGGGCGTGGTGTCGGTGAAGCCAGAAACCCTGTCTTTTACCGGCCTTTGGTCTTATTTGCAGTACCTAAAGCAAAATGATCAGGATACCAGTACCTATGAACTCGCCCTGTGGCGTAAAATCATGCAGCCGGTGGCGCTTGGGGTGATGTTACTGGTGGCACTGTCGTTTATCTTTGGGCCGCTGCGTACCGTGACCATGGGTGCGCGCATCGTTATGGGGGTGATCACGGGTATAGTGTTCCACCTCACCGACCGCATCTTCGGGCCAATAGTGTTTGTTTATCAGATCCCAGCCTTTATCGGTGCGGTACTGCCGAGCCTGCTGTTTATCATCTTTGCCAGCTACCTACTCAAGCGCCGTAATTAAAGCTACTTCGCTCACAATTACGGTGTTAAAAATGGTTTCAATGTCCTCATTTACTCTATGTAAACTGCGGCATTTTGACCATTTTTGCCTTGTACTTCCTGCGCTCGTCACGCTTAATTATTTTGGTTGATGCTGCCTAAACGCATCCTGCTCTTTGTTGCTATGCTATACAACGAGCGCCGCGATCAGAAAGCGTTTAGGTTGAATAAAAGAGTGGTTACAGGTCGGCGCGTTGCGCCGACATGTCATTTACGGCACCTTTTGTCGGGATTATCGGCAATGTGCTCCTGCATTAATCCAGGGCGCGATAGACCTTTTTATTATCTTCTTTCGATAGGGTGACAACCTCACAGCCAGAGAGGTAATCCTGCAGTGCGCGTTTATTCTTAAAATCCACCAAAACCAGCAGGTTACCTAGGCCGAGCAGGGCGGCTAAACTACGCCATGCGCCTTGCCAAAAGGTGGGTAAAGAACCATCTAAACGGCGTACCTGTAAGCGCCAGGCGCGCATGCCTATGGTCTGTCCGCTTTTACTCCAGAAATAACCAAAAAAGCTAATGCTCACCAGTACCAGGAGAATATCGCGAATAACATAAAGCACAGTATTTTCTTGGATCAACGCGGCCACATCTTCGGCCTCGCCCATGGCAATCCAGCCCAGGGATACACCGGCTTGTACCAATAATAAAAAGACCACGGTAGTGAGCATGGCAAAGGCAATAACCACTAAGCCGTCATAAATAAGTGAAGCAAGACGGCGACCAATGCCCGCAGGCGCAGAATTCGATGACATTATGATATTTCTCGCAAATAAAATCGGCGACAGTGTAACAAAGGGCGATTACAAAGGCGACGCTTTCCCGGTTTGGCGGTGAGGGCAAAGGCCTTCAAATCGAGATAAAAGACAGGCAAAACCCCTGCTTTGGTTGAATAATCGGCAGTTGACACGCTAATAACATAAAACGCTTGCCGCGCTTATCATTCTTTGTATAATGCAGGGCATAGAGATGAGGGCAGATAAACAAAGCCTTTGCTCTGAAGTGGTTTTTCTTTATCTTCTCGCTGAGAAGGTTAAAGAAAAAAGATGCCAGTGTGATGGAATTGGTAGACATGACGGATTCAAAATCCGTTGCCTTCGGGCGTGGCGGTTCAAGTCCGCCCACTGGTACCACTTTTCGGTTCGTTATGAACCAGATGAGTCCAAACTTTCTGATATATATTAGAAAATTGGGCTTTTTTTATGTCCAAAATAAATCAACCACATCTACGGACATTCAGTAATTTTAGTAGTACATTTAGTAGTACAGTTTGGTTTTTATACAAGTTGTACTACTTACCATGGCTAAAATCGTCACCCCGCTTACGAATACCCAAGTAAAACAGGCTAGGCCACGGGACAAGCTTTACAAGCTGGCCGATGGTGAAGGCTTGCAGTTAAGGATCATGCCGAACGGCTCTAAACAGTGGTTACTTGATTACTATAAGCCAATTTCAAAAGCGAGATCCTCTTTAAGCTTGGGCAGTTACCCCGAAGTATCATTAGCCGATGCTCGAAAACGCAAAATAGCGGCGCGGGAACTACTGGCTGATGGTAAAGACCCTAAGCTAGAGAAGGAGCAGCAACAGCGAGCTGACAAGCTTGAGCTTGAAACTACGTTAATGTCAGTGGCGCAAACATGGTTTGAAGTTAAAAAGACGCGAATTGCAGAAAGTACGGCCACCAGCCTATGGCGCAATTTTCAGAATCATGTGTTTCCTAAACTAGCCAATCACCCTATCTCCCAAATCAATGCCCCGGAAACCATCGCAGTTTTAAAGCCATTAGCTGCGAAAGGGAGCTTGGAAACAACAAATAAGGTTATCCGCCACCTAAATGAAGTAATGGTTTTTGCCGTAAATACTGGAGTCATCCACCATAACCCTCTAGCAGGTATAAAAGCGGCGTTTGAAACTCCAAAGCAGAAAAACCTTCCAGCGCTCAAGCCTAGTGAGCTGCCAGAGCTTATGAATACGCTTGCTTATGCCAGTATAAAGATAACCACAAGGTGCCTAATTGAGTGGCAACTTCATACAATCACACGGGCAAGTGAGGCAGCTGGAGTAAAGTGGGAAGAGATAGATTTTGATAATCGTGTTTGGGTCATTCCCGCTGAACGTATGAAAATGAAACGCGAACATATAGTGCCACTAACCCTGTCGGCTATTAAGATTCTTGAGAGGATGCATCCGATAAGTGGTCACCGTGAATATGTATTTCCAAGTGATCGCCACCCTAACGAACCCAGTAATCCGCAAACAGCCAATGCTGCGTTAAAAAGGATGGGATTCAAAAATAGGCTGGTGGCGCATGGTATGCGCTCCATTGCCAGTACAGCAATGAATGAGCACGGACTAAATCCTGACCTTATTGAAGCGGCGCTAGCGCATGTAGACAAAAACGAGGTGCGCAGAGCATACAACCGCACCGATTATATCGAGCGCAGACGCCCATTAATGGAGTGGTGGTCAGAATTCATCATGAGAGCGTCAAGTCCTGGTTAAAGATGATAACTTTTCTCTTCGAAAAATTGAGTTAGGTTTATTCAAAAGATTCGGAAGTGCCATCAGCGTAAATAACATTTTGCACATCAAAGGTCACTTTCATGTCTTTCACGTCGGTAACTAGCATCCAATTGTGGGAATCTTTGAACTGATTATAATCAAAGCCAATTCCTGTCTCAGTAAAAAATGTCTTTGGTGATAATGGGTTATTAATCGTTGTTCTTATACGAAACTGGCTTTCCCCAAAAAGATCCGAAAATATTAGTATGCCTTTTATGGCTCTGGTAGGTTTATCAAGCTCTGAGGTGTCCCAAGTAACGTCGAAAGTTATAGCTTCATCGTACTTATACTTTTTGTAGCTTTTATTTGAAATGATGGGAGATACAAACTTTGGCTTTAGAGCACTTTTAAAATCTGAAATTTTTTCCTCAATGAAGCTTTGCTCTTTTTTAGGTGACAGGCTTTCAGAAAAACTCGATAAAACGCCTTCCATGGAGGAGCGAACTTGGTACTTTAGGTGTTCACGTCCTGCGAAGTACCCAACCGTTAAGCATATAAACCCAACAACAAAGAGTTTGTTTTTTATGATCTTATCTATTCTCGATGATTTGGTGTTACTTGGCTCTTTGGCGAGCGACGTTTGCTTTTGTTGAACTTTAGCATATGCGACACCACAAGAGGGGCACTCCCATTCAGGGTTTATATCAGTATCTTTTCTTTCATAGTTACACTTCGGGCAAATAATAGTCATGAAACCTCCGCTGTTGATAACTTATTAAACCTCGTTGGTTAGGATCCCGAAGAACCACCTGATGAGGGCCCCATGAAATCAATAGCAGAACATCTAGGATATTGCCAATTTTTGAAATGGTCATTTTATATCCTTCTAATGTGGCAAGACTAAATTTGATGCTATAGCCTGCTTTATCAATTCACACATCAAGTATTTAGAGTAAATGCTCAGTTCTGAGTGGTTGCTCTCTGCACTCTGCGACCCCCGCACGGCACCGATACCCGAAAAGGAACCTAACAAGGGGTAGGTAGCCAAATAGCCTGTTCTTTGTTGTACGGTGAATCGGTTGGATCTGGTGGATGATGAAAGAGGAGCTTGAGACTTTAAAAAATAACTGCTTGTATTACTAACCTAGCTGGTTTTCTATTTAATAAATAAAAAGTTTAGAAAATTCACTCTCCCTTTAACCATTTTTGCTTGAACCCTTTGATATTAAAGGCCTACCACCTAGTTAAAGCGCGATGAAAGAGAGAAAACCTGACTTCTCTTTCACCAATTACCCAGCACTACTTAAATCCAAAGCTTGTCAAAGGCTTACGATAGAACTTGGCACCCCCTCTGCGAGTTTCAACCTCTAAGAAACCTTCTTTGTGCAGTTGTGCCAGAGCTTTACCTATAACCCTAGTATTCACAGCCTGCAATTTAGGGTCTGTATCTACTAAGCTTGCCGCATTGCGCCATTCGTCAAAGTATTTGTCATTGTCGGTCGATAAATATGCGCCCAGAATATAGTCATACCAACTGCCTTTATCTTGGTATTCGTCATTAATCTTTGCAGCGAGCGCACGTTCTTGATCAGTTAGATTCCAACCATAGCCTGACTGATACATGTGCTTCACTTCTAACCAAAACTGTCTCAAAAGCTCAGGTTCCAACAGTCTTAAAGCGCCTGTAGGATTGTATTGCCAGCCAAGAATTTTGTTTAAGGTATCCATATCCGCTGGGCTTCCCATTTCAATAACACAGAAGCGGCTAGAGCCTGTGTCATCTTTTAGGAAACCTAGGCCGTTAACCGTGGCAATAAGGTGGGATTGACGTGGTTTTTTTATATCCCGCTTGGCGTAGGGTGGACGAACCGTATCAATCATTTTGGTGATAAACGCTTTTAACGAGCCTTGACTATTCTTATTTGTCCGCTCAAGCTCACCAAGTTCAGTTAACCAAGCTCTCATACATGACAACACGCTGTCTTTATTATCGGGGTTTAATTCTGCGCCTTCTAGAAACGCATTTGCAAAAATGTTACATAGACGGGAAAGGAACGCCGTCTTTCTAAAGCATTGATCACCATGAAGCACGGGCACAAGCTTACTGGAAAAGTTTGGCTCATAAAGCGAAGCCACGGCGCCAACAAGCCACCGCTTCATAACTGTCATTGCGTACTCTTCGTTGAGAGCATTCAAGCACGCGAGCACCTTTTCAACTCTCTTTTCCCCGTCCCATTGCCCTGAGTCTAACCAGTCAGCTACTGGATGATACTTATTACTCTGAGCCAAGGCGATGAAGTGGTACCTTTCTGCGGTTTTACTCAAACCATGCCTCTCAGATTGAGATATCAATTCGCTTACAATTTCTTCTGGCGACCAATTCAATGGAGCATGGGTTGTAGAACAGTAGAGTTCAGGTTCAAACGTCATCATGTTGAATCTAATCTCAAACCCTAAATACTTAACAAGAGCTTCAAGATTTGTATTTGTATTCAAAGGCTTACCTTCTGAGTTGATATCCTCAAAGTCAGGGCCTTCTTTTTTAGTGCTTTCGGGGATTTGGACATCGAACTTTTTGTCCGGCGATAATACTGTCATGATAATTCTCCTTGCTTACGTGATGTTCTAACTCGCTCGTTATGTTGCGAAATAGCCCATTCATTCTTGTTATGTTTATTCACATCAGGGAATTTTTTTGCCAGCTCTCTGAGTGCTAGCTTCGGGTCACCACCAAAATCGCGGATAGTGAGGAAATCAAACTGATCAATGCAGTGGCCTATGGCGCAGGGATCGCTTGAATGATGGGAGTAAAGCCTTTCTCTGCCATCGGTCATACTGGTGAGAATATATGCGCCTGCTTTACCGCTTGATGATTCTGGGGGCAAGTAGGCATTACCTTGGCGTTTGTAGCCGTGCTGGGTTAGAAGGTAATCCCAAGAGTAGGAATTATTTACAAGATCAATGATAGAGACTTGGCTACCTACCAAGGTTTCTACATATGCAGGCTTAGGTGCAATGCTTGTATTGAAAGCGAGTTTCTCTTCTTTTTGCTCTTGTTCGAACAATAAGGCATCGCTTAATAGCTTTGATCCTTCAATAGGTAATGGCGTACCCTCACCAACAACATATTCGTAGCAGTCACCTGAGTATCTTGCAGGTAAATACATTCCTTGATAAAGACGAGTAGAGCAGTCATCGGCACGGAATATATTACCTAGGTATGCTTGAATCGGCGCCCACCACCTTAAAGGTATACCAGCAGCTATTTGTATATAGACGCGGTAGCGATTGCCATGGTTGCCATACTGATGCTTGACCGTGGTGTGAATGATATATGAAGTGATTCCCAGCTGCGCCAATATGGCTTTTACGCCGTCAATATCGAACTCACTATCGTCAATATCGAGGCGTAGTAGGGTAAGATTATTGTGCGCGGTAATGGTTGCTTGTTTCTTGTTCGGCGCATCTGTACCGACAATGATGGGGGATTTCTTCTTTATATCATCAGGAGATAGTGCTCCCATATTCGGTGGCGATATAACATACTTCACTAAGTCACCCCAGTCGATATATGAAAACTTGGCCGTTACTTTTACGCTCTTGGCGTACAAAAATTTCATAGCGCAGCCCCCGTATCCAAAATTTCAATGCGCTGCGCCACTAGCTCCTTAACTAGCTCTTGTACTTCTGTAGTGGATTTCCCGGAGGCGTATGCAGCAAGCACGGCATTCACTTCATGCTGCAACCAGCCTTTGGCTGAGCCGCCTAGTGATATTGGGGGAGGGAATATACCGGCGTTAATGCGGTTATAGATTGTTGAGTTACTGAAACCGAAAGTTTCCAGCACTTCTGGTTTTCTGATTACCTTTACAGGTGCGTGTAATTTCATGGCGTTACCCCGATTTATTGTTAGTTAGGTTTATTTGGGCAACACCTATTATCTACATCTAAAAGCGTTCTTCCGTCAAAAATTTAATTTTTTTCAAATTTTTTTCGGCCACTACCTGTTTGATATGTATTGCAAATATATATTAGCCCCCTGCTTTTTCGCCTAGCTCCCTGGGCATCAGGTAAGGGCCTTTAGGCGGTAATATGTTGCTTGTAGCATGGGTTGCAAACCCGTAATATTAGTGGGCGGTCAAGTTGGCTGATTAGAAAAACACTCGCTGGTGGGCAACCATCTTTGTGGACAGAGGTGGTTAAAGCTTTTTGTTAAATAAAGTAGGTAGTTGCGCCAGGGCATAGGGAAGAAGAACGTTGAGTGATATCAAATTATTTCAGCTTGGTGACAACCAAAACGTGGTAGTTGAACTGCCAAGCCAGGCAGCAAAACTCGAAAAAGACCTTCAGCAATTGGTTGAGCAACATATGGACACCTTTCTCGGAGTCCGATTCCTGGCAACGGAGTTCAGTACCTCTAACGGTGGGCGTATTGACTCGCTGGGGTTAGATGAAAACGGTTGCCCCGTGATCATTGAATACAAGCGCCACACCAATGAAAATGTGATAAACCAAGGCCTGTTTTATTATGATTGGCTGTTGGATCACAAAGCTGAGTTTCAATTGCTGGTAATGAAAGAGCTAACCCATGACGTAGCCGAAGCGGTAGAGTGGGAAGGTGCACGTCTTATCTGCATTGCCAGCGATTTTACCAAGTATGACGAACATGCCATCAAGCAGATAGATAAGAACATAGAGCTAATGCGCTACAAGTATTTTGGCGCGGATCTGCTTATGCTGGAGCTTGTAAATACCCAAACCACCAAGGCTAACGGCGCCGTTAAAGTAAGCCACCAGCCCAAAAGATCAAAAGCAACAAGCCAAGATAAAAGCCATAAGGCCATGCTTGAAACTTCAAGTGACAAGCTGCTCAAGCTTTACGACGAACTATGTGATTTTTGCGAGTCTTTAGGTGATGATGCACAGCGTAAAGAGCTGAAGCTCTACACGGCATTTAAGCGCATTAAAAACTTCGTTAGTTTCCATGTACTGCCACAGAAGAAAGACGAGCGAATCGTTATGTACCTGAAAGTACAGCCGGGTAGTATTGAACTGGAAGAAGGCTTTACCCGAGACGTTACCAACACGGGCCACTGGGGCACCGGTGACCTGGAAGTGCTGATACGCACAGCGCAAGACATTGAAAAAGCAAAGCCGTTAATTCAAATGAGCTTTGAGAATAATTAAGTAGGAACAAACCCACCGATGGTTGAACAACACAAAAAAGCACTCGAAAAGCAGCTATGGAACATTGCCAACACCCTGCGCGGCAATATGAGTGCCGATGAATTTCGTGATTACATTTTAGGGTTTATCTTCTACAAGTATTTGTCTGAGCGCATGGATATATACGCTGATGAGCTTTTAAAAGAAGACGGTATTAAGTTTGATGCTATCGATGAAAATACCGATGAAGGCAAAGAATACCTAGAAGCCATTCAAGAAGAAGCCATTGACCACTTAGGTTACTTTTTAAAGCCGAGCGAGCTATTCCATGTACTTGCTCAAAAAGGTGAGAACGGTGAGTTTATCTTAGAAGCGTTGTCTGAAGTGCTTAACCATATTGAACAAAGCACTATGGGAACGGCATCCGAGGATGACTTCAATGGTCTGTTCGATGATTTAGATTTAACCTCAAACAAGTTGGGCAAAACCGAAAAAGCCAAAAACGAGCTTATTTCAAAAATCCTTGTTCACCTTGATGATATCGATTTTCTACACCACGAAACAGAAATCGATGTATTAGGTGATGCTTACGAATACCTAATTGGTCAGTTCGCATCTGGTGCAGGTAAAAAAGCTGGTGAATTCTATACACCCCCAATGGTGTCCAAGCTTTTAGCAAAGCTCGTAACTATGGGCAAAGACAAGCTGCGAAGTGTTTACGACCCAACCTGTGGTTCAGGTTCATTGTTACTGCGGGTAGCAAAAGAAGTAAAAGAAGTTGGTAACTATTACGGGCAAGAATCAAATCCAAGTACCTATAACCTTGCTCGAATGAATATGATTTTGCATGGTGTGCATTACCGTCAATTTGATATTCAACAAGATGATACGTTAGAACAGCCACACCATATTGAAAAGCGCTTTGAAGCAGTAGTAGCTAACCCTCCGTTCTCTGCTAGCTGGAGTGCAGCCGCAGGCTTTTTAACTGATGAACGTTTTCAAGATTATGGCAAGCTAGCTCCAGCTTCAAAAGCAGACTTTGCTTTTGTACAACACATGGTGCATCAATTAGATGATGACGGCACAATGGCCGTTGTATTACCGCATGGCGTGTTATTTCGTGGTGCTGCTGAAGGTCATATTCGTAAGCATTTGATCAAAGATAAGAACTACCTAGATGCTGTTATCGGTTTACCCTCCAACATATTCTACGGTACATCGATTCCAACCTGTATTTTGGTTTTAAAGAAAAACCGTAAACACAGCGACAATATTCTGTTTATTGATGCTAGTCAGAATTATGGTAAAGCAACCAATCAGAATTATCTTCGAGAAGAAGACTTAGAAGCAATTTTACAAGCTGTAGAAAATAGAAAATTTGTAGATAAGTTTGCTTATGTGGCCTCTGTTGATGAAATAGCAGAAGAAAATGACTTTAACCTCAATATTCCGAGATATGTAGATACCTTTGAAGAAGAAGTGCCGATTAACCTGAATGTTGTTGCTGAAAGTTTATCTAAAGTAACCGCCAATCTAAACTCCATAGAAAAAGAAATTTTTGAGTTTACAAATGAGTTGGGCATAAATTTCCCCTCGATGGGAGAAAAGTAATGAAGCCTACTTTACGTTTCTCAGGATATGAAAACGAATGGCAAAAATTAACGATTGACCAGTTATACATAGAGGTAATAGATGGTGATCGTGGAACTAATTACCCTACAAAAAGTGAGTTTTTAGACGAAGGGGACTGTTTGTTTTTGTCAGCTAAAAATGTCACCAAGTCAGGCTTTGAATTCGTTGAAAAACAATATATTACAAAAGATAAAGACGCGGCTTTAAGAAAAGGGAAATTACTTCGTAACGATCTTGTTTTGACTACACGAGGGACTGTTGGAAACATAGCACACTTCAATAACTCTGTTGAAGAAGAGCAAATTAGAATTAATTCTGGGATGGTCATTCTAAGAAATAGTAATCCTAACCTAAGCAACGACTTTCTATACAAGAGCTTTTACACTGGTGCTGTAACAAGACATATTCAGAAAGTTCTGTTTGGAAGTGCTCAACCGGCTTTGACTGTAGGTGAAATTAAAAAATTCAAGATTGGGTTTACAGGTATAGAAGAACAGCAAAAAATAGCTGATTTCCTTTCTTCAGTTGATAAAAAAATCAGTCTACTTAAAGAAAAACATGCCTTGCTAACTCAGTACAAAAAAGGCGTGATGCAAAAGTTGTTTAAGCAAGACATTCGCTTTAAAGACGAAAATGGTAATGACTTTCCTGAGTGGCAAACTGTTCCATTGTCAAAACTTGCTAGTAAAAACAGTAAAAAGAATAAAGATGAATCTGTTAATACAGTTCTAACAAATTCGGCTAAAGACGGTATCGTTAATCAAGGTGATTATTTTAAGAAAGACATTGCTAACCAACAAAACTTAGGTGGTTACACTGTTGTTGAAAAAAATGACTTTGTTTATAACCCAAGAATCTCAGAGTTAGCTCCAGTAGGACCTATAAAGCGCAATCACATAGGCCAAGGTGTAATGTCACCGTTGTATACTGTTTTCAGGTTTAAAGATGACTCATTACTCGATTACTTAGAACTGTATTTCAATACGACAATGTGGCACCGATACATGCACAGCATAGCTAACTTTGGTGCAAGACATGACCGAATGAACATTACGACATCCGATTTTTACGCATTACCTTTACCTATCCCGAGTGAGGGTGAGAGAGCAAAAATAGTATCATTTGTTAATGCCCTTGAAGCAAAAGTAAGTGCCGTCAAACAACAAATAGAACTGACCCAAACCTTTAAAAAAGGCTTATTACAGCAAATGTTCGTTTAGGGAATAGAAGCAGAAGGAATTAATGTGGCCTATCAGTCAGAACAAGAATTAGAAAACAACCTAGTTGCACAGCTTGTAAAGGGAAACTTTGAAAAGGCAGCAATTACTGATGTTAATTCGCTTAGAGATAACCTTAAAAAGCAGCTTTCAAAACTTAATGGGTTTGAAATTAGTGATAACGAGCTCAAACAAATTCGCAATGCCTTATCAAAAGGCAACGTGTTTGATAAAGCGAAAACGCTACGTGATAGGCTACAAATCAACAAGGACGATGGCACGGTTGGTTATGTTCGATTTCTTGATGATGACTTTAGTAAGAATCACTTCCAAGTAACTCAGCAAGTAACGGTAGAAGGCCATTATAAAAACCGTTATGACGTTACCATACTAGTTAATGGCTTACCGCTAATTCAAATTGAACTTAAGCGAAGAGGGCTAGAGCTTAAAGAGGCGTTTAACCAGATTAACCGTTACCAACGCCACTCCTACTGGGCGGAAGATGGCTTATTTCAGTATGTTCAGGTATTTGTTATTTCAAATGGAGTCAATACTAAGTATTACGCCAATAATCGCAAACAAAGCTTTAAACAAACCTTCTATTGGGCCGATGTTGAAAATGAGCGTTATACCGAATTAACTAAGTTTGCCTACGAGTTTTTAACGCCGCAACACCTAACAGATATGATCACTAAATATGTGGTGTTGAACGAAACTGACCGCATTCTTATGGTTATGCGCCCGTATCAGATCTATGCTACCGAAGCCATTATTGAGCGGGTGGCAGAGCGTGAGGTGTTGCAGGCAAACAACCAGCCTATTGATAAGCTGAATGGCTATATCTGGCACACAACTGGGTCTGGTAAAACCCTGACCTCGTTTAAAACGGCACAGTTGTTAACGAGCGACAGCAAGATCCACAAGGTCGTATTTGTGGTTGACCGAAAAGACCTGGATTACCAGACGGCGAAAGAGTTCAACAGCTTTATGAAAGGCTGTGTAGACGGTACCGATAAAACCAAGGTGCTGGTTGACCAATTCACCGGTAAGGAGGTTCATTACAAGGAAGAAAATGGTGAACGCAAGTCTTCGACTAAAGCGAAAGGCGGCAAGGTTAATTTAAGCCGCAATGAAAAGCTGATAGTAACCACCATTCAAAAGCTGAACCATGCCATCAGCCATAAGCGTTATTCCAAGCGCATGGAGCCGGTGAAAAATCAGAACATAATATTCATCTTTGACGAATGCCATCGTAGCCAGTTTGGTGAGACTCATCAGAGAATTAGCCAGTTCTTTACCAATCATCAGATGTTTGGCTTTACCGGTACGCCGATCTTTGCCAAAAACGCCGTGTCTAAGTCATCGCGCAAATATACCACCACCGACTTGTTCCACAAGCCACTGCATAAGTACACCATAGTTGATGCTATAAAAGACGAGAACGTGCTCAAATTCAATATTGAGTACGTTGGCCGCTATAAGAAGAAAGACAGCGCTAATGAGGTGGATATTGAGGTTGAAGGCATTGATACCAAAGAGCTGATGGAATCTGATGTTAGGTTAGAAAAGATCGCTGATTACATTATTGCTCAGCATAAACGCAAGACTCACAGCCAGGAATTTACCGGCATGTTTTGCGTGTCGAGTGTGCCAGCTCTGATCAAATACTATGAGTTATTTGCCAAGAAAAAGAGCGAGGGCAAACACAACCTGAAAATAGCTACCATCTTCTCTTATGCGGCCAATGAAGAAGACCCGGATGCCGACGGCCTAGATGAAGCCGTATTGGGTGAGGTGGCCGAACCGCAAGCCGCGTATAGCCATAGCCGAGATAAGCTAGAACAGTTCATTGGCGATTACAACGAGATGTTCAGCTGTAGCTATACCACCAAAGACAGTGAATCGTTTTACAACTACTACAACGATATCTCGAAAAAGGTACGTGAGCGTAAAATAGATATCCTGCTGGTGGTGAATATGTTCCTGACCGGCTTTGACAGTAAGACCCTCAACACCCTGTATGTTGATAAAAACCTCAAATACCATGGCTTGATTCAGGCTTACTCGCGCACCAACCGCATACTGAACGAGCAAAAGTCGCAGGGTAACATTGTCTGTTTCCGTAACCTGAAAAACAGCACTGACGAGGCGTTAACCTTGTTCTCTAACAAGGATGCGAAAGATACGGTGATTATGCCGCCCTATGAAGAGTTCCTTAAGCTCTTCAATAAAGCTTTTGGCGCATTATTGGCGATAGCTCCCGATCCAGATAGTGTGAATGACCTTGAAGACGAAAACCAAGAGCTGGAATATATTAAAGCTTTTAGAGAGCTGATGCGTCTTAAGAACATACTGGCCACATTTGCAGATTTTACTTTTGAGGACACTCGTATAAGTGAGCAAGAGTTTGAAGACTTTAAAAGCAAATACCTTGATCTGTACGACAAGGTAAAGACCAACACCGCATCAGAAAAAGAGTCGATTTTAGAAGAGGTTGATTTTGAACTGGAGCTGTTGGCAATGGACGTGGTGAACGTTGCTTACATCCTACAGCTACTCGGGAAGCTCAAACAGGCAGGCACTGAAGAAGAGTATCAATATCAATACAAGGCATTGATGCAGACGGTTGGCGGCGATCCGAACCTGCGCAGCAAGCAGGAGCTGATCGATAAATTTATTCAAGAGCACCTGCCGCAAGTGAAGTCGGCTGAAGAAGTGGATGATGCCTTTGCCGCCTATTGGGAAGTAGAGAAGGAGAGGGCGACCCAGCAAATGGCTGAAGAAGAGCAGCTTATTCCTGACAATGTAAAAGCCCTGGTTGAGCGCATGATTTTCAGCGACCAGGAGCCGCTAAGGGAAGAAATCGTTGCTACAATGGAAAAGCCACCCAGTGTATTACAACGCAAGAAAGTAATTCCTCGGCTTGCTGAGAAGCTAAAGGGCTTTGTGAATACCTTCTATGGAGGGATGTAGAGCAACTCAATGATTGCTGCGGTATGCACGCCCTTTGATAGGCATTTGAGTCATAAATTTTGGTATATGTTTTAGCGATTGATTAGGAGCATGTTTCCTATTCTATATATCCCCTCTGATAATAGCCTTTTCTGGTGTGCATCAAAGGGCCTGAAAAGGAGCTAGGGTGATAAAGAAATTTAGTAGTACGAATGGTGGTATAGATTGCCGTTATCTGTTTTATTTTTATTTTATAACAATGGGTTGATGGTTCTGTTCAAGTCCGCCCACTGGACCACTTTTGATAACCCTAGCCGATTGGCTGGGGTTTTTTTATGCGTGCAATCCCTGCACTTACCCTTTGGGCCGACCTGCGGTCGTTCAAAAATATTCCCGATATTTTTGTATGCCTGTAATTTACGTTGCTCGGACTTGAGCGCCACGCTTGGCGTGGCACTGTTACGGATTCTAGCCCGCCCACTGGTACCACTTTTACAGACCCTAGCCGAATGGCTGGGTTTTTTTCTTTTCTGGGGTTCGTAAATTATCTTCATGTCCCCAATTTCAAGCTCATTTCCTTTTTCGTTTTCTAGTTTATCACTGGCTATCAGTTCGCCTTTTATACCTTTAACTGGGTTGTTATTGATATTTAGGCTACCAAGATATTAGAGATCTGTGGGTCATCTCTTTGTATAAATACTGGGTGTTCGTGCACAAGTGCAGTCTTTTGATATTGCTGTCGTTTAAGGCGATAAAGCGGAGTGTTTTTGCCCAGCTATTGCGTATCCAGGCAGGGTACCTGCGGCGCTTAAAGGTGTTCGCAGGTGTCTGGCTAGCAATTGATAACGCAGCTAATTTTTAGCTTTCCTCGCCGGCGTTTTATGAGGAACTTAATGAGGGTGAGCAGGTGGATTACTTTTTTGCCGTTGTTTTGTTCGCGGTTTCGTCTTCTGTGACGCCTGGGCCCAATAATATTATGGTGATGACATCGGGGTTGTTGGTGTTGTCGGTTGTACCTGTGCTCAAGGAAATAGTAGAGCAGCTGGCCTAACAGGAGCAGGCTAGCCTTTTAAGCTACTATTCGTTAACTACACGCACTTGTCATTTTCGTTAGCGTGCGCTGCTCTTGTGCGGTGTAGCTGAGGCGGTACTTGTTCATCACCGCATTAAAACGGGCGAGGTATTCACAGCGGTACTCATGTTTGGGTGGCATCCATTCGGTTGGGCCCTTGGCACCTTTGGAGCGGTTGAGGCTGTTATCTACGGCAAGTAGGTTGTCCATGTCGTTGGCAAAACGTGCTTTTTCACTATGGCTCCAATGGGCGCCACCGTGCTCGCTGGCAAATTTTAGCGGCACTATATGGTCTATATCCAAATCATCGTCATTGGTGAATAGTTTGCCCGAGTAGGGATCTGCCCAGGCACCGGTAGTGACTCGGCATTGTTTTGGATCATTAAAGCTAACTTGAGCCTGAGATTGGGCGATCAGCACCTCGGCGCGGGTGTCCTGGCAGTCGTTATCTTCATCCAGCCAATGGGCCCAGTCATCGCGATTATACTCGTTCGAGTTTGGCGTCATCTGTGTATTGGTTTGCGCATAACCTTTTGGTAAACGACCGCCGGCATCCAGGCAGTTGGGTAAATTGGCATAGGCTGTGAAGTTTGTGGTGCGCTGATAATGGGCAGAGTCCGGGGCGTGGCAAATGCCGCTTTTTGACATTTTCACCGCTTGCGCATTACATGCGGGAAGGGTAAATAACAGGGTGATCGCAAAGAAAAGGGAAGAAACTGCTGTTTTGCTCATGTAACTGCTTGTAGATTCTTATTATTATAATGCGAACAATAAATTATTTTGAGTGCCAAGTCACCATTCAAAGGGTTGGATGTATTTGGATTGGGACAAAAAAACCACCTTGCTACTAGAACAAGGTGGTTTGTGGTTGTGAACCAACGAGGGGGTTAATCCAGCATATATACTCGCATCATGGTGTGGAATGCGGCGCAAATGGCCATTGAACAGCGCGGCGAGTGCCTTAATCTCGGTATAGCCGTTGGTAGCGGCATGAATGTGCGGGCTATTCCCGTGATCGGTCTGGCCTTATTAAAACAAGACAGTGTACTTAGCGCTTATAAACTGATCTTGCGTTATCAAAAGCTGATTGGCGATAGCACCAATGCTCAGCTGATCAAACAGCAAGTTGGGCCGCAAGAAAGGCAGGCTCTGCTGCGCTTTCACTTTGTTTCCAGCACCGGCGCTATCGGCACCCTAAGTTATGAGGCAGCCATGGCTTTTTGCGTCAAAATAGCTCGTACTGTGGCCGCTAAGCAGTGGCGGCCCACCCGGGTGTGCGTGCAGCGCCGCGAACCCTGTGAGGAGCTTGAGCAATACTTTAACTGTGCCATTGGCTATGGCGCGCCCCATCATGAAATACATTTTCAGGCCGATGACCAAGCTGCACATTCAGAGCTGCAACAAGGCATAGTGGCCGAAAAGCACAAGGCTATCAGTCAGGTGCCGATACTCTTACTTGAACAGCACCTAGCCAGCGGTGAGCTGAGCTGTAAAAGTATGGCGCAACTGCTAAGCATGAGCGAGAAAACCCTGCAGCGGCGCCTGAGCGCAGAAGGCACCAGCTATCGGGCCTTGCTCGATACCCTGCGCCAAGAAAAAGCTGTGCTTTGCTACGGGAGTCAAACCTCAGCCTCAGTGAAATAGCCTATCTATGTGGTTACAGCGAACTCAGTGCTATTCATCACGCCTTTAAGCGCTGGTTTACCGTCTCACCGAGTCAGTATCGTCGTGAAAAGCCCTTGCTCTACGCCCCTCAGGAGGAAATAATTTATGGCGCGTAGGGGCTGGATAAATAATTTAGTTATATCTAATAACCAGCGCGCCAGTTTCGGGGATAGCGTGTTTGCCGCCAAATCCGTTACAATTATAAGATTAAGCAGTTAGTTAATACTAGGAAATAGCCATGCGTCATGAGATTTGGCAGCAATTAAGAGAAGAAGCGAATCAAGTCGTTACCAAAGAGCCCTTGTTGGCTTCCCACGTTTATTCTTGCGTGCTTAATCATGATTGTTTGGGCTCGGCGCTGAGCTTTATTGTTGCCAATAAGCTGGCCGATGCCGTGGTCTCAGCCTTTACCATACGCGAACTGTTCGATAAGGCTTTTGTTGAATGCGACGCCATGTTGACTCATGTGGCTCACGATATTAAAGCGGTGCGCGACCGCGACCCGGCGGTGGACACTTACTTGATGGTGCTCTTAAACCTCAAGGGTTTTCAAGCCATACAGGCGCATCGTCTGGCCCACTGCCTGTGGCTACAGGGCCGCAAAGAGCTGGCACGCTTTATTCAAAGTCGCTGTTCGGAAGTGTTTGGCGTGGATATTCACCCTGCCTGTAAGGTAGGTCATGGCATTATGTTCGACCATGCCACAGGTATTGTCGTGGGTGAAACCGCGGTAATTGAAGACAATGTATCTATTTTGCAGTCTGTGACCTTAGGTGGTACGGGTAATGAGTCTGGCGACCGTCACCCGAAAATTCGCGCCGGGGTATTAATTGGTGCCGGTGCCAAGGTGCTGGGTAATATCGAAGTGGGCGAGGGCGCTCGCATCGGTGCTGGCTCTGTGGTGCTTAGCCCAGTGCCTGCGCACACCACGGCAGTTGGCGTGCCAGCTAAAGTAGTGGGGCGTCCGGATTGTCCTTGTCCGGCCGAGTCTATGAACCAAAACTTTTTGGATGACGAACTGGAAAATAAATCACATACTAGTGCCATGCTCTAAAACTGAACAGCAGGGAAAGTATGGCAAAGAATCAATTAATTACGGCCGTTTCAGCGGCCTTTTTTGTGGGCTTGGGATGCGGCTATATGCTGTTTTCCGACAGCGAACAAAAGCTCACCGCAACAACGTCCAATAGCCTAGCGGCTCAGGCTAGTTTGGCTCCAGCTCCAGCGTCTGTAATTAAGCAGAGTCAAAATGAACCGTTAAGTCAGGCTGTGCTGAATGACGAAGAGCATGTTCAGGCAGAGGCGTTTCTCGATGAACCACTTACTGACGAAGCTGCGAGCACAGAGCCGGAAAACGCGAGCGAAATCCCGGAAGAAGCACAGCAGTTGAAACAGCAACTGGCGCAGGCGCGTCAGGAAATAAAAATGTTACAGCGCGCCTTAAAAGGGCCGGATGAAATGGAATCTCAGCTACAAGAGTTGTTTGCTCAGGAAGCGCGTGATGAAAGCTGGGCCTATCTGACCGAAACCCAAACCAGCGATTTTGTTTACAGTGAAGGTTTTAGCGATAAGATCGCCCTGGACAAGGTGCAATGTAAAAGTACCGTGTGTCGTATTGAGTTTTCCGTTTTGGAGGGCGCCGAGCATGATCCACGTACCGATTGGCGCCAGATTCAATCACGTCTCGACAAGCAGCCCTGGTGGCGTCAATTTCAGCGCACCAGTGCGGTGAGCTCAGATGGCTCTCTTAGCTTTTGGGTTGAACGCAAACCACCTGAGTCATAATTTCCCCGTCGGCAACCACGGTCGTTAATTGCTGCTGTGGTTGCACCTGATGCACCGACTTCACAATCCCTTGTTCACTTTTGGTTATGCTATAGCCCCGGGCTAATACCGCCAGCGGGCTGATGCTATCGAGTCTGGCCGCCAATTGCGCAAGCTGAGACTGAGCCTGATAAAGCTGCTCTTTTTGCACCGTCACCAAGCGCGTAGACAATTGCTGCAACTGATATTTGGCCGCTGCTACTTGAGTACCCGGGTTGGCGCGTTGCATGCGCATATTAAGCTGGTTTAATTGCCTCTGCTGGTGGCTTAAGCGCCCCTCCATGGCATGGTGCAGGCGCATTTGCAGCTCATCCAAGCGTTGCTGCTGTTGCATTAATTGATTGGCCGGATGCTGCTGTGCCAAGCGGCTTTGTAGCCGTTGCAATAGCTGTGAGCGCTCATGCAACTGATGACGCCAGGCGCTGTAAAGGCGCTGTTTTTGATGCTGTATGGTTTGCTTGAGCTGATTGCTGTCCGGGCTCACCAGCTCCGCCGCTGCCGAAGGCGTGGCGGCGCGAATATCGGCAACAAAGTCGCTGATGGTGGTGTCGATTTCATGGCCGACGGCGCTGATCACCGGCAACTGGCTGTTAAAGATGGCATGGGCCAGCTGCTCGTTATTAAAGCACCAAAGATCTTCCAGGCTGCCGCCACCGCGACCGACGATCAGCACATCCACTTCATTACGGGCATTGGCCAATTGCAGCTTATCTATGATCCCTTGGTGGGCGGTGTCGCCCTGCACCTGACAGGGGTAAATCACCACCTCTAATTGCGGCGCCCGACGTTGTAATACGGTTAAGATGTCCTTGATGGCGGCGCCGGTCGAGGAGGTGATCACCCCGACTTTATTTATGGTAGTGGGCAGGGGCTTTTTGTGGGTCGAGCTAAACAGGCCCTGTGCCGCAAGGCGCATTTTCAGTGCCTCGAATTCTTGTTTTAAGGCGCCTTCGCCGGCGGCTTCCATCTGCTCGACAATAACCTGATAGTCGCCACGGGGTTCGTACAGGGATACTCTGGCTTGTACCTGCACCTGGTCGCCGTCTTTGGGGCGGAATTTAGCGTAGCGATTATTACCGCGCCACATGGCCGCGCGCACCTGAGATTTATCGTCTTTTAACGAGAAGTACCAATGCCCTGAGGCGGGGGCGACAAAGTTAGAAATTTCACCGCTAAGCACAATCGAGGCAAAGCCACGTTCCAAAATAGTACGGATCTCACGGTTAAGTCGTGATACCGTATAAACGTTCTGGTTAGCGGCAGAATTTGATTGTGAATACATAGTGATAAAGCGCCTGGGGAAAACTTGAGGCAGTTTATCATAAATAAAGCGCAAATTTTATTTTACTCATGCGTTCATCGCTGATAAAATGCCGCCGCAACTCCACCCAATCACCAATTCGTGAGAAGTTGCCAATGCTTAGGATCGCTAAAGAAGCTTTAACCTTTGATGACGTACTATTAGTACCAGGTCATTCAACTGTATTACCACATACAGCTAACCTTAAAACTCGTCTAACCAAAACAATCGAACTGAATTTGCCAATCGTTTCTGCGTCTATGGACACAGTGACCGAAGCACGTTTAGCTATTGCGTTAGCGCAAGAAGGTGGTCTTGGCTTTATCCACAAAAATATGACCATCGCTGAACAAGCAGCGAATGTTCGTAAGGTAAAAACTTACGAAGCGGGCATAGTTTCTCACCCTGTTACTGTTACTGCTGATCTGACTATCGCAGGTGCCTTAGCGTTAGCACACGATAAAGGTTTCTCAGGTTTCCCTGTTGTTGATACCGATAACAACCTAGTTGGTATAGTAACTAGCCGTGATATGCGTTTTGAAACCAAACTAGACCAGCCAGTTTCGACAGTAATGACGAAAAAAGACCAGCTGGTAACGGTAAAAGAAGGTGCGGACCGCGAAACTATTCTAGGTCTTATGCACGAGCACCGTATCGAAAAAATCTTAGTTGTGAACGATGACTTTAAATTAAAAGGCATGATCACGGTTAAGGATTACCAAAAAGCACAAGATAAACCAAACGCATGTAAAGACGAGCAAGGCCGTTTACGTGTGGGTGCTGCTGTTGGTGTTGGCGCAGGTACCGATGAGCGTATCGCTGCTTTGGTTGAAGCTGGCGTTGATATCTTACTTATCGATACCTCGCATGGCCATTCACAAGGCGTTATCGACCGCGTTAAAGCAACGCGTGAAGCATACCCAGACTTACAAATCGTCGCAGGTAACGTAGCAACAGCAGAAGGTGCAATAGCACTTGCTGATGCCGGTGCAAATGCCGTTAAAGTAGGTATTGGCCCTGGCTCTATCTGTACGACTCGTATCGTAACTGGTTGTGGTGTACCACAAATTACCGCAATTTCAGATGCTGTTGAAGGCTTAAAAGGCCGTGATATTCCAGTAATCGCCGACGGTGGTATCCGTTTCTCTGGTGATATTGCTAAAGCACTTGTTGCTGGCGCGTCACTGGTAATGGTTGGCTCTATGCTAGCGGGTACAGAAGAAGCACCAGGTGAAGTTGAACTTTATCAAGGCCGTTACTATAAGTCATACCGTGGTATGGGTAGCTTAGGTGCAATGAACCAAAAAGAAGGTTCATCAGACCGTTACTTCCAAGATGCTAAATCTGAAGAAAAGCTAGTTCCAGAAGGTATCGAAGGTCGCGTGGCATATAAAGGCCCAATCGCGAACATCATTCACCAGCAAGTGGGCGGTATTCGCAGTGCAATGGGTCTAACTGGCTGTGCTACCATTGAAGAACTAAATACTAAACCGCAATTTGTACGTGTAACTTCTGCAGGTATGGGTGAGTCTCACGTTCATGACGTGCAAATCACCAAAGAAGCACCAAACTACCGTCTAGGCTAATAGCCACTGTAGACGAGATTAGGGCTAGCAACTGCTAGCCCTTAATAATTTCTGATTAACGAAAAAGCATTAGCGTTAATCCAATTTCATTTAATTTAGATGAGATCGCAATGAGCAAAGATATCCATGACTCCCGTATATTGATCCTAGACTTTGGTTCGCAGTACACCCAATTAATCGCCCGTCGTGTGCGTGAAATTGGTGTTTATTGTGAGCTGTGGGCTTGGGATGTAACGGAAGAGCAAATCCGTGAATTTAACCCACAAGGTATCATTCTATCTGGTGGCCCAGAGTCAACGGTAGAGCAGGGCAGCCCACGTGCACCTGAGTATGTATTCGAAGCGGGTGTGCCGGTTCTTGGTGTATGTTACGGCATGCAAACCATGGCCATGCAGCTGGGCGGTAAGGTACACGGCTCTGATAAGAAAGAGTTCGGTTACGCGCAGGTTGAAAAAGTGGGTAACTGCCCATTATTCGACGCCATTGAAGATCACCTGGGTGAAAACGGCGCGGGTCTGCTGGATGTGTGGATGAGCCACGGTGACAAGGTTGAGTCAATTCCACCTCAGTTTGCTACCACTGCTAAAACAGATACTTGTCCGCATGCGGCCATGTCATGGGAAGAAAAGCGCTTCTACGGCGTTCAATTCCACCCGGAAGTAACGCACACGCTACAAGGTCAGCGCCTGCTTGAGCGCTTTGTGGTTGATATCTGTGGTTGTGAAAAACTATGGACTCCAGCGCAAATCATCGAAGATGCCATTGCCCGTATCAAAGAAAAAGTGGGTGATGACGAAGTTATTCTAGGCCTTTCTGGTGGTGTTGATTCATCGGTTGTGGCCATGCTTATCAACAAAGCCATCGGCGACAAGCTGACCTGTGTATTCGTTGACAACGGTCTACTGCGTTTAAACGAAGGCCAACAGGTAATGGACATGTTCGGCGACCACTTCGGTCTGAACATAGTTAAGATTGATGCAGAAGAGCGCTTCTTGAAAGCCCTTGAAGGCATTGACGAGCCAGAAGCCAAGCGTAAAACCATCGGCCACACCTTTATCGAAGTATTCGATGAAGAAGCAAGCAAGCGTGTAAACGCGAAATGGCTTGCTCAAGGTACCATCTACCCAGACGTAATCGAGTCAGCGGCATCAGCTACGGGTAAAGCGCACGTGATCAAGTCACACCACAACGTGGGCGGTCTTCCTGAAGATATGGAGCTGGGTCTTGTTGAGCCACTACGTGAGCTATTCAAAGACGAAGTACGCAAGATAGGTCTAGAGCTAGGTTTGCCTTACGACATGCTTTACCGTCATCCGTTCCCGGGTCCGGGTCTTGGTGTACGTGTACTGGGTGAAATCAAGAAAGAGTACTGCGACCTGCTTCGTCGTGCCGATGCGATTTTCATCGAAGAGCTGCATAAAGCAGATATTTACAATAAAGTGTCGCAAGCATTTACCGTATTCCTACCAGTTAAGTCGGTAGGTGTAATGGGTGATGCGCGTAAATACGACTGGGTTGTAAGCCTGCGTTGTGTTGAAACCATCGACTTTATGACGGCGCGTTGGTCACACCTACCGTATGACTTCCTAGGTAAGGTTTCAAACCGTATCATCAACGAAATCGACGGTATTTCTCGCGTAGTTTACGATATCTCAGGTAAGCCACCTGCGACTATCGAGTGGGAATAAATCTTGCTTAACGTGCTGAGAAAAGTAAAGATAAAAAAGGGCTGATGTATTTCAGCCCTTTTTTGTTACTGAAAATGAATACCGGTTATGTCGTATTCTTTGATGTAGCGCGTACCATGTACATCGCTGAAGTAAAACTCCATCTCTACGGTGTTATCCAAACTGCCATTGTGTTCCAGTAATTCAATTAAATAGTAAGTAACGCTGGGTTGGTTAATGCTATCAAATTGGCGTTGTTGCACCACTTTAAACTTCTTCGGATTACCGATTCTATCAAAATAGGCAAATAGAGTTTTTAAGCCGCGTTCATAAATATCTTGGTGTGATTGTGGTGAGTTAGGGTCTCGATATTGCAGCAGTGGATGACTGCGCTTGCGATTGACCGCGTCAATAAATTGCGTGATCACTTGCTCATAGGGTTTTACTTTATTCCCTTTTGTGTCTTTTACTGCCTGTCTTAGAGTCTGTTGTAGCGGCAGCACGTTTTGCCTGTAGCTTTGGTAATCGTCGAGGGCGTCAATAGCACTGAAGAAATCCGTGGGGCTATTGTCATAGATTGCTTTTAGCTTTTTGTACCCTTGGTCAACATGCTGAGGGTATGATTTAAAAAAATTGTAACCGGCACGGTGATCTAAGTGATAAAAGTCGCTATCATCAACCAGATTTGAGAAAAGCAGGGTATTAAAGTCTAAAAAGTTCTTTTGGTTGCTAAAGATAAAGACATCACTGATCCACACCTTTTCGCCTTTCTTGATGCTCAGTGTAAATTCGTAAAAGACCTTGTCCTCCTCAGGCATAAAGGTGAGGCGCTTCTTGTTTACCTCATGTTTTTTCTCGCTGAGAATACTCTCGCTCAGCGATAGCTGGTACTGCTCACCCAATGCCAAAACTTCATCGGCCACTTCAATATTCAGGTAGTTTTTTGCCATAGTTGGCGTGCTTGCCAGCAGGGCGAGGGAAGTGCACAGGGGTACTAACCAGTTATTGGCTTTTTTCATATTAACGTCCTTATTGTTCTGTTTAGATATCTAGTCCATAAAGCTGGACTAAATTAGTACTATTTGTCTGATTTTATTAGCATTAAACCAAGGTTAAGCGTAGCGTTTTAAAAGTATCAAGAGCAGTATCTGGGTGTCAATTAGCTTGTACCCATATTTGCTATTTTAGGGTGCCAAAGTCGGGTGGCTGCTAGGTAGGGAATTTAGCTTATAATGCCGTGAAAATAGGCTGCTTTTTATGCAGTTGTTTATTTTCAAAGCAGTTGAGCAGGTGCAGCGATATTTTTTCTTTACCTTTATAAAAAGCTCATTATAATGCGTCGACATTGCAGGGGCGTAGTTCCAATTGGTAGAACAGCGGTCTCCAAAACCGACGGTTGGGAGTTCGAATCTCTCCGCCCCTGCCACTTCTTTCCTGAGCGTCTTTACGCTACACTGGCAACCGCTAAATTCAGTTAATAATTTCCTTATGCAATCACAGTTAGCCGATATTTTTGCTATACAGCCGGTGCGCTTACGTGCAGCTTATCGAACCCAAGATACACAGCCTCTTGATGGTGAACAAGCTCAAGATTCACAACCCTTGTCTGGCACTCTGGCCGAGGATATTTTGCGCCTGCTTCCTGCCGGTAGCGAAGTGCACCTAGGCAATGTAAGTACGCCACAATTACAAGGCAATCGCGTTTACCTTCCAAGTAATAGCTTGTCAGTGGCTCATAAAAAGGCCCTGTGGCAGCAGCTGTGTGAATGCGAGCAGGTGATGAGCTGTGCCTAGCCTGGCGCCTTTGGGCGAGCAAAATGTGGCGGATATGATGGTTATCGAACGTGCCTGTCACAGCCATCCGTGGAGCGAAAAGCTGATGCGCTCTTGTCTGTCCGGGCGTTACTTTTGCACTGGGATTTTTAACGACACCAAGTTGTTAGGCTTTTATGTTGCCGAGCAGGCCGGCCCAGATATTACCCTGATGGATATTTGCGTAGCTCCGAGCGAGCAGGGGCAGGGCTTAGGTAAAGTATTGATGCAAAGCCTTTGTGACGCAGCGCTGGCACGTAATGCCGAGCTGCTGTTTTTAGAAGTGCGCGAAAGCAATGTGGCCGCCATCGCCCTGTATGAAGGCTGTGGTTTTATCGCCAACGGCGTGCGCAAGAAATATTACCCCGATGGTGAGGATGCCACCCTGATGATGTGCGAATTAAGCACACTCGAAAACTTCAGCTAGTTATCCTGAGTGCTTTAATTAGAGCGCCTTTATCAAACAGTAGGTTGTGTGTCCCTTGGGGCAATCCGCTAATTCACCATAGACCTGATAGCCGAGCTTCTCATAAAAGGGCTTGGCTTGAAAATCTAAGGTTTCCGTGCGCATATAGTTAAAGCCTTGCGCCTTGGCATGAGCCTCAACCGCCGCCATTAAGCGTGAGCCCACGCCACTGCCACGAGTTTGCGCTGACAACCACAGCAACTCGATAATGCAATAATTCCAAAAAGCATTGGCGCGAATGCCGCCAACCACCTCACCCTGTTCATTGCGCGCAAAAGCGGGAAAACGGGTATCCGGCTCGAACACCAGCTGATCAGGCAGATGCTCTTGATTATAAGACTGGATCCCCTGACTGATGGTTTTTAAATCCGCTGCTGAGGGGGCGGTGGCTAATTCTATGTGCATCTCTTACTCCGCACACTAACATTACTTTAGCGCCTTTTAGATCAGCCTACAGGGGCTTGGTGGCATCCTTTTCTAAAACAAAACGGATGGCGTGCTCAAGTTTAAGCACAGGGTATTCGTGATGTTCACACTCACCGTTGCGCAGCGATAATTCAAGCTCGCTGGCGGCTTCGGCCACAGTGTTAAAACCAAAGCAGCTGGCACTGCCCTTGATACTGTGGGCAATGGCCTGCAATTGCTCCCATTCCTTCGCCTCTTGGTGAGCCAAGACCTGCTCAAGGTAGTCGGGGAGCTTTTGCTTGTAGTTTTCATTGATCTGTAAAAAGCGCTCACTTTTGAGTATGTCATCCCACTTGGAATTAGCCTCTTGCTGCAGGCTTAAGTAGGTGGCCAGGGTATGCTCAAGCTGCTTCTTATCTATGGGTTTAGCCAGTGCCTTGTCGCAGCCCGCGGCTAAATAGCGCTCAATATCGTGTTTCATCACGTTGGCGGTCAGCGCGATTATGGGCCCATCGTAGGCGGCATGGCGCAGCATTTGCGTGGCTTCTTCACCGCCCATCACCGGCATCTGCATATCCATTAAAATCAGCTGGTAGTCTTTAACCAAGGCTTTTTCCACCGCCTCAGCGCCGTTATTGGCAAAGTCTGGGGTGATCCCCCAGCGCTCCAACAGCAAGGAGATAAGCGCCTGGTTATCATGATTATCTTCGGCCACCAGTATTTCGCCGTCAAACTGCTGCCAGCTTAAGGTCGGCATCGACTCCCTGACCGGCTGCATTTCCTGGGCGCCATAATAGAAGTCTTGGGCTTCATACACCTGGTTACACTTGATTGTAATGGTAAAGCGACTGCCAATGCCCTGCTGGCTATGTGCATGGACATCACCGCCAAGCAATTGCGCCAGATTTTTCGCGATACACAGGCCCAGGCCACTGCCGCCAAAACGGCGGGTGGTGGTGGTGTCGGCCTGCTCAAAGGGCTTAAAGATACGGGTTAGCTCTTGCTCTGAGATACCTATGCCGGTGTCGCTGACTACGCACTCAAGTATGTCATCATGATAGCCGACCTCCAATTGCACCTGGCCTTGGGCGGTAAATTTAACCGCATTGGTGAGGATATTGAGGAGGATCTGCTTAATACGGGTTTGGTCGCTGTTAAGGTATTTGGGCAAGGGGAACTGGTAGTTGATGGCAAACTCCAGCTGTTTTTGTTGTGCTTGGGGCTTGACTATGGAATTTAAGTCGTCAAACAGCTCATACAGTGACACCGGCTCGCGGTTCATCGCCAGCTTTTCCGCCTCAATTTTTGAGAGATCCAAGATATTGTTGATCAGCTCCAGCAGGTGGCGTGAGTTACGTAGCACGGTGGCAAGCTGCTGTTGTACCTTATTTTCATCAATCTGGTTGTTTTCCAGCAGTTGCTCGGTAAAGCCCATGATGGCGGTTAGCGGGGTGCGAATTTCATGGCTCATATTGGCTAAGAAGCGGCTTTTTAACTGGTTGGCTTGCTCTGCCTGCTCAATGGCCTGTTCCAGTGCCTTATTGGTTTGCTCAAGCTCCAGGGTGCGCTCTTCAACTCTTTGCTCCAAGGTGTCTTTGTAATTTTTTAGCTCGACCTGAGAGTGATAAATCTTGCTTACCATGTTGTTAAAGTCGCTAAACAACTGACCAACTTCATCGCTGCGTTTGTCATCTAGGCGCACGGTCAGATCGTTGGCACCAACGCGGTGACTGGCAGCCCCTAATTGCTCTATGGGGTTAAGCAGCAAGTTGCGCACCACGATAAAGATAAGCACCGGCAGGGTGACGATGGAGATAAGCACGATCAGTGCGGTGATCAGACTTATCAGCTTACCGGCCTGATAGAGCATTTCTTTTGGAATGCTGGTAACGAAATAATGGCCGTCGGGTATTTGCACGCCATAGAGCATACGCTCCGTTTTATCGACGCTCTCAAGCACAATTTCATTAAGGCGGCCATTGTCGGCCCAGAGATCTATGGCCTCTAAATCCTGCTTGCTCAGGGTTTTGCCAAGCAGGGTATGGTTAGAACTAAACAGTACCTTACCTTGCTCGGTCAGCAATAAATTCAAGGTGTTGTTATAGGGCGCCTCTAAAATTGCGGTGTTTAAAACCGTCGGTTGCACCCTAAATATGATATGGCCCAGCAGCACAGGGCGCTCCAAATGGTAGTCTGGGGCAAACACCTTTTGCGCAAAGTAAAGGCTGGTTTCGCCATTGTCATCTTGCACCATAAACTGCTGGCGACGCAAAGAGCTGGTTTGCAGTTGCTCGAAAAACGGATATTGCTGCGGCGCACTTTGCAGTGTGGTGGAAAAGTAAGCGTAACTTTCCTGCTCGCTGGAAATAAAGTTAATGCTAAGAATATCCGGATAAGCCTCGGTATAGCTGCTAAATACGTCGAGCAGAGCACCTAGGTGCGCGGTGTAGGAGCTTTTGGGGTACTCGAGCTGATGTAAAAAGTTTTGCAGCACAGGCGAGGTGCTAAGCAGTTCCGTGGTGGAATGATAGACATTGAGCGAGTGAAACACCTTGTTCTGCTGCTGCTCTACAAAGCGACTAACAATCAATTGCGCTTGCTGCTCTGAGGAGCTGGTGACATTGGTAAGGGTAAAGCCACCTAAAAACAGCAAGGGTAAGATCACCACTGGGGTGATGTACCACAATAAGCGAATACTGAGCTTGCTTGTTTTCACTGTGCGCCTCCTTGCAACGTCTTAAAATAGCCTGAGCGCGTTATGGCCATCGCCACAACAAAAAAATTATACAAAATGCTCAGCAATAATACACATAGGTGGGTCAGTAAGTCACTTTTACTTGTATTCGGCGCTTTTGTGCACACCCTAAAGTCGGTATAATCTCGGGCATTACTGTCTTTATAATTTAATTGCGACTTAACCGCCTTGCCGTGGTTGGGTCGACAGCGAGCCTTAAACGCTTGTATAGGAAATTATTCCTCTCAATCGACCTGTTTCGGGTAGATATGACAAGCTAGAAAGAAATATTATCGCAGACATTCATGTTAATGTAGCTGGCGATGTATTGCTGAGCATGAAGTCTACAGCATAGATCAACACACCCTCTATACATCGGTTTTTATTTGAAAGTGTTTAAAGCCTTCGGCAGTTTTTAGCTTCGCTCTCCTAATCTATACGGTAATAAAAAAGAGCCCGAGGAGGAGTCCTTTAAAAGGCTCAATGTTAGCTTCCAACTCGTGCCTGAACTCGCTATTGGCAAGTACTACGCCAGCTAGGAACGCGCCCAGGGCAGGGGAAAGACCAACTAACCCCATCAGAGCGGCGATACCGATAATAAGCATTAACGCCGTCGCTGTGAAAATTTCACGTAGATGTGACGAAGCAGAGGTATCAGATTTACTTCAACAAGAAACAGACAGGCTAAAAGCGCTGGCACGAGCTGAAGTTGATGACTTTTGGGTTACCCATTACAAGGTTCGCGAAAATGCGTCCTTTAAAGATTGGGGGCTGCTTGGTGTCCGTATCAGAGACTTTAAGTATGGCTTTGGCATTGAGTGGTACATCAACAGTTTTCACGGTCAACGAGACAACCGCGTGGTATTTAGCAAGGGGCTGCGTATCTCAAAGACGAAGCTGAGATACTCATTTTTGGACTGCCAAGGTTTGGCCAAAGAATGGGAGTTAGCGCTGGCCATGGAGAAAGAAGAATTCTTCAGTGATATTCGACGCCAAGTTGATAAGCTCAACATGCTGCGTCGCAGATTGAATGCCTATTGAGTTAACTGCGCTACTTCACTCGCGGCAACTGGTCCCAGCGTGTTGTGTAGGCGGGAGACAAATGCTCTCGCTTCATCGACCAATCTTTCTTCGTACCTTGTCCAGCAAAGAAAACCTTTCCGGCACCACTTTGGTTAATGGTGTCCAATACAGACATTAACTGTTGGCTATTAGAGCGGGTCGATACGTCATCGAATAGTCCTGGTTGAAACATGCCAGGATTGTAAAAGTCAGACAGCATGACGCCCGCTTTAGCATAACGAAAACCATCCTTCCAAATTCGCTTGAGTAAGTGATTGGCCAGTTCGATAAAATCCCGCGTATCGCAACTGGGGATCAGCAACTCGCCCGATGCGGAATTGCTGTACTGCGGCTCGTCGTCCTTGAAGGGGCTGGTACGTATAAACAGGGTCAGCACTTTGGCTTGCTGCTGTTCTTTGCGTAGCTTCTCAGTGGCGCGGGTTGCGTATTCGCATATGGCTTCACGTAACAATTCAAAGTGCGTTACTTTTGCGCCAAATGAACGGCTACAGACGATTTGTTTCTTAATTGGCGGGATCTCTTCAAGTTCAATGCACGACTCACCATTGAGTTCTCTGACGGTTCTCTCTAAAACCACCGAAAACTGGTCTCTGATGGCTCTAGGAGAGGCATTGGCGAGGTCTAAGGCTGTGGTGATACCCAACGCATTTAAACGCTTAGAAAGCCGTCTACCAACGCCCCAAACATCATCAACCGGAACTAATGCGAGTAATCGACGTTGTCGATCTGGATTGGTCAGGTCTACAACCCCCTGAGTGGCGGGATACTTTTTGGCGGCATGGTTTGCCAGTTTGGCGAGTGTTTTAGTCGGTGCAATGCCTACACAGACGGTGATCCCAATCCAGTTACCTATCCGCTCTCGCACTTGTTGTCCGAACTCGACAAGGGATATGGCAGACTCAATACCGGTTAAGTCCAAAAACGCTTCGTCAATGGAGTAAACCTCTACTCGTGGTGCCATTTCCTCCAAAGTGCGCATCACTCGACTGCTCAAATCTGCGTACAGCGCGTAATTGGACGAGAATGCCAAAATGCCATGGCGCTGCATTTCAGCTTTGACCTGAAAGACGGGTACGCCCATTTTTATACCGAGTAACTTAGCTTCACGTGAGCGTGCAACCACGCAGCCGTCATTGTTAGACAGCACCACAACCGGCGTATCTTTTAAATCAGGACGAAACAGCTTCTCACAACTGGCGTAAAAATTGTTGCAGTCCACCAAGGCAAATACAGGCATGGGATCGTCACGACTTACGGCGCATGTTTCGCACCACATTGGTGACCACACCAAATATCTCCAACTCTGTTCCTTCAGGAATATGGATGGGCTCATACGCTTGGTTTCTTGGGATCAGCTTGACGCACGGCCTTAGTTGAAGCTCCTTTACCGTGAGTTCACCATGGATACTCGCGATGACAATGTCACCGTGTTCGGCTTGGGCAGAGCGATCAACCACCAGAATATCATCTGGGTGAATCCCGGCATCAATCATTGAATCACCTTCAACACGCACAAAGAAGGTTGCAGCTGGTCGCTTGATGCACAGCTCGTTGAGGTCGAGCGTTTGCTCAACATAATCCTGCGCTGGTGAGGGAAAACCAGCAGAAACACGTTCCATAAACAATGGAATACGAAGGCGCTTGGCTTTAATGAAGGCAAGTGCGCCGCTACGGCCTATCAGCGAGACACTCATGACGAACCTCGAAAAATCACAATTAATACTGTTTATTTGTACAGTATCCAATGCTATGCTGATTTCTACAAGTAAAATTGTAGGTAAAACTGATGTTGTTCGAGTAAGACGCTGTGTTGTCGGTGATTTATTTTTTGTGTTGAAAAACTAGATGTGGGGGATCGCTCGCCCTCGTCAAAGCCTGCAAGGCTTGGACAATACTGCTTCTGCCTACTGCTCTTGTTTCTGTTACTGCTACTGGTTAACGCATGGGTCAAGTAACCGTCAAATAAGGCTTGTTGAACCCTTTGAAAAGGGGTTGGCTAAGCCATACGTAAAGGGTATCGGTAAGGGTTACCTAAAGGGTTTAGCTAAGGCTTTCTGAAAGGCTTAGTCAAAGCCTTCATACATGAGTCACCCAGTAGAAAGATCAAAAAAACGCTGAGGTATCCAAGGTGCATTTAGAGATACCTGTGGCACAGTGAAATAACCCAAAGCGAACAATAGAATTGAAGAGGAACCATCAATGACAAGAGATACTTTTGGTAACGACACGGCCGCTGGCGATAATGGAGTCTTGGTCTATCGAAACACCGCCATTAATTAGCAGCTTTCTACTGTAATCATGTCTTAGATATGATTTGCCTTACTTGATGTAATCCGTAACTAGCTAATTTAGCAAGTTGATGGTTTCACGCAGTGAGGACCATCATCTTGGTAAGCCTTCTGGGAAGAAATCTATAGAGTGCTCGTTCTAAATTTGCTACTATTTTTGTAAAGAATAATTGGCTTGATTTCATAAAAATTTCAGCCTTTAAGACACTTGATTGACAAGATTTACAATTTTCGTAATGGATTATTGAGGCGGAAAGGCATCATTAGGCTTTGTGTAATGGGCGCTTCCACTCACTCACCCACTAAATCGAACGCATTTTTAGTAAATATAAAGTGAAAGTATACGCAGATAGTTAATGCTATTTGAAAATGAAAGCTAGGAGTTAAAAATGTCAAACAGTCGAATTCTACACACCATGCTACGCGTGGGTGATCTAGACAGATCCATCCAATTTTACACTGACGTTATGGGTATGAAGCTGCTTCGTACCAACGAAAACAAAGACTATGAATACACGCTTGCCTTCCTAGGCTACGGTGATGAGTCAGAAAGTGCGGTTATTGAGCTGACTTACAACTGGGGTACAACAGAATATGACCTGGGCAATGCTTATGGCCATATCGCAATCGGTGTGGATGACATCTACACGACTTGTGACGCTATCAAAGCGGTTGGCGGTAACGTAACGCGTGAACCAGGTCCGGTTAAAGGTGGTACGACTCATATCGCTTTCGTAAAAGATCCAGATGGCTACATGATCGAGCTGATCCAAAACACACAAGCAACGGCAGGTCTAGAAGGCTAATACGTCTCTGGTGAGCGGTTGTTGAAAGCATAAACAAAGTGCAGTTGTGGGACCTGCCTTTTATTTATAAACAAATAGCCTTACTTGATAATGGTTATCGTTTAGATTTAAGTCCGGCTTCGATATGTGGGATAACGATAATGATCAATGAATGGGAAAAACACACACTTCTGGCCGATACCGGTCGCTGCTAGCACGTTTGTGCACCTTTCTGTGTTTAAAGCAATTTATGCTTGAGCATACTGAACCTAGATTTGACCAAATTTATCTTATGTCAAAATAGGCATTTCTGACAACATTTAGCCCTAGGTAAGCTAAATGTTAAATTTATTATCGAGAAGTGTCACTATAAGGAGAATTTACCAAACCTAGTTGAATACAGAATTGCCTTGACAAAGAGGGGAGTACAGCTTTCGGGTAGTTATTTTTGTAACGAGGTTCAGGCATGAGGTTCAATTAATCTATGTAGCCGATCTGATTGTAACTTATTGATTTAGTTTTTCTGATTAATTGATGACATCCGCTTCATTACCATCATTGGACTCAGAGCTATGAATTTAACGATGCTCTTAAACTTGGAGTCAGCTTTCGCCGGATAGGTTTTATTTAAGTAATCAATAATGTTTTTTCGATTAAACATTAAAGCCCAATCACGTGCTGTCATATTGGTTTTATTGGTTAGCTGTGGATTTGAACCGCGAATTCAACTCTTATCTGGAAGCACCTGCTTTAACCGCTGCTTCAACGTGGTAACCGATACAGGCATCACAACGGACATTGATGGCAACCGCAACTGCGATAAGCTCTTTATACTTGGTTTCCATAGCGCCCGGAGCAAAAGCTGCCTTGTGAAGACTTAAAAAAGCGTTGAGAGTATCAGGGCTCTCTTTTCGAAAAGCGGAACCTAATTTGCGTTGTTGCTGATCAATATCTGTATAATTTTTACTCATAACTTTACCTTAGTTGTATATTCAAATCTTTAATCTGGCTTGCATATTTCACCGGCTCTTCTGGCTTTGAATGTATTAAATGAAAGCCACAGAATTAAAAGATTTAGGCATCCTAATAGCGCTAAACCCATATAGAAGTATTCAGGTGGCTGAGCTAGCTCGGCATATCTAAACAGAGCGACATTAAAAGCTGCTACCGGAAATGAAAAAGCCCAGGATGAAAGATAAAACCCATCTTTTCGAAATTGATGGTATTGAGCACCAGCAAAATGGCGGTGAATAGTGCAACAGAAGCAAGTATTTTGGATAAGTCAGTTCTGGTACTAGGGTCTGTTTATCTTTGCGGTTTACTTTATGTTCAATCTAAACGCATTCTGATGAATATAATCGCTGATTTATGTGGTTAAATTCATCCATGAAGCTTGGTTACATCGCGCATCCATGCGCTCACCTCGCTAAGCTGCGAAGCATTGCTTCGGTCTTGCTCGCCTATGTACATAGCGAGCAACACAGAGCAGGATGCGTTTAGATGAACCCGCAGGGCAGCGCTTGTAGCGCATTTCTACTGTGTTGTTACATGTTTATGTAGAATAACTACACCACACATGTGCCGCCTTGTATAAATACACTACAAACTGCTGCAAAAACGAACAACAAAGGTCAACAGACCCTAGTGAGCTTTAGGACACAAAGCGAATGGATGGTGGTGCTAATAGATATACAGCATGGGTTTAAAACGTGTTGGCAGAGCTTCGTGAAAAATCAAACGGTTGGTAATGATGGTTAATAGCACCATTCAAAAAACAATACCTACGCTGAAAAAGAACCAGCTTACCTCGATATATCCCAACTTAGCACCGGTGATTGGAGCAATAATGTTACCAACAACCGGAATAAACCAACTCGGGTTGGCGTGCTCTAGTCGATAGTGGTTTATAGATAAATTGTTCATATCAAGCCATGTTGGGAATATTGGCAGGCAATACCGATCAACGGCAACTGCACCATCATCGGTGTAGTACGACAAGCTATCATCGATTTCTGGTAGCGAAGGAATTTGTGGTTTAGCCACAGTTGTTCATGAGCTGAAGAAGCAACGATTGCAAACAGCTACAACTGAGCATTGGCGTACGCTGTGAGTAAATGTTAGCCGATTAGATAACCATTGATTGTTTATAAAGTCAAGATCAGCGAAAATAGCGGCCAATTACTATTAACACGACGGATTTTACAAGCGAAGAACTGAAAAGAGAGTACTTCCAAAAGTGTGTACAAATCCGTGTACAAACTAAAAGAATTTATACATGGCAAACCAAGATTTTCTTAATGAAATCAATAAGCGAAGGACCTTTGCTATCATCTCGCACCCGGATGCGGGTAAAACAACTATTACCGAGAAGGTACTCCTGTTCGGGCAGGCCATACAAAAGGCCGGTACGGTTAAGGGTCGTGGCTCTAACCAGCATGCCAAGTCGGACTGGATGGAAATGGAAAAAGAGCGTGGTATCTCGGTAACCACCTCGGTAATGCAGTTTCCTTACAATGAGCGCTTAGTTAACTTGTTGGACACCCCGGGACACGAAGACTTCTCGGAAGACACCTACCGCACATTGACCGCTGTTGACTCTTGCTTGATGGTGATCGACGCCGCCAAGGGTGTAGAGGACCGTACTCGCAAGCTGATGGAAGTAACGCGTTTACGTGATACGCCGATCGTTACCTTTATGAACAAATTGGACCGCGATATTCGTGACCCAATGGAGCTTCTTGATGAGGTGGAAACCGAGCTTAACATCATGTGTGCGCCCATTACCTGGCCTATCGGTTGTGGTAAAGAATTTAAGGGTGTGTATCACCTGCACCGTGACGAGACCATCTTGTACCAAACGGGTCACGGCCACACCATTCAGGATGTGCGCACCATCAAGGGTCTGGACAGCGCCGAGCTGGATGCCGCCGTGGGCGAGAGCTTGGCCGAGCAACTGCGTGAAGAAATCGAGCTGGTACAAGGTGCGTCAAACGAATTTGATCTGGAAATGTTCCTAAGCGGTGACCTAACGCCTGTTTATTTCGGTACTGCCCTAGGTAACTTTGGTGTTGACCATATGCTAGACGGTTTAACCGAGTGGGCGCCGGCGCCGATGCCGCGTAAAACCGATGATGAGCGCGAGGTGAGCGCAGAAGACGAGAAGTTCACCGGTTTCGTCTTTAAAATTCAGGCCAATATGGACCCTAAACACCGCGACCGTATCGCCTTTATGCGTATTGTATCGGGCAAATACAGCCAGGGCATGAAGATGAACCATGTGCGCTTAGGTAAGCAGGTGAGCATTTCTGATGCGGTAACCTTTATGGCCGGTGATCGTGAGCGTGCACAAGATGCTTACGCCGGCGATATCATAGGTCTACACAACCATGGCACCATTCAAATCGGTGATACCTTTACCGACGGTGAAAAGCTCAAATTCAGCGGTATTCCAAATTTCGCGCCTGAGCTGTTCCGCCGTATTCGTTTAAAAGATCCTCTTAAGCAAAAGCAATTGCTTAAAGGCCTGGTACAGCTTTCAGAAGAAGGCGCGGTGCAGGTATTCCGTCCGCTTATTAACAACGACCTGATCGTAGGCGCCGTAGGTGTGCTGCAGTTTGACGTGGTTGTGGCACGCTTAAAAGCGGAATACAAGGTAGATGCCATTTATGAGAGCGTCAACGTTAACACCGCGCGCTGGGTATCAAGCGATGATGTGAAGAAGTTTGAAGAATTCAAACGTAAGTGCGAAGCGAACCTGGCTCTTGATGGCGGTGATAACCTCACCTACATAGCGCCAACCCGTGTAAACTTAAATCTGTCGATGGAACGCTATCCTGAAGTGATCTTCAGTGAGACCCGTGAGCACTAATCGCCCCTAATTTATCTCGGCCAGCGTAATGCTGGCCCAATTGCAAGGTAACTGCAACGATGAACATTAAACAAATTTTAATCGACAAAGCCAATGCCGCCATGCTTGCTGCGGGGCTTGAAGAAGGCACTAATCCAGCGGTAACGCAAAGCACGCGTCCGCAGTTCGGTGATTACCAAATCAATGGCGCCATGGGCGCGGCCAAAAAACTAAAAACCAACCCCCGTGAACTGGCGCAAAAAATTATCGATGCGTTAGACGTATCCGATTTAGCGGATAAGGTTGAAATTGCCGGCCCAGGTTTTATCAATATTCACCTTAAGCCCGAGTTCCTGGCCGAGTCTGTGGCCAGCGCCAACCAGGACGCCAAACTGGGTGTGGCCGAGCACGCCAAAGCCGACACGGTTGTGGTTGACTATTCATCGCCTAACCTGGCCAAAGAAATGCACGTGGGTCACCTGCGCTCAACCATTATCGGTGATGCCATTGCTCGTACCCTGGAGTTCCGTGGCGACAAAGTCATTCGTCAAAACCACATGGGCGACTGGGGCACACAATTCGGTATGTTGATTGCGCACCTTGAAGACTTGTTAAACGACGGTGTTGATCTTGAGAAAGTAGCCCTTGCGGACCTTGAGAGCTTCTACCGCGACGCGAAGAAGCGCTTTGACGACGAAGAAGGTTTTGCCGATCGCGCTCGTGAATACGTAGTAAAACTACAGCAAGGTGATGCGCATTGCGACAAGCTGTGGCAAATGTTTATCGATACCTCGGTGAAACACTCAGAAGAAGTATATGCCAAGCTCAACGTGACACTTAAGCGTGAAGACATCTATGCAGAAAGCGCGTACAACAGCGAACTTCAACGCATAATTGATGTACTTCGTGAGAAGGGTATTGCTAAAGAAGACCAAGGTGCACAAGTTGTATTCATCGACGAGTTGGCGAACAAAGATGGTGAGCCGTCAGTATTCATCGTGCAAAAATCAGGTGGTGGCTTCTTGTATGCTACAACCGACCTTGCAGCGTGTGAATACCGTTCACACACGTTGGGCGCAGATCGCATCATGATTTTTGTCGATGCACGTCAAAGCCTGCACTTTAGCCAGGTAGAAATCACGGCACGTAAAGCCGGTTTCTTACGCGACGAAACAAGCTATGAATTCTGCCCATTCGGCACCATGATGGGTGAAGACGGTAAGCCATTTAAAACTCGTACGGGTGGCACCGTTAAATTAGCTGACCTTCTCGATGAAGCGGTAACCCGTGCAAAAGCGAAGCTATCTGAGCGTGAGTCACCACTGAGCGACCAAGAGCAAGAAGAAATTGCCAGCAAAGTCGGTATTGGCGCAGTGAAATATGCAGACCTTTCAAAGCACCGTACCAGCGACTATATCTTTAACTGGGACACCATGCTGAGCTTCGAAGGTGCTACGGCTCCTTACCTGCAATATGCCTATACGCGTGTTAAGAGTATCTTCCGCAAGGCCGGTATCGACAGCGCCGCACACCAGGCGCCGGTAGTGATTGCCGAGCCACAGGAAAAAGCATTGGCCATTAAACTGATGCAGTTTGAAGAAGTGCTGGATCAAATGGTCAGTGACGCCACGCCGCACGTATTGTGTGGTTACTTGTATGAGCTTGCAAGCCTGTATATGAGTTTCTACGAAGCCTGTCCAGTATTAAAAGAGGGTGTGAGCGAAGAAGACAAGAACAGCCGTTTGGTGCTTTGCTCGCTGGTGGCCAAGACGCTACAGAAAGGCCTGGATCTTCTAGGTATCGAGGTTATGGAGCAAATGTAATCTCAGCGGCCTGTAGTTCGCTTTGACGACGTTGGTACTCTTTTTGAATACTAGTCACATACTTTATGTATGCTCTTAGGTATAAAAAAGAGTACCGCCTTGTCAGCGCTCCTACACTTGCAGAATCAGGCGGCCTGTAGTTCGTTTTAGCTGCGTTAGAGAAATGATTGAGTCAGAGTAACATACTAGATGTATACTCCTTGACATAAATCATTTCTCTGCCTTGCTAGTACTCCTACACTTGCTGATGTGATTTGTAGGTCGTTGTTTTTCGCTTTGTAGGCGAGGCTTTAGCCTTGCGATTTGTGTGTTAGACGGCGGTGATAATTAGAAGGATTTGCTATGAAACTTGATGATATTCGTCGTGAATATTTACAAGGCGGGTTGGATGAGAGCATGCTCGAGGCCACGCCCATTGCGCAATTTGAAAAATGGCTTGAGCAGGCCATAAAGGCGCAAATTCCAGACCCGACGGCCATGGTGGTGGCGACTGTGGATGAGCAGGGTCAGCCTTCGCAGCGTATTGTGCTGCTGAAAAATCTGGATGAAAACGGTTTTGTTTTCTTTACTAACACAGGCTCACGTAAGGCCAGTGAATTGGCGAAGAACAATAAGATCAGCCTGCATTTCCCCTGGCATATGTTTGAGCGCCAGGTAATAGTCTATGGCGAAGCTCAGCCCTTGCCGGTATCTGATGTAGCCAAATACTTCTTATCCCGCCCTAAAGAAAGCCAGCTCGCAGCCTGGGCATCGAGCCAAAGCCGACCCGTGTCATCACGCCAGGTATTGATGGAAAAATTCGCGCAAATGAAGAATAAGTTTGCCAAAGGGGAGATCCCCTTGCCGGATTTTTGGGGCGGTTATTGCGTAAAGCCCGCCAAGATGGAGTTTTGGCAAGGCGGCGCCCATCGTCTGCACGACCGCTTTATGTATATTCGCCAGCAAGATAACAGCTGGCGTGTTGAGCGCTTAAATCCCTAATGCGCTTTATCGACTCCCATTGTCATCTCGATTTTAGTGAATTCGATGAAGACAGAGCGCGGTGCATCGCTAATGCCCGTTCGCTGGGAGTCACACACCTGGTGGTGCCGGGTATCAGCCTGGCCCAATCCAACAATCTGCTGACCTTCACCAAACAATACCCCAGCACTTATATCAGCGCCGGTTTGCACCCTTACTTCTTAGAGCAACATCAAGAGCAACACATCGATGAGTTGGGCGATTTAATAGCGGCCAATCACGACAGCTTTGTTGCCGTTGGCGAATGTGGTCTGGATAGAAGTATCGGTGAGCTAGAGAAACAGCGAAGCCTATTTGAGGCGCAAATCGCTTTGGCCAATGAATTTGAGCTGCCGCTGATTGTCCATCACAGGCAAAGTCACGACCTAATCGCTGCCAGCTTTAAGCGCTGCCCGCCCAAATTTGGCGGTGTGATCCATGCGTTTTCTGGCTCATCTCAGGTGGGAGAAACTTATATCAAGGCGGGGTTTAAACTCGGGGTAGGGGGCACCATTACCTATGCCCGGGCGCAGAAAACTCAACAAGCCCTTCAGCATGTGGGCATCGAGCATCTGCTACTCGAAACCGATGCGCCGAGCATGCCGCTATGCGGCTATCAGGGGCAAAGAAATACCACAGAGCGCATACCTAATGTGTTTTTAGCCCTGGCTGCGCTTTTGCAACGGCAGGATTATGAGGCTCTAAGCGAGCAGCTTTATCTGAATTGTTTGGCCTTTTTGCGAAAGTAACGCTTTAACTGCCAGCGTTTTAGCCCGCGACCCAGCTGCCAAGTAAAAATACAGCAGATCAGCAGCATCAAGAGCACCTGACGACCGACTTCATGAAAATAGCGGTGGCTGGTGTCTATGGCGGTTTGCGGCAGGTAGTTGACCCGGGCAAAACCTATGGGCTTGTTGTCTTGTGAGGAGTTGATGGGCACCACTATGGGTTGTGCGAGTTTGCTGATCCCCGGCGTAGCCTGAGTGATCCCCAAGTCGGCTTGATATGGGCTGTAGGCTTCGCTGTGTGCCTGAGCCGTGCCATGTATATCGTAAATAACCGCGCTTTGGATCACCGCATCACTGCTTAGCTGATTGGTCAGCTCACCCAGACGAGGCTTATTGTTTTGCTCCAATGGCGCAGCTGCGGTCAGCGCTAGCTGCTGCGACAGGCTTTTGGCACTGTGATAGCCCTGCTGATAAAGCATATGGTGACCTTGAAAGCTGGTGTTAAAGGCCATCCAGGTCAGTAATACAAAACACAGCGCGGCAAATATCAAGCGTCTAAGACGTTGCCATCGCGAGCTGCGCACCGGGTTTTTTACTTGTTTATTTTTCATATCACTCATGTGGTTACTGACTTTCGTGGCTATCGGTGATTAAATTGGCATTGCCGTATCACGACTACATTTCGCCTGGGAGCCTTTGATGTCACAGCCTAATATTGCCTTTTCCACTTTAGCACAGCAAGACGATCTGTCCTTAAGTAATCAGCTAAGTTTAAACCTTTGGTATGACATCGACCATCCGTCTTTGGTGGCAGAAAACAAGGCGCAATCCCCAACTTATGTACTGCTATTCGGTTTTCAACTGGGTATGCAAGTGGCTAATTTAGCACAACAATTACAGCTATGGTCGAGCCAAATCAGTTCAGTGTGCCGCTTTGAAGCCCACCGCGACCTGCCTCCGGCCTTTGTTTTTGCCGTGTATGGCGGTATGCCTGAATTGGCGCAGCAACTTAAGCAATATAGCGCCGATAATGGCGTGCAATGCGCAGCCCTGGTTAATCCGCCTCAGCTAAGCGCGCCCGGATTACTGGTGATGGATATGGACTCTACCGCCATTACCATTGAATGTATTGATGAAATTGCCCGCCTCGGCGGTGTTTATGATGAAGTAGCGGCGGTCACTGCACAGGCCATGGCCGGAAAACTTGAATTTAGCGCCAGCCTGCGCCAGCGAGTAGCCAAGTTAACGGGGATCCCGTTAGAGCTGGTGGCCGAGCTGCAAAGCCAGTTACCGCTTATGCCCGGCATAGAGCAGGTGTGCGAGGTTTTGAAACAACATAATTGGCATCTGGCCATAGCCTCTGGTGGCTTTGTGCCCTTTGCCGCTCAGGTGCAAAAGTTGTTAAATCTGGACCGTATTCATGCCAATGAGCTGGATGACGATGGTCAGGTCTTAGTGGGTACTGTGAGTGGGAAAATCGTCGATGCCGAGGAAAAGGCACGCTTTCTATCTGCCTATCGCGATGAGCTGGGCCTGGCAAAAGCACAAACCCTGGCCATAGGCGATGGCGCCAATGATCTGCCGATGCTGCATCAGGCCGGTTTAGGGGTAGCCGTACATGGTAAGGCCAAGGTTGTGGTCGAGGCCCCAGCGGCTATCACCGCCGGTAGCCTGGCACAACTGCTTTATTTTTTAACTATTCCAGCACGTTAACCTATACGTTGTAGCCATTTAGTACGGCGCTCGACCATGCTCTGGTAAGCGCCGATATCCACATGAACAAGCCGCGGTATTAGCTCATCTATGGCCAGGGCATCTATCACCCCTTCTACCTGCCACAGGGCATCTTCTAATTCTTTGGCCTTGTGTAGGGCGTAATGACTAATGTATTTCAGCTCGCTGAGCAGATACTTGGTGTCCGGGCGTCCGGTTTTGGATAGAAACAGCCGGTAGCAAAATAGCAAGCCACCATCTAGCGCATCGTTAATAAAGGGCGTCAGTGCCTTATAGTCTTGCTCAAGGGTAAGGCAACGACAGCTTATGGCATCAATAATCTTGTCTTCTTTAGGGCGCACATGAATAAAGAGATCAAAGGCTTTGGCCTGCTCTTGACGATTGCTTTTATGCAGGGTGTCGGTGAGCAGCTGTAGGCTTTGGCCTTGGAGCAAGGCGCTTAAATCCGGGTGCTGGCCGAGCTCGCCAAAGTGTCGCCAAATACGGTGAATGCTGCTTTGATAGCGGCCAAGGCCGATGGCTCCAAGGGCTAGTTGGTTGTCTTTGTTGCAAAAATACAGTGGCGTTTGGCACAAATTTTTAATGACTATATTGCGCAGCGCCTTGGAAAGCCCAGGCACCTTGGGCTCTTCTTCGCATTGCTGCAACTTGTCCTTGTTGTTGTCGATCAGCTGGGCAAAAAACAGCACCCCGGCATGGGGTTGCCGACTTTTTTGATAAGCCTTAAGGTTTAAAACTGTGCCGCTTTTACTGACCGCCATCACCTCATAGGGCAATTGTGCCAGGTGAAACTTCTTGGTGATCTGTTGCAACTGGGGCAGGGCCAGGGTGATCACCTCGCCTTTTTTAATATTTGCTGCTTCGGTCAATTCAATTTGCATGCCCAATACGCTGAAATCCAGTGATTTAGCTTTTATTGCAATATCTTGGGCCGTGCTTACGGTGATCTCGGTAGCATACAAATAACGTTTATGGGCACGCAGGTTGGTGTATTCCAATGCCACTATTTCAAGCTCAGGGCTAGGGTAGCGGCGATGGCCAAATATCTTTAGTTGATTAACCTCAGAACGGTCTAGTTCATATCTACGCAGGCGCTGAGTTAGTGCCGGGCTGTGCAAAGGGGTTAGTAGACAAAGGTAACTGAGGTCACGCAAGTGGCTAAACACCCGAGCGCTGGGGGGCTTATTAAGTTTAGCAATGGCATCGCCGGCGGAGTCGGGCAGGGACAAGGGAATATGGGCATCATCAGCTTGTACCGGCAGTAGCTGTAATTTATGCACGCGCCAACTTTGTTTACGGCTGCCAAAGGCAAAAAACAGGGCGCGTAAATGAGGATGACTGGCCAGCTCCAACTCGGTGGCGCTATAGAAATAAATCTTGTTTTGGTGGCTATGGGTAAAGCTATATAAAAGCGTGTGTTTTATCTGGCCGGATTGTGCCAGCACCGAATGCAATCGGGTGTCGTTGAGAATACTGGTGATTACGGATTGGCGCTCTTCGTCACAAAAATAGGTGTGAGAATCCAGGTTATTTTCTGTAGTTAATAACAGATGTGGCTGCAGCTTGCCCTCTTGCTTACAGACAAAGGCAAACAGGGAATTAATACGGGGCAGATAGTATTGTTCGTAGCCCTTGGTCAGTACCGCATCCAGGGTGTTGTCTAAATTGACCTTGTAGCGACGTTTATTACCGTCGATAAAGCGCGCTAAAAAGGCATCAAACCCCGGAGTGTGCTGGTCTTCTCCACGCTTTAAGCGGGCATAGTAAAAATCTTTATCCAGGCTGGGCTCTATAGCCACCACTTGATATTGCACACCGTCTTTAAGGCCGAGCTCAAAGTCTTCCTCCAAGCCGGTGAAGCGCACCCAAACTGTTTGCCCGCGCTCAACTTGGCTATGGCGTGGTAATTTAATTTTCGCGCCGCTTAAGGAGATATCACTGGTTTTGCCTTCGATGTGCCTATCATTAACTAAGGCTTGTATCTTAATGGCGTAGTTCATGCGCTCTTGTTGGCGCGACTCATAGGAAGCAAAGCGAATAAGCCGATCACTTAGGCGCTCCTCATGCTCCACCTGAATTTTTTGCTGGCGTTGCTGGCGACGCTCATGCACCTGCTGCATCACCATTTCGTACACGGCTAAAGTGTAATCGCCAAAGCGTTTCACGCCCTGTTCAAAGGCGGCAATAGCTTCGGCATCAAGGAAGTGGTGCTGATTATGGTATTGGTAGCTTTGAATTTCACCCTTACTGAGGCCGCGCAAATCTAAAGCCCGATTACAGGGTTGGCGCAGGCGGTTTAACTCCATTTTAATAATGAACTGATCACCCTTGGAAAGCTCGGCAGTTTTGCTGTCAAAGACAGTGTTAAAGCTCTTTTCGCCAAGGTGCTGCTTAAGCTCTTGCACAAGAGGTTGATGTTTTTGGAGAATGTCTTCAGCCATGTATTAAACCATTACCCAGCGGTGAAAAACCGTTATACTGAGTGTCAAATTATTGTTTATTCTTTAATTACGCAAGTTTAAGCGCAAGGTTTAAACTCAATTAAAGCAAAAATTATGCCCTTACTATGGTAAAAAAGAAAACAGCCTTTGTATGTAACGAGTGTGGTGCCGAGTTTGCGCGCTGGCAAGGCCAGTGCAGTGAATGTAAGGCCTGGAACACTGTCACCGAATTTCGCGTGCCCTCGGTTAAAAACACCGGCCGCAGCAGCGCAACCAGCGGCTATGCCGGTCAGGTAGAAGCCAAAATCCAAACCCTGGATGAAGTCAATTTAGAAAGCCTGCCGCGCTTTTCCACCGGTTTTATCGAGTTCGATCGCGTGCTCGGCGGCGGCGTGGTGCCGGGTAGCGCCATTTTGATCGGCGGTGAGCCGGGTGCCGGTAAAAGTACCATCTTGCTGCAAACCATGTGTGGCCTGGCCGAGAGCATGAAAACCTTGTATGTCACCGGTGAGGAGTCGCTGCAGCAGGTGGCCATGCGCGCCAAGCGTTTGGGTTTGCCTACCGATAAGATGCAAACTCTGGCGGAAACCAATGTGGAAACCATTTGCCAGCTGGCCTTGCGTGAAAAGCCCAGCATCATGGTTATCGACTCCATTCAGGTGATGCATATGGCCGATATTCAGTCGGCACCGGGCAGCGTTTCTCAGGTGCGTGAAAGCGCTGCTTACCTTACCCGTTTTGCCAAGCAAAACCAGATAGCCATACTAATGGTGGGCCATGTAACTAAAGATGGCTCCTTGGCCGGTCCTAAGGTGCTAGAGCACTGTATCGATTGCTCTATCTTGCTTGAAGGCAGCAGCGACAGTCGTTTTCGTACCCTGCGCGGCAATAAAAACCGTTTTGGCGCGGTCAATGAGTTGGGTGTGTTTGCCATGACAGGTCAGGGCTTGCGCGAGGTAAAAAACCCTTCGGCTATATTCTTAAATCGTTCTCAGGAGCAAACGCCAGGCTCCTTGGTCATGGTGATCTGGGAAGGAACGCGTCCGCTGTTGGTGGAAGTGCAGGCCTTGGTGGACTATTCTCAGTTGGCAAACCCCCGTCGTGTGACCGTGGGCCTAGAGCAAAATCGTTTGGCCATGCTGTTGGCCGTACTGCATCGTCATGGTGGCCTGCAGGTGGCGGATCAAGACGTTTTCGTTAACGTGGTTGGCGGCGTTAAGGTGTCCGAAACCAGTGCCGATTTAGCATTAATTGTGGCCTTGGTTTCCAGCTTTAAGAACTATAGTTTAGAGCGTGAACTTGTGGTGTTTGGCGAGGTCGGTCTTGGCGGCGAAATTCGCCCCGTGCCCAGTGGTCAGGAGCGTCTACGCGAGGCCGCCAAACATGGCTTTAAGCGGGCCATAGTACCGGTGGATAACAAACCAAAAGAACCGATAGAGGGCATGCAGGTGCAGGCGGTTGCCAGCCTCAGCGAGGCTCTCGAAGCATTGTTTTAGGGTTGCGCCCTTAATTTAACTCGGAGCCTGGATAGCTCCCAAGGAACTTAGCATGAAGAGACTACTTATTGTTGCCGGCCTAGGGGTTATGACATTTGGCGGTTATAGCTACGCTAATTATTATGTCAGTAAAGAAGCCCGCAAAGACGTCGACGACTACTTATTGCAACTGCAGGCTCAAACTGGCTTGGATGTGCGTTATAAGGAAATAAGTAGCAACTTCTTCAACCAAAGCCTGGCGCTTAATACGGTCGCCCTTAAAGGGCCTGACGGCGTGCAATTTGCCGATATCGGCAGCATTGAATTAGCCGGCTTTTATCCTGTGCAGCCGAGCGATCATACGCGCATGGCTATTAAGGATATGACCTTTATGGGCCCTATGGTTGTCAACATACAGGAGCTTGAGGGTGAGCGTATCAATGTGGTCAGTGAATTTAACTACAGCGCTGCTAATGGCGATGCCGATGCTAAAACCGTGATCAATGCCGGTAAGCTTGCCGATGTCGAGCTGCGCTTTGCCATGACCAACTCTCAGGCGCTGATGGGTCTGCATCAACAATTTGAAGAATTGGATAAAAAAGGGCGAGGTAACTTGCAACAACAACTGGCACTGCAAAGCCAGTTGATGACGGCTATGACCGAAGTGGTGCCAAAAAGCTTTAGCTTTAAGCTGGATAACAATGGCAAGCTCAAGGATTTGATACAAAGAGTGGTTGCCGAGCAGGGCATGACTTATGAGCAATTTCAGCAACAGATGCAGCAGCATATAAACATGTCGCCAACACCGCAAGGGCTGCGTGATGCGGCATTGGGCTTTATCGAAGGCACAGAGCAGTTTAAGGTTTCCATGGCTCTGCCTGAGGGCACGACCGTAGCTCAGGTTAATGAGCAAATGATGTCCTTGATGGGGCAACCGGAAGAATTGGCGAAATACTTTAATTTAAAGGCTTCAGGGAAATAATCTTTTAGGTGGTGTTTAGGAAAAGACGGATTCAGCCCCGGCTTTTTTGTGGGTGAGTTTTTTTGACTAGCGCTCTGCGCTTGGATAGTTATGGATTCTAACTTAGAACAAATAGTGAAAATTGAAAAAGCAACGGATGGCTTCTTCAAGAAATCGGTAAGAATTGCTATCAGCCAAATGTTGGCTCAGCTTGTGCCTAAGGTGTTTTTGGCAAGAACCCTGACAGACAAAGATAGTAAAGAGATGCTGCTTGAACTTGCCAATACATATATAGATCTAAAAGATGAGGCTTTTAAGGATAGCGTGCGCAATGGCTCTCATTCCTTATGGGTATCGGCTGCTGTTTGTGAAAGCTGGGTGCAAGCCACTCTAGTGGATGATAAGGACTTGTCCGCAATAGAAAAAAGGGTGTTTTATCTGATCAATCGGTCATATAAGTCAAAGGTAGGGAAAAGCTCAGCCGCACTCATTGCCAGAGACCTAGCTTGGAAAAACTTTACCGAGTATACATCTTCAAGCTCTTGGATGAGATTTGCTTTAGAAGAAATAGATGAGCAATTTAGCAAGCAATGCTCTGGCATGACACCCTCTGAGCAGGATATAGCGCTAATACTCAAGCAAGCCGTCCACTATGTGCAATTTCAAAGTGACGCTATTCAAAGCCATATTCACGCTATGGAGACATATAGTACAGCCAGAAAGTCAGGCCTGCATTTGAATTTTAGCAGTGCCATCTCAGATTATATGGACGATGCACCTTATCTCGAAAAGTTCAGCACCTAACTAGCGCTTTGATTTACCTTTAGAGCAGATCACCCCTTGTTATATTTTATTTCGACCATAGGTCTAGTAGCTCAATGGCGAAAAATCATGCAAAGGAGCATTCATGAGCACAACACCCTATACTCCGCCTAAGGTCTGGCAGTTTGATAGTGAAAATGGCGGCAAATGGGCCAGTCTGAATAAACCAACATCAGGCGCAACCTTTGAACAGCAGCTGCCGCGCGGCCAGCACCCGTTTCAGCTCTATTCATTGGCCACTCCCAACGGCCAAAAAGTAACTATTATGTTTGAAGAGCTGCTGGCCAAGGGGATAAGCGATGCAGAGTATGATGCATTCTTGATTGAAATTAGTGAAGGCTCGCAGTTTGGCTCTGATTTTGTGGCCATTAACCCTAACTCAAAAATTCCTGCCTTGTTAGACACCAGCACTGAGCCTGCAACCCGGGTCTTTGAATCGGGCTCTATTTTGCTGTATTTGGCCCAGAAGTTTTCTTCCTTTATTCCCCAAGGTGCACAGGCTAAAACCGAGTGTATGAACTGGTTGTTTTGGCAAATGGCCAGCGCCCCTTATGTGGGAGGTGGTTTTGGTCACTTCTATGCCTATGCGCCGGAGCCGATGGAATACCCTATAAACCGTTTCGCCATGGAGACCAAGCGCCAGTTAGATGTGCTAGATAAACACCTGGCACAAAACGAATATATGGCTGGGGATGAATACTCCATTGCCGATATGGCTATCTGGCCCTGGTATGGTGCTCTAGTGCTGGGCCAGGCATATGATGCCGCCGAGTTTTTATCCGTGCATGAATATCGTCACCTGCTTGCCTGGGCGAAGAAAATTGAACAACGCCCGGCGGTGCAGCGCGGCCGACGCGTTAATCGCACTTGGGGCGAGGAAGATGAGCAATTGCGCGAGCGCCACAGCGCCGCTGATTTGGACTAGTCAGCCAATAAACAGGCACAAAAAAGCACAGCCTTGGCTGTGCTTTTTCACATCAGAGCACTGCTGTTGATAACTTAGTGCAAGATACGGGCGCGAATGGTGCCGTCTACGGCGCTCAGTTCTTTTAGTGCGACTTCCGAGTGGTCGCTGTCTACATCGATAACCACATAGCCTATGCTTTCGTCCGTTTGCAGGTACTGAGCGGCGATGTTGATACCGTGCTGGGCAAAGGCTTGGTTGATCTGTGTTAGCACACCCGGGCGGTTTTGGTGAATATGTAGCAGGCGGCTGCGGTTAGCCAGCTCCGGCAGGGCTACTTCTGGGAAGTTTACAGCCGTCATGCTTGAACCGTTATCCGAGTATTTGGCCAGCTTGCCAGCTACCTCGACGCCAATGCTTTCCTGGGCTTCTTGAGTTGAGCCACCCACATGCGGAGTCAAAATCACATTATCGAATTGGCGTAGTGGCGAGATAAACTCTTCGTCGTTTGACTTTGGCTCCACCGGGAATACATCGATGGCGGCACCTGAGAGGCTTTTATCTTCCAACGCTTCGGCCAGGGCATCAATATCGACTACAGTACCGCGTGAGGCGTTGATCAGTATGCTGCCTTTTTTCATTACCGCCAGTTCGGCGGTGCCGATCAGGTTTCTTGTTTGCGGTGTTTCCGGTACGTGCAGGCTCACCACATCTGAGCTTTGTAATAACTGAGTCAGGTTTTGGATCTGCTGGGCGTTACCCAAAGAAAGCTTGTCTTCGATATCATAGTACTGCACCGTCATGCCGATGTTTTCGGCCATGATGCCAAGCTGGGTGCCGATATGGCCATAACCTATAATACCTAAGGTTTTACCTCGGGCCTCAAATGAGCCTTCGGCGGTTTTTAACCATTGACCGCGGTGAGCCATGGCGTTGCGCAAAGGAATACCGCGCAATAACAGCAGGATTTCACCAAGGACTAGTTCGGCAACCGAACGGGTGTTGGAAAAAGGCGCGTTAAATACGGCGATACCGCGTTGTTTGGCGGCGCTTAAATCCACCTGGTTGGTGCCGATGCAGAAGCAACCCACGGCAATCAGTTTTTGTGCCGCGTCCAGTACCGCGTCGGTGATTTGCGTGCGTGAGCGAATACCCACAATGTGGGCATCACTGATACGCTCGATAAGCTCATTTTCAGGTAACGATGTTTTGACATAGTCGATATTGCTGTAGCCGTTGCGCTTAAGTGTTTCAATTGCGCTTTGGTGTACGCCTTCCAGCAAGAGAATCTTAATTTTATCTTTTGCTAACGATACCTTACTCATGTTCCTCATTCCTCTAACGTGTAGTTGGGCCCTGTGGCGTGCCGATGATCACAGTGTCGGCGCCGCGGTGGGCGAATAGACCATTGGTAACCACACCAACAATCTGATTTAAAGTCTGTTCCAGTGACTTGGCATCGGTGATCTGCAGGTTGTGCACATCTAAAATCACATTGCCGTTATCTGTCACAACGCCTTGTCGATAAACTGGGTCACCGCCAAGTTTTACAATTTCGCGGGCCACATAGCTGCGAGCCATGGGGATCACTTCAACGGGCAGTGGAAAATCGCCCAAGGTGTCGACCAATTTGCTGCTATCGACGATACAAATAAACTCTTTAGCCACGGCAGCAACGATTTTTTCGCGGGTTAACGCGGCGCCACCGCCTTTGATCATTTCGTTGTCGGCATTGATTTCATCGGCACCATCAACATAAATGTCTAGGCTATCAATATCATTTAATTCAAATACTTCGATGTCTAGGGCCTTTAGGCGCTCGGTCGAAGCTTGCGAACTTGATACCGCACCGCGGATATCGTCTTTCATTGTTGCCAGGGCATCAATAAAGTGATTAACCGTTGAACCGGTGCCAACACCAACTATGGTGCCTTTTTTTACATAATCGAGAGCAGCCCAGGCGGCTGCTTTTTTCATTTCGTCTTGAGTCATGTTGTGCTCGCAAATGAGTTAATAGCTAAGGTTGTGCATATTGTACCACTACCTGTGAGGGCAATAAATTCGCTCTGGGGTGACAATGTAATCTAATGGCACATCCCAACTGGCCACCGGCAGCGCATCTAGGTGCTGACATTGGTGCGCCACGCCGATTAATTTAGGGCGATGGGACGCATCCGGCGGTATCTGGGCAAAGGTGCGGTCGTAATATCCACCACCCATGCCTAAGCGATTACCCTGGCTATCAAAAGCCACCAAGGGGGTTAGGATAAAATCCAACGCCGCAACGGGGCTTACATGACTGCAATTCAACTCGGGCTCCAAGATACCATAGCGGTTTGTGGTCATGGGTGAATTTTCTTCATACCTTTGGAAGAGTAAATGCACCTGGGTAAAGGGGTGTAATATGGGCAAGAACGGGGTTGCTTTATTTTGCCAGAGCCATTGAAATACATAGTCTAAGCTAGGTTCTCCATCATTGCTTATATAGGTGCCTACTCGAGCGTTTTTTGGGTCTTTTATAACTTGAGAAATATTAATCTTCAGCGCTTTTGCGGCACTTTTTTGCTCTTCTGGAGTTAGCTCTTTGCGTAAATTTCGCATTTGCTTTCGAATGTCAACACGTTGCTCGTTAAATTGCATAGTGATCTTACATTAAAATTTAAACAGTTCGGGATAGAAATAGTCCACACCTAGTATGGCCAGCAGCAATGTGATCAGTACCAGGATAATTATTAATAACGGATGGCGATACAGGGACGGGCTCGGCGTTTCTAACTCATCATCCAGGCTGAGATCCAATGCCAGTTCATCATTATCCTTGCTTTGTTGCTGGCTCAGAAGCTGTTCGCTAAAGCGTTGATCCATATCGTCTAAACGCTCTTCAAGGCGGATCAAACTGCTAGTGATGTAATCTAAGGCTGCAAGCACTTGTTCATCTGCCCCGCTGGCGCCCGGCTGTGAACTTTGCGCGGGTACGACGATGCCCTTTAATCGGGTCTGAACACCTAGACTCGCCAATACCTTGGCCTGTTTAAGCGCCTTGGCCTTTTCACTGGCAGGAAAAATGGCCTTGCCGGCAAAAAACGCCTCGACCTGATGCTCGGCCAACTTAAGTTTTTGTTGCAGCGCCTTGGCGGCTTGCTCCATGCTTTGGTCTTTATCTAGGTGAGCAAAGAGCAGACGATATTGTTCACTCATATATTTCCTATGGTGATCATTGGGAGTGCCAGCGGCGACTCGGTTACACTTAGGCTTGAGTATAAATCCTTTTATTTAAAAAGAAAAAACCAAGCAGAGGCTATAAAAGCAATAAAAAACGCCGCACTAAAAAGCGCGGCGTTGTTGCGGTTTAGCTGAGCTCAGGTGCTTAGGGTCTGTTTATCTTTGCGGTTTACTTTATGTTCAATCTAAACGCATTCTGATGAATATAATCACTAATTTATGTGGTCAAATTCATCCATGAAGCTTGGTTACATCGCGCATCCATGCGCTCACCTCGCTAAGCTGCGAAGCATTGCTTCGGTCTTGCTCGCCTATGTTCATAGCGAGTAACACAGAGCAGGATGCGTTTAGATGAACCCGTAGGGCAGCGCTTGTAGCGCATTTCTACTGTGTTGTTACATGTTTATGTAGAATAACTACACCACACATGTGCCGCCTTGTATAAATACACTACAAACTGCTGCAGAAACGAACAACAAAGGTCAACAGACCCTAGTACTTGGCCGCTTCCCCTTCAGCCGGTAGGGCATTGATAATAAAGTCGCGCAGGTCGTTGTTTGAGCTCTCGAGATCAGCGCGACGCAGATACATCATATGGCCACTGCGGTAGCCCTTAAAGCTCAAACGCTCTTTCATCTTGCCGCTTGGGTCAAGTTGCCACATGGTGTATTTGGCATCGAAATAGTTGGTGGCACCGTCGAAATAACCGGCTTGAACCAGCACATTCAGATAAGGGTTTTGCGCCATGGCTAAACGCAGGTTTTCACCCGTATTGTTGTTGCTGCGATCCCAAGGGTGAACCGAGCCAAACATATTGTATTTAACGTCGGTTTTATAGTTAAGCTCTTCACGCAGATAGTAGTTGATGGCCGGGGTAAAGGAGTGCAACCAAGAGGTTAGCTCGGCCCAGTAGTCCGGGCGGTCGCCGGCGTTGCGCTTATCTATGCCCAGGTAACGTGAGTCCAGACGGCCCACTGTTTTACCCTGGCTGCGCAGCAACTCTTTCCAGAATGATGAGGTAGGAATATCCAGGTTGTTGTTTTCCACGTAAGTCGGCGATACACCGGCGTAGCGGGCCATTTGCGCAACAATACGCTGCTTTTCTTCGGCGCCGATAAAGCCGCCTTTTGCTATGGCTGGGATCAATTCGTTAACGGTAAAGTCTTCAACCTGAGGCAATAGCTCGTCCAGGTCAAGGGCTTGTAGCTCGGCGTCCAGCGCCTTGTGATACCAGGCGGTAGCGGCAAAGTAGGGCAGGCGGTTGGCCGCTTCTACCGGGCCTTCACGCTTGATACCAATCTCGGTAGGCGATACCAAGACTACGCCGTTAAGATACATCCACTGACTGTTTTGCAGCGCCAGCGCCAGACCTGCAACTCGGGTGGTGCCATAGCTTTCACCGATTAAAAACTTAGGTGAGCGCCAGCGATTGTGGCGACTGACAAAGGTATTTACCCATTCGGCCAGGTATTTAATGTCGGCGTTCACGCCAAAGAACATGTCTTTTTGCTGATCGCGACTAGGCAGCTTGCCATCGGCACCGGCCAGCACACGTGAATAACCTGTATTTACTGGGTTCACATAAAGAATGTCCGCTACATCCAGGACAGAATAAGGGTTCTCTTTTACGCCATAAGGCTGTACCGGGTAACCTTCATCGTCAATTTTTAGCACCTTGGGGCCGGTGTAGGCCAGGTGCATCCAGACCGAGGCTGAGCCCGGGCCACCGTTAAATGAAATCAACAGCGGGCGCTTGGTATCGTCATCCACACCGCCGCGCTTGTAGTAGGTATAGTGCAAGGTGGCGACTGCATCGCCGTTCTCATTCCATACCGGCTGAGTGCCGGTTTCGGCACTATAAGAAATACGCTCGCCGTTAATGCGGGCCTTATGCTCGGTAATAACCTTGCTGTCGATATCGATTTGGCGACCATGGGCCGCGGCATTATGTTGGTCTACCTCGGCCAGAGCCGATGGGGCGATGACCACGGCCAAAGACAGGGCCACGGCTTTTAAATGGGTTGAAAACATGATTTACCTTTTAGTTTTTATCTTTGCTCCATTAAAGGAGCTTGCACTGGAAACTACAAGTTATTGCGATAAGTGGGGTGTTAGCACCGCGGCGATGCGCTTAGCAAAATCACTTTTTATTTCAATTCCCTGTGCGCCAAGTCGGGTGTCTTTAAGGGCACAATCCAGCGGACGCGTAGCGCTGGTGATGGTATCTGTTGCTGCGGCACTTAGGGTGCTCGCGTCCAGACCCAAAAGCGGCGCCATGGCTTTAGCCATATCCAGCTTGGTTAAGCGCTCTTTGGCACTAAGGTGATAGATCCCTTCTAGCTCAGCGCCCAAGGTGGCTATGGCGTCAGCTAAGGCATTGGCGATATCCGCTGTGTCGGTGGGAAAGCGCTGACATTCGTTATCGAAGCGAGTGGCGCCTTTTTGCAGCTGCTCAGCAATAACGGTCACCGCCGACTCACCAAGATAACCAACCTCACCATAGAGCACAGGAATGCGAACTATGGCCGCGCTCGGGTAGTGCGCCTGTAATAAGGCTTCGCTGCGTGCCTTGGATTGACCGTAAAGATTTAGCGGGTTTGTTTTTGCATCCTCAGCATAGGGTGGGTTGCGGCCATCGAATACATAGTCAGTGCTAATAAAAATCAGCTTGCAATTGAACTGCGCACAGCACTTGGCGATATGCTCGGTGACTGCGCAGTTAAATTGGATGCTCTGCTCGGGGTCATTATCGAACTTATCCGGATTGCGCTCGGCGGCGCTATGAATAAAAAAGTCCGGTTGATGCGTTGCGAACAGGGTGCTGATGGCCTCTTTATCAAATAGATCTACCTTGATTACGGGCGGCTGCGCGCGGGAAAAGCCCAGGCCTATCACCTGATGATTGGGAGTTAGGTGTGTAAAAAGGGCGCGGCCGAGCAGTCCGGTGGCACCGGATACTATGATTTTTGCCATAACTTGGGTCTCTAAATGCAGGGGAAAGTGGCAGCCTAGCTGTGGTGAATAACAAAGTCAAAGAGTCCATTGTCCTTGCAATGTAATTCAATTCCCGCCTTAAATTAGCGTGCTAAACAAGCCCAGACTTAAGTTGATGCAGCGCTGTATTAACAGGTCTGCACTGCTTTGGTTAAAACCCTCTTTTAGCGCACCAAGTTGGTGCGTTTTTTATGCGCTCAAAAATATATCCTATTGTTAACTAAGGAAAAACAGTTTTGGCACAAAGGTTGATTTTATATGGAGGAAGAATAATAAACCGAATTGCCTACGAGGGGGCCATATGAAAATGATCATTGCCATCATCAAGCCATTTAAGCTCGATGAAGTGCGAGAAGCGTTAGCGGAGCTGGGAATAGAGGGAATGACGGTAGTGGATGTGAAGGGTTTTGGCCGCCAGCGCGGACATACCGAGCTCTACCGCGGTGCCGAGTATAGGGTGGACTTTATTCCCAAAATTAAAATCGAGATTGCTACGCGTAGCGACAATGTGGAGCGAGTAGTAGAGCTGATCACCCGGGTTGCCAACAGCGGCAAAATAGGCGACGGCAAGATATTTGTTTTCGATCTTGAGCAAATCGTGCGCATCCGAACGGGTGAGCTTGATGAAGAAGCGATTTAGGGGGCGCAGTCATGGAAAACACCATAGTTGAATTACAATTCTCATTGAACACCTTTTACTTTTTGATCTCCGGCGTGCTGGTTATGTGGATGGCGGCGGGTTTTGCCATGCTGGAAGCCGGACTGGTGCGCTCGAAAAACACCACAGAGATCCTGACTAAGAACGTCGCCCTTTATGCCATTGCCTGCACCATGTTTTTGCTGGTTGGCTACAACATCATGTATGTAGGCAACAGCGAGGGCGGTTTTGTGCCCAGCTTTGGCTCCTTGATTGGCACTCAGGCCAGTGACGCAGACCATGCGTTGGAGTCTGATTTCTTCTTCCAGGTGGTGTTTGTGGCCACAGCCATGTCCATTGTCTCCGGCGCCGTAGCCGAGCGCATGAAACTCTGGGCTTTTTTGATCTTTTGCGTGGTTATGACTGGCCTGCTCTATCCCATTGAGGGTTACTGGACCTGGGGCGGAGGTTTTCTGTCGGCAATGGGTTTTGTCGACTTTGCCGGTTCGGGTATAGTGCATGGCGCCGGTGCCGCTGCAGCCTTGGCCGGGGTGTTAATGCTGGGTGCGCGTCGCGGTAAATACGGCAAGCATGGTGAAATCTATCCCATTCCCGGTTCAAACTTACCCCTTGCTACTTTAGGTACTTTTATCCTGTGGATGGGCTGGTTTGGCTTTAACGGTGGCTCACAACTGCTTATTAGTGATGCAGAAAATGCCACCGCGGTGGGCAAAATCATGCTTAACACTAATGCTGCAGCGGCGGCCGGTGCCATTGCTTCCTTACTGGTATGTAAAACCTACTGGGGCAAGGCGGATTTGACCATGGTGCTCAATGGTGCGCTGGCGGGGTTAGTGGTGATCACCGCAGATCCGGCCTCGCCATCACCCTTGTTGGCGCTCTTGCTTGGTGCCATAGGTGGCATGGTGGTGGTCTTCAGTATTGTGGTCTTGGATAAGATGCATATCGACGACCCTGTGGGGGCTATTTCGGTGCACGGCGTGTGCGGAGCGCTTGGTCTGATGCTGGTGCCCCTGTCTAACAGTGAGGCCAGCTATACAACCCAGTTTATCGGTATCTTCTGTATCTTCGGCTTTATCTTTGTTGCATCCTCTTTGGTGTGGGCAATGTTAAAAAGCACGGTGGGGATCCGTGTCAGGGAGGAAGAAGAGCTCAATGGCATGGATCAACATGATTGCGGTATTGATGCCTATCCCGAGTTTGTATCGGTACGTTCAAGTTAAATATAGGATATTGGCTAACGCGGCGAGTTTGTCTCGCCGTTTTTTATGACTATAATTTTATTTTAAGTTCCTTTAAAAGGTTCCAAACATGGACAATAAATTACTGCTGATCATACTTTCAATCTTTTTGCCGCCGGTTGCTGTATTTCTTAAGGCCGGTGTAGGTAAGCACTTAATTATCAATATTATTCTGTGCTTCCTATTCTTTTTACCTGCAGTTATACACGCTCTATGGGTATCAACTCGCTAAGCTAGTCAGGCGCAACCCCGCGCTTGGATAAGTTAATAAAAGTCAGTACCAGTTAAGCTAGTCTCGGCTAGCCTTAACCCGCACCTTGTCTTGGCATACTCGTTGGCAATTAATTTTGCTTATGAGTATGTTAAGCTTCCACCAATTTTTCATTCAAGCCACGCATTTTCAATCCTATGGCGACAAAAAAAACACCGACAAAGAAACAACCTAAGAGAAAATCTAAGGCCGCACCTGGGTCAAAAATGAGGCGCCTGGGTAAGAGATTATTTTCCATAGCCTGGAGAGTCGCCTTGGTCACAGTGATCAGCGTGGCCCTGTATATGATCTACCTTGATGCCAAGGTGACGCGACAGTTTGAGGGCAATAAATGGCAGTTGCCGGCTCAGGTATATGCCCGCGCCATGACCTTTTACCCGGGGCAATACTTGTCTATGGAGGAGGTGGAGTGGGAGCTTACGCGCCTTAACTATACCCAGGTAACCAAGCTCAATCACACCGGCCAATATGAGCAAAGCAAAACCCGCTTGCGCATTTATCGTCGAGCCTTCGAGTTTGCCGATGCCAATGAAGATGCGCATATTATTGAGCTGCGCTTTAGCGGCAACAAGGTCGCCAGCGTCAAAAACAATATAGGTCAACGTCTTGAAAGTGCTCGTTTGGAGCCGGTGCAAATTGCCCGTATTGGTAATGACGAAACTCAGGACCGTGAATTTGTGCCACTTGATAAATTCCCAGACTTGCTAAAAGACACCTTGCTGGTGGTGGAAGACCGTGACTTCTATAAGCACCATGGGGTGTCCTTGTGGTCCATTATGCGGGCTCTTTACGTCAATATTCGCGCCGGCCGTACGGTGCAAGGCGGCAGCACCCTGACCCAGCAGTTGGCAAAGAACTTCTACCTGACTCGTGAGCGCTCACTAGTGCGCAAAATCAACGAGGCCTTGATAGCCCTTATTCTTGATTACCGCTATACCAAGGACGAGATCCTTGAAGCCTACTTAAACGAAGTGTACCTGGGCCAGTCATACACTAAGGGTGTGCATGGCATGGGTCTGGCGGCGGAGTTTTATTTCTCTAAGCCCATCGACGAGCTGGAATTTGACCAGATAGCCTTGCTGGTGGCCTTGGTTAAGGGGCCATCTTATTACAACCCGCGCCGCTATGAAGAGCGCACCATGGAACGTCGCGACTTGGTGCTCAGGCTGATGGCGGAAGATGGCCTGATCAGCACCACAGAATACCGCAATGCCCTTAATCGTCCCTTGGATGTGGCGCCCATGCGCCGGGATATAGACAAAACTTACCCGGGTTATTTGGAGCTGGTTAATCGCCAGTTGAAGGAATTGCTTAATGATAAGGAAACTCTGGATGCCGGTGTGCGGGTCTTTACTTACCTGGAACTGCAAAAGCAGGAAGCCATGGAAGATGCCATCGCCCAGTCTTTGCCTTATTTAGAGAAGCGCCCGAAAACCGAGCAACTTGAAGCAGCCATGCTTTCGGTTAATCGTCAGGTGGGTGGGGTCTCGGCCCTGGTGGCCGGTCGTGATATGCGCTATTCCGGTTTTAACCGGGTGCTGGATACCAAGCGTAATATTGGCTCCTTGGTGAAGCCGGCCGTGTATCTGAGCGCCTTGCAAGTGCCTAGTTATAATCTCGGTACCTTGTTGCATGATGAGCCGTTGGAAGTCACCGACGAGCGCGGTAAGGTTTGGCGTCCGGATAACTTCGACCATAAATTCCGCGGTGCCTTACCCTTGTATAAGGCCTTTAGCAACAGTATTAATATTCCGGCGGTGAATCTGGGTCTTGATATTGGCGTCGATAAGGTGGCCAACACCTTGAAAGGCCTGGGTGTGGAAAGTCATATTAACCAGTTTCCTTCCTTGTTGCTGGGGGCTTTGGAGCTGTCCAGCTACGAGGTGGCGCAGCTCTATACTACTTTGGCCAACGACGGTGCCTATACCCGTTTAACCAGTATTTCTGCGCTAACCGACAACAGTGGTAAGCTGCTGTATCAGCATAAGCCTCAGTGGCAGCAGCGCTTCCCCAAAGATGCCATGTATATGACCAAATATGGTATGAAACGGGTGACCAAAGACGGCACGGGCAAGCGCTTAAATAAGCATTTCCCTACCATACAGTTGGCGGGTAAAACCGGCACCAGTAACAATCTGCGCGATAGTTGGTATGGCGGTTTTGATCAAAATACAGTGACAGTGGCCTGGTTGGGACGCGATGATAACCAAAGCACGGGCCTGACCGGTGCTGTGGGGGCATTGGAGATGTATATTCGTTATCTGCGTCAGCTTAATCCGCAGTCAATAGCCGATGAGCGTCCAGAAGGTATTCGTTGGGCCTTTATCAATGAGCAAACCGGTATGCAGGCGCCACCTGGTTGCGGCAAGGTGATTCAGCTGCCGATTCGGGCCAGCGAATTTAACCCCAGACCCAGCTGTGTGCGTCCCTAGCGGCGCGCTTTAGAATAGCAGAGCATTTTAGATATAAAAAAACCGCCACTTGGCGGTTTTTTTTATTGTTGTTTGCTTTAAGCGTGCTTAAAGCTTAGCGAAGGCGCGCTCGGCCGCCGCTATGGTTTGGGCGATGGCTTCGTCATCGTGTGCCTGGCACACAAAGCCCGCCTCAAATGCAGAAGGAGCAAGGTATACTCCTTCTTCAAGCATCAGGTGGAAGAAACGCTTAAAGCGCTCTAAGTCGCACTCGGTGGCTTGCTGGTAACTGGTTACCTTATCGGCATCAGTAAAGAAGAAGCCATACATACCACCGGCATAGTTGGTAGTAAGTGGGATACCGGCCTTGTCTGCAGCGGCTTGGAAACCTTCACAGATGGCCTTGCTTTTCGCTTCCAGCTCTTCATGCAAACCTGGCTCGCTCAGCAGCTCAAGGGCTTTTAGACCTGCGGCCATGGCGATTGGGTTGCCAGAGAGGGTACCGGCTTGATACACAGGGCCGACCGGGGCAATGTAATCCATGATTTCTTTCTTACCACCGAAGGCACCTACAGGCATACCGCCGCCGATCACCTTACCTAAACAGGTTAGATCCGGAGTGATATTGTAATAAGCCTGGGCGCCACCTAGGGCGACGCGGAAACCTGTCATTACCTCATCAAAGATCAGCACGCTCTTATATTCATCACAGATTGCACGCAGGCCTTCTAAGAAGCCTTCAACCGGTGGAATACAGTTCATGTTACCGGCAACCGGCTCTATGATGATACAGGCGATCTCTTCTGGGTACTTGGCAAAAATCGCTTTCACTTCTTCCAGGTTGTTGAAAGACACGGTCAGTGTGTGCTTGGCGAAGTCTTCAGGAATACCCGGTGAGTTAGGCACGCCCAAAGTCAGGGCGCCAGAGCCGGCTTTTACCAACAATGAGTCGGCATGACCGTGGTAACAGCCTTCAAATTTTAAAATCTTATCGCGACCCGTGTAACCACGAGCCAGACGAATGGCGCTCATGGTGGCTTCGGTGCCCGAGTTCACCATGCGTACTGAGTCGATAGAAGGCACTAGCTCTTTGACCTTCTCGGCCATCTCGATTTCAGCTTCGGTAGGCGCGCCGTAGCTTAGGCCGCGCTCAACCGCTTCATGTACGGCCTGTTTAATTTGTGGGTGGTTATGGCCCAAAATCATAGGTCCCCAAGAACCTACATAGTCTATGTATTTGTTACCGTCGGCATCAAAGGTATAGGCACCCTCGGCGTGGGTGATAAATAATGGAGTACCGCCAACGCCGTTGAAAGCTCGTACTGGAGAATTAACGCCGCCTGGGATCGAGGCTTGGGCGCGGGTAAATAAATCTTGGCTTTTGCTCATGTTGCTTCCTATTAGGTTGGCAAATTAATCTTCACGTTTACGGCTGAACCAGGGCACACTGGTCTCGTGTTTCTCGACCAGGTTGTCAACGCCCAGAGTTAGCGCAAACAAGGCCATGCGGATCAGCACGCCATTTTGTACCTGGCGGAAGATGGCCAGGTTGTCGTTGCTATTTAGGTCGTTATCCAGCTCGTTGGCATCGCTGCGGCTATCGCGCGGCAATGGGTGCATTAATACCGAACTTGGCTTACAGTGGGCGTTATAGATCGCCTGGCTGATGCGGAAACCACCGCGGTATTTATTGGCTTCTTCTTGGCTTGGGAAACGCTCTTCCTGAATACGAGTCTGGTAGACGATATCGGCGGCCAGATTGCCTTCCATTTTATCCACCAGTTCGATTTGGTGACCGGCATTGGTCACGGTATCAAGAATGCTTTGTGGCATTTGCAGGCCATCCGGCGCCACCATGGTAAAGCGAACATCTTTGTAGTGGCACAGCAGCTTGGATAATGAGTGTACGGTGCGACCGTATTTTAAATCACCCACCAGGGCGATGTGCATACCATCGACCTTTTGGCCAAAACGGTTCAGCTCGCGGTCTATGGTTAGCAGGTCAAGCAGGGCCTGAGTCGGGTGCTCATTTGGGCCGTCGCCACCGTTAAGAACGGGGACGCTACAGCCGGTGGCAAACTCGGCGACCGAGCCGGCATCTGGGTGACGCATGGCAACCGCATCCGCATAGGCGGAAATTACCCGGGCAGTATCATACAAGGACTCGCCCTTGGCCAGTGCGGAGCTCTGCATGCCGGTTGTTTCGCGTACTAAACCGCCAAGCAGATTGAAGGCGGTGCCGAAGCTCACGCGAGTACGGGTACTGGGTTCAAAAAACAGGTTGGCAAGAATGGCGCCTTCTAGCACCTTCGTGCGTTTTTGTTTTTTGGCATAAGGTTCCATCCGTTTTGCGACTGCAAATATATGCTCGATACTGTCTCTATCGAGTTGATTTACAGAGAGAATGTGTTCACCTTGAAAGCGTAGCATGGAGGTCGTCCCAAACGTTAAAGTAAATAATTCGGTGTTCTACCAAGGGGCGAATTTACAAGTGCGCCCCTGGCATTTAAACGCCACCGCGTTTGGCTGCGCACTATAGCAAATTTTTCGGTATTTTTAGAGTACTGGTTTCAATACTGCTAAAAAGATAATGGCCGCGAGGATAAGCACCGGGAATTCATTAAAAATGCGGTAAAAACGATCACTGCGGGTGTTGCGATCATGCTTGAAATCGGCCAGTAATTTAAAGCAGTAGCCGTGGTAGGCATAGAGCACCAAGACCAGCGCCAGTTTATAGTGCAGCCACATGCTGGCGCGGAACCATTCGCGGCCATATTCCGCTATGAGTAGCCCCCCAAAAACGGCGGTTAAAATAGCAAAAGGGGTGACGAAAAACAGCAGACGGCGCTCCATCACTTTTAACATGGCGCTGCAGGACTTTTCTTCGTTCAGAGCATGGTACACAAACAGTCGAGGTAGATAAAAAATACCGGCAAACCAGGCAACCATAAAAAACAGGTGTAGGGCTTTGTAAACTAACACTAAGGTCATGGGACTTCCTTTTTACAATAGGGCGTTACGAATGGTGAGGATATGGCGAATTTGATCCCAGCGTAAAATACCGACGATTTCTTTTTCATCGTGCATATCATACACATAGACAGCACCACTGCGCTTATCTTTAAGAATATCAAAGGCATCGGCCAAGGTGGCCTGAGAGCTTACACCATCGAGTTCAACATAGAGAATATTGATGTTTTCTTCAGACATCAGGTTTAAATCGTATTCGGCAAGGCGATAGCCGTTATCTTCGTCATAGACGATAAGTGGCGTTTGCCCATCAAGGTGCGCCAGAGACTCCTTGATCTGCTCTTTATCGGCGGAGTACAGCAGCTTAAAGTTCTCATTCATTTCCGCCATTATACCCACCTTTTGCAGTGCTTCTTTGGCGGGAGAAACCTGATAGGTGAGCTCTTGAAAATCCAGCTGTTGCAAGAAAATAGAGCGATTGCCAAAGACCTGCAAGGCGGTGACATAGGCGGTCACTATTACCAGCATGGCGGGCACGATAATTTGCGGGCTGGAGGTCAGCTCCATTACCGCCGTTAACGCCGCCAAAGGAGCGTGCAAGGTGGCGGCCAGTAAGCCGGCCATGCCCAATACGCCATAAGTACCGACCACATCTGTACCCGGCGCCACCATATGGGCAAAGAAGGACATAAGTGTGCCCATCACTACGCCCAAACCGATAACCGGGCCGATAATTCCGCCAGGGATCCCCAAGCCGATAGCGAATAGGGTGGCCAGCAGCTTGGCGATTAATATGGTTAGCAGCAGCTGCACATTATCCGGGGAGGTCATGGCTATGGTAATGGCACTCATGCCCGAGCCCATGGCCTGGGGCACCAAATAGCCGATGCCACCGGCAATCACCCCGGCGATTAACAACCGCGGCAACATGGAAAGAGGTTTAAAGGTGCGGATAATCAGCATCAGATTTTTATTAAAGGCATAGGCCACGGCGCCTAAGGTCATGCCGCAGATCACCAGATAAGGGTAATGCCAAAAACTTAAGGGGGTTACGCTTATCAAAGCCAACTCTGAGTCGGCACCAAAAACAAACTGAGTGGCCAGGGCGCCGGTCACAGCCGCCAACATAATGGGCACGAAGATATGCACCTTATATTCTCGAATAACCACTTCCATGACGAAGATCACCGCCGCCAGCGGCGTATTGAAAGACGCGGCAATACCCGCGGCCACGCCGCAACCGCTGAGGGTACGCATGGCGTTATAAGGCAAGTGTAATTGATTGGCGAGAATACTGGCACCGGTTGCGCCCATATGCACAGAGGGGCCCTCGCGACCCACGGAAAAACCGCTGATCAGCGCTAGGGCGCCACCAAAGAATTGGTTCACCGTGTTGTAAAACGGCATTTGCCCATAGTGCATCTTCATACGGTGAATAACAAAAGGGATCCCCAGACGATAATGCTTAAAGCCGGTCAGATAGGCAAAAAAGGCAATGACGCAGGCAGCGCCCACCGGGAGTAAAAAGCGTTGCACTTCACTGAGGGTGGTAAAGTCGTCGAAATTATCGAGGAACAGGTTCTGCGCTATGATAATCGTCAGGCGAAACATGATGATCAGCCCCGCAGCGATAAGGCCGGCGGCAATACCTAATAAGCACAGTTGTGCCGATGTTTTTGGCCGGGCAAGGCGACGTCTTAGCGCCTCTAGATGCATACCAATTCCTCTGGGCTGTGATGGGGCTAGTGTTATTAACACTAGTTTATCAAACGTTATCTAATAAATCCTTGTTTAGTATCAGGGTTTGCGACTTTGTATTTTAGCCTTTGGGGCTAAAAACCAAGGTGGTGCAGCCAATACTTGATTAACTTAGTCGGGTATTAGATAATTTGCACAAATAGGTAGTGAGAGAGACGGTATGTCCGAGCAAGTTCCAATTAAATTCAGTGATGCCGCCGCAGAGCGCGTTAAGCAGTTGATCGAAGAGGAAGAAAACCCTTCGCTAATGCTGCGTGTTTATGTCACCGGCGGCGGATGTTCTGGTTTCCAATATGGTTTTACCTTTGCCGAAGAAGCCAACCCGGGCGATATGCAAATCGTGAAAAATGGTGTGACCTTAGTGGTTGACCCCATGAGCTTGCAATACCTGGTCGATGGTGAAGTAGATTATACCGAAGGTTTGGAAGGCTCGCGCTTTTTCGTAAACAACCCGAATGCCACTACCACCTGTGGCTGTGGTGCCAGCTTTAGCGTATAACCAAACGATAAAGATAAAAATGCCGCATTAGCGGCATTTTTTGTATTTGATGTCTATAAATCACTGTTCGTTATATACACCATAAAGGTAAAGAACCCTAACACGAACAATGAGAATATAATTATATAAAAGAAACCCTTACGGCCCTGCTTTAGGGGAATATTGTTGGCATTGAGAAACAGCCACCAAGCCGCGCAAAGAATCACGGGTAACAAAAACAGCAAACGAAACATCTTTTCCCCAAAAGTGGCGATTTAACTCAATCTTAGCGCAAAATTCCTACCCTCTAAAGAAAAATTAAAGACTTAGCTAAGACCTGGAAAATTAGAGCTATCTATCTAATTTATCTGCAGTATTTTATTGCTACAAGGTATGCAAACCAATTCGCGCCGAAATTAGGTAAACTTTTGTACATACGCTATACCTAAAATGGGACATGTGCTTTAATACAGGCTGAATGAGACGGGCAAATTTCATTCGCTAATAATTATAGAAACTTTAATTCATCTAGTAGGAGATGTAATTATGATGGGTAAAACCGTTGCTTCCGAAGAAAATGGAAGACTAACCAAGTGGCTTAAAGATAAACGCCACGAGAAAGGCCATACCATGCGCAGCTTGGCACAAGTTCTGGGTACGCCGCATTCATTTATAGGTAAAATTGAAAATCAGGAGCGTCGTTTGGACGTGATTGAATTTTTGCGCTATTGCGAAGCACTGGATGTGGATCCTTATGAAGGGTTAGCGTTACTCAAATAAGCATTAAAAGCCTATGTCTGGAGCCCAGGAAGGGCTCATAGTTTATATCATCTATCCAGCGCACTTTCTGCTCACATACTTAACAGCATTGGTATTATTCCTACCCCTTAGCCTTCTTAACATTTTCATGAAACTGCTGCTCTAACTGATACAAGCGTTTACGTATCAAGAACAAAAACACCAAAGATGGTATCACCATCAGCGCCGTAAGAATAAAAAACATCGACCAATCGCCGTGCAACCAATCATCGACTATCACCCCACTGTACCCAGAAAGTAGGGTACGGCCAAGATTGCCTAAAGAGGCGAGTAAGGCATAGTGAGTGGCACTAAAGGCGCGATCGCAGAGCATGGAAATAAAGGCCACCATGGCCACCAAAGACCAGGCCTGAGTAAAGCCATCAAGTAATATGGCCAGTGCATAGAGCGAGAGCTTGGGCCCGGCGACGGCAATCCAGGAGAACATAAGGTTCGATGCCGCCATGGCTACGCCACTGATAAACAAGCCCTTTACTATGCCAAAGCGACTGTTAAACAGGCTGCCTAAAAAGGCAAAAATAATGGTCAGTACCGCGGTGCCGAGTTTGGAAAAGGTGGCAATATCCGAGTTGCTAAAACCCACTTCCTTATAAAAGACGATGGACATCCGCGCCAAAAAGGCCTCGCCAATCTTAAAGAGGAAGATAAAGGCCAGCAGGGCCAGGGCGGTTTTAACCCCGTTACGGGCAAAGAAGCTGCGCAACGGCTCGACAATGGTGACCCCAAGCCAGGCAATCACTATATTCACCCAGCGCGGTAAAATGGAGGCATGTTTACAAAGTTGCTGTTGATATTGTTGCTCCAATTGGGCATGCACATGTTCGCGATTTGACTCGGGCTCCTGGGCAAAAAACACATAAGCGATCAAAAGCGCCACAATAACCGCCAAAGCCAGATACACATCTGGCCAATCAATGCCGGGAATATCCGCCGCATAAAAGGGCATGGCGCCGAGCAGGGCATAGCCGGTCCACCATCCGCTGGTTGCCATGGCCGCCGCCGCTGATATTTTATCGCTTTCATTTTCGGCCAAAATATCAATACGATAGGCATCAATGGCAATATCCTGGGTGGCCGAGGTGATGGAAATAATCAGCGCCAACAGGGCAACAACAAAAAGCTGTGAACTGATATCAACAAAGGCCATGCTCAAGGTGGCGACAAAGACAATGCAGAGGCAACATAAGATCCAGCTGCGGCGTTGGCCCAGCCAATCTGTGAGCAGTGGAATGCGCACCCGGTCCACCAGGGGCGACCATAAAAAGTTAACTGAGTAGGCGCCAGCGACCATGCCGAACAGGCCGATTGTGGAGCGAGTGAGGCCTTCGTCTGAAAGCCAGGCGCTCATTACCGAACCAGTTAGCACCCAGGGAAAGCCACTGCTGATACCAAAGATAAACACGGTAACCAGGCGGCGGTCGCGAAAGTGCTGGGTGAAGTCCCGGAAAAAGAGGGCGATGTGGCTCATGCTTGTTCTTATTATTTATTATCGAGAATAAAAAGGGCGATTAAGTTCGCCCTGATAGATTTAGTACGGCTGTGCCTCTAGCACCTTGATGTCATAAATAATCACCGCTTGTTTGGGGACATAGGAGTAACCGATTTTCTCCTGAAAGTCGGTTTCAACGCGCATGATTTTATCTAAGGTTTCAAAGCCTTCCACTACGGAGCCAAACACCGAAAAGCCCCAGTCACTGCCTGGGTTAAGGTGGTCGTTGTTATCCATGTTGAAGAAAAATTGACGCGTGGCCGAGTGCGGCTTTCTGTCTTGATAGGCCATGGAGATGGTGTACATATCATTTTTCAGACCGCTGCCGCTTTCATTAAAAATAGGGTCGTTCTCATGCAGGCCGTCATAATCTTTGTCGTAGCCGCCACCTTGGATCACAAAGTCGCGCTCGTTTTCTTCATCGCGCTCAACACGGTGAAACACCGAGCCCTTATAGCTGCCATCTTGCACATAGGTAAGAAAGTTATTCACCGTCAGTGGCGCGCGCGAACGGTCTAGTTCAACGGTGATTTTACCAAGGCTGGTCGTGAACTCAACGCGGGGAAATAAATTGCTCTTTTGCACAAATTCACCCTGTACCGCCGCGTGCGCCAAGGGCGCTAGCAAGACACAGAAGGTAAAAAAGGCACTGATGAGGCGAGTGTTCATATCGCTCCCTTTTGCATGTAATTGTTAAGCTCAGGGTCGCTCATAATGCGTGCCACAAGCTGTTCGATAAGTTTATTTAGTTGCGCCTCAACCTTGGCCTGATCATAGCCAAAGGGACCGCGAAACTGGCTTTGCCCATTATACATTTTATTGAACTGACTACCATTGCGCTCGACAAACACCTGCAGGGCGATTTGCGCCTCGCTGTAGTGATCCACGGTATTTTGCATCACGGTGGCGTTTAAGGTGTGAATGGCCACCTGCATACGGGTGCCCGCCATGGTACTGATTTGGGCGCCGTTAGCCTGTAGTGCCTGGGTAAAAACCTTTTGCATCTTGTTATTTAAATCCGGGGTGGACATTAAATAACGATTTTCGCCCTGGGCAATGGAAATGGTTGGAGCCTTAGCTCTTTGGTCAATCACCTGCAGTGACAAGCTTTGGTTATAGCTAGTAAACTGACCGCTTTGGTAGAAAGGGTCTAAGATGGCTTGTGCCGAGCGGTTGCTACATCCTGTAAGTGCCGTGCTCAAAGCGATAATAGCTAGCAGTGAAAAACGGTTAAACATAATTATCCTATTATTTTTTCGCGCTCAGCACGACAAACTTCTTGTTTGAGCCAAGGAGCTTGGAGTCGCCGAATAAGCGCTTTAGTTTTTCATGGTAATCAAGGTGTCGGTTGCCTACGATACGAAGCTCACCGCCGGGACGCAATACCTTTTTGGCATCATTAAACATCTGCCAGGCGATATGGTCGGTTACCGCATTTTGTTGATGAAACGGTGGGTTACATAACACCAAATCATAGCTTTGGGGATTAAAACCGCTTAGGCAATCGTTATGGATAAATTCACAACGGTGCAGCTCATCGGGCAGGTTCTCTAGAATGGTTTGGCGCGCCGAGGCCACCGCCATAGCCGACTCATCGACAAAGGTTATTTCTGCCTCGGGGCATTTAACTAAGGTTTGCAGACCAATCACACCATTACCACAGCCAAGGTCGATAATGCGAATGGGCTTTTTCGACTGCGGCAGGTAATTACTGAAAAAGCGTGCGCCTATATCCAAAGAGTCGCGGGAAAACACATTGGCATGATTGATCAAGGTAAAAGCACTGCCTTCAAGCTGCCAACTTTTGGGGAAGGGGCTTTGCTGCGCTTTATTGTGCATGGTGGCGGTGATAAGGCGTGCTTTCTTTTGCGCCAAGGTGGTATTGGCCGGACCGATATAACGCTCCACCAGATTAATGGTTGAGTTATGAATGGCCTTAGTTTTGCCTGCCAGAACCAGGGGCGTCCCCGGCTTTAGGGTTTGAGATAATTGCGTCAATTGGTGCTGCAGATAGCCGCTGTTTTTCGGTATTTTGCCAATCACCAGGTCGTAATCATCGGCAAGCGGCTCAAGGCTGGTCAGCGGCGTAAGTTGCTCGGTATTCAAGTTATTTTCTTTGAGATTATGCTGCCATGCTTGTATAGCAATGTACGAGTCGCTAACTGAATCTGAAGTTAACTGGTTAAAGGCGCAGGCCAGGGCGCCGAAGTCATCATTGAGGATCAGCAAGCGCTTGGCATCAGCATGATGCTCGTTAATATAGTCGACAAGGTATTCATCCGCCGCATCCCAGGCCTGCAGGCTGCGGTTTTTCTGTTGTAAAGGCAAGCGATGTAAGTGGTAGGTATTACCACCTAGTTGAGCTGATGTTATCATGAGCACTTAGGTTTAACTGACAATGGCGCTAGTTTATCACGATGCGTGCCAACGCCCACCCCCAAAACAACGACCAATTGCCAGCGAACTTACCGGCGAGCATGTTTAGCTATCAACCCCGTGCCCTTGGAGGGGTTAAGGCACAGCGCTTGTTTTGTCATTTACGTGATACCTTGCCCTGGCAGCAACCCAGTATTTTAGTCTATGGTAAGTGGCACGCTATCCCGCGCTTGCAGCTTTATATGGGTGATGCCGACAGTGCTTATGAATATTCCCAGCAGCGTTTTGAGCCCGCGCCTTGGGTACCTGAGCTCGACGCCATGCGCCAGCGCCTTAACCTTGCCCTTGGCTGTCACTTTAATGCGGTCTTGGTTAATTACTATCGTCATGGCCTGGATTGCATGGGCTGGCACAGTGACGATGAGCCCGAGTTGGGCCTTGAGCCTGTAATCGCCTCAATATCTTTAGGAGCGCTGCGCAAATTTAAGCTACGTCATAAGGAAAGCGGCGAGGTAACCGACTTGGCTTTGACCAATGGCAGCCTGCTTATCATGAAAGGGCAAAGCCAGCGCTGTTATGCCCATAGTCTGCCCAAGCAACGCAAGGTGACGCAGGGGCGCATCAATTTAACCTTTCGCCACATTGATTCGTCTTTGCTATAGTAGCCTCACCTAAGTATTTGGCAGGCACTATAAATTATGTCTATGCAAACGCGTATTGAGGAAAAACTCAGCGCCGCTATTCCCTGTAAACATTTGCGGGTTGAAAATGAAAGCCATATGCATGCCCGTGGCAGCGATTCCCACTTTAAGGTGGTGGTGGTCAGTGAGCAGTTTAGCGGTCAGCGATTGCTGCAACGCCATCGCGCCATTAACGAAATTTTGGCCGAGGAGCTGCGCGAGCATATTCATGCGTTGGCTATTCATGCCTATACCCCTGAAGAGTTCAGCGAAAAGCAAGGGCTAGCCCCTGAATCGCCGAGCTGTTTAGGTGGCTCTAAATTTGATAATTAAACACCCGGCGTGAGTCATCAGACCTGTGTAGTGGGGAATAGTCGTTACACTAGCGCTAATTTTTCGGCAAGATATGGAATTTTATCATGGTCATTAAGCCTAAAATCCGTGGATTTATTTGCACTAACGCACACCCAGCAGGCTGTGCGGCACATGTACAACAACAAATAGAATATGTAAAAAGCCAAGGTGACTTGGGCCAGGGTCCAAAAAACGTTTTGGTCATTGGTTCATCAACAGGTTACGGCCTAGCATCTCGTATCGTATCGGCATTTGGCTATGGCGCTAAAACGCTGGGCGTGTTCTTTGAAAAAGAAGGCACAGAGAAGAAAACCGCCTCAGCAGGCTGGTACAACACTGCAGCTTTCCAACAGGCAGCCGACGAAGCCGGTATCTGGGCTAAGAATATCAATGGCGATGCCTTCTCTGATGAGATCAAAGCGCAAGCCATAGACACCATTAAGAATGAGCTGGGTAAAGTTGACCTGGTTATCTACTCTTTGGCGTCACCACGTCGTACTGATCCGAAAACAGGTGAAACTTACTCGTCAACGCTTAAGCCTATCGGTGAAAGCATAACCACTAAGAACCTGAATACCTCAAAGCGTATTATCGATGAAGTAAGCGTAGAAGCAGCCAGCGAAGAAGAAATCGCCAACACGGTTAAAGTGATGGGTGGTGAAGATTGGCAGCTGTGGATCGATGCCCTTAACGAAGCCGGTGTTTTGGCCGACAACTTCAAAACCACTGCTTACACCTACATTGGTAAAGAGCTGACCTGGCCTATCTATGGTCATGCGACCATTGGTAAAGCCAAAGAAGACCTGGACCGCGCCGTAGAAGAGATCAAAGCATCGACTGCTGACCTATCTGGCGAAGCCTATGTAAGCTCACTGAATGCAGTAGTAACGCAGGCAAGCTCGGCCATTCCAATTATGCCGCTTTACATCTCAGCACTATTTAAAGTGATGAAAGAAGATGGCACTTATGAAGGCACGATTGAGCAAATTACCGCGCTATTCAAAGAGAACCTGTACGGTGAAACGCCACGCTTTGATGATGGCGGTCACCTGTTCCAGAACTACAAAGAGCTTGAAGACGATGTGCAGCAACGCATTCAGACGATTTGGGATACGGTTGATACCGATACCATAGACGAGCTAACCGACTATGAGGGTTACCACAAAGAGTTCTTACACCTATTCGGCTTTGATTTAGCCGGCGTTGACTATGACGCGGATGTGAACCCGGATGTGGCCATCAACAACCTGCTTTAATAGCGGTTGCATAAACTAAAAAAAGCCAGTCTTAATACTGGCTTTTTTGTATCTCAAGAAGGATGCAGGGTAAATAGTCACAATTGATCACGTGGAATTAAGACTTTGGTCTATATTGAAGTTTATTCATTCAAGAACGCCGCTGATCCTTGGATAATTTTTACTTTTTAACTCGCATAGTCACCGTGAATGATGTTAAAATTCGGCAGATGTGTGACAAGTTGGCTGCGTTGCTTGAATCACTATCGGCATAGGTGCTCTTTTATACCGTTTGGATTACTGATGTAGGTTGATAATTGCTCATTTTGATGTTTTTAAAACGTCTATAAGGGGAGTTGGCCATACATCAACAACAACGCGGTTTGGTACCAGTCGGTCGATGCTAAGCGGCGCGGTTGGTGAGATTTTAAGTTTCTTTCCTTTAATGTAATGCAAGTGCGTATGATCAACATAAAAAAAGGTCTGGATCTACCGATAGAGGGCGCACCTCAGCAAGTTATTCATGACGGTCAACCCGTTAAACGAGTAGCTGTGCTAGGTGAAGAATACATCGGCATGCGTCCAACCATGCGAGTTCGTGTGGATGACCAAGTCAAAAAAGGCCAAGTTCTTTTTGAAGACAAGAAGAATCCTGGCGTAATCTACACTGCACCGGCTGCCGGCGTAGTAAAAGAAATCAACCGTGGTGCAAAACGTGTACTGCAATCAGTTGTTATTGAAGTTAATGGCACTGAGCAAGAAACGTTTGCCAAGTTCGACCAAAACCAACTAGCAAGCCTAGATCACGACACAGTTGTCGATCAACTTGTTAAGTCTGGTCAATGGACCGCACTACGTACTCGTCCTTTCAGCAAAGTTCCTGCTATCGATGCTAAGCCTAGCTCAGTATTCGTAACTGCCATGGACACCAATCCGCTAGCTGCAGATCCTGTGGTTGTGATTGCCGAAAATGCTGACGCTTTCGAAGCCGGTCTGGCCGTGGTTTCACGCCTTACCGAAGGTAAAGTGTACGTATGTAAGAAAGCAGGCGCGCAAGTACCTAGCTCATCTGTTGCTTCTGTTGAAGTACATGAGTTCGGTGGTAAGCACCCAGCCGGTCTTGTTGGTACTCATATCCATAACCTGGACCCAGTATCTGCTTCTAAGCAGGTTTGGCACTTAGGTTACCAGGACGTGATTGCTTTCGGTAAGCTTTTCCTAACTGGCGAAATTTACACAGATCGTGTGATTTCTTTAGCCGGTCCTCGCGTTAAGAACCCGCGCCTAGTTAAGACCCACATGGGTGCTGCACTAGACGATTTAGTTGCGGGTGAACTAGAAGACGGTGATAACCGTGTGATTTCTGGTTCAGTGCTTTCTGGTACTAACGCCATTGGTCCACACGCCTTCCTAGGCCGCTACCACACGCAGGTGTCGGTACTGCTTGAAGGTCGTGAGAAGGAACTATTTGGTTGGATTGCACCAGGTAGCAACAAGTTCTCTGTAACGCGCACCTTCCTTAGTCACCTTGCACCAAGTCGTCTATTCAATATGACTACCTCTACAGGTGGTTCTAAGCGTGCCATGGTTCCAATTGGTAACTATGAGCGTGTAATGCCGCTAGATATTTTGCCTACGCTACTGCTACGTGACCTTATTGCACGTGACTTAGACAGCGCAATTACCCTTGGCGCATTGGAGCTAGACGAAGAAGATTTAGCATTGTGTACCTTCGTTTGTCCTGGTAAATACGAGTACGGTTCAATCCTTCGTGACTGCCTGACAACCATCGAGAAGGAAGGTTAAGATGGGCTTGAAGAAATTTTTAGAAGACATCGAACCGCATTTTGAACCTGGCGGTAAACACGAAAAATGGTATGCACTGTATGAAGCAGCTGCGACTATTTTCTACACACCAGGCTATGTAAACAAAGGCGGTACTCACGTTCGCGATAACATCGACCTAAAACGTATTATGATTTTAGTGTGGATGGCGACGTTCCCAGCCATGTTCTTTGGCATGTTCAACATTGGTCACCAAGCGGCTGACGCAATTGCGAACGGCTTTGCCCTTGGCGATACATGGCAAGTAGCTTTATTCCAACTATTCGGTGGTGAACTAACCGCTGACTCGGGTTGGGGTGCGAAAATGTTTTACGGTGCCTGTTTCTTCCTACCAATTTACGCAGTAACGTTTGCTGTGGGTGGTTTCTGGGAAGTGCTATTTGCATCGGTTCGTAAGCACGAAGTAAACGAAGGCTTCTTCGTAACTTCTGTTCTTTTCGCGCTAATCCTGCCGGCGACTATTCCTCTTTGGCAAGTAGCCCTAGGTATTACCTTCGGTGTTGTTATTGCTAAAGAAGTATTCGGTGGTACTGGCCGTAACTTCCTAAACCCGGCACTAGCGGGTCGTGCTTTCCTATTCTTCGCATACCCTGCGCAGATTTCAGGTGACACGGTATGGACAGCGGTTGACGGTTTCTCTGGTGCAACTTACCTAGGCCAAGCGGCTACGGGTGCACTGGATTACGCCAACATGGATCTTTGGTTTAACGCTTTCTACGGCTTCATTCAAGGTTCTGTAGGTGAGACCTCGACACTGGCTATCGCTATCGGTGGTTTATTCCTTATTTATGTGCGTATTGCTTCGTGGCGCATCGTACTAGGTACTTTCCTAGGTATGGTGGTAACTGCAATGCTACTTAACTTCATCGGTTCTGAAACTAACCCTGCTTTCAACATGCCTTGGCACTGGCACCTAGTACTTGGTGGCTTCGCATTCGGTATGTTCTTTATGGCAACCGACCCAGTTTCAGCGTCATTCACCGATAAAGGTAAGTGGGCATACGGTGCGTTAATTGGTTTCATGGTGGTAATGATCCGCGTAGTGAACCCTGCGTACCCAGAAGGCATGATGCTAGCAATCCTGTTTGCTAACTTATTCGCGCCGCTATTCGACCACTTCGTAGCGCAGTCAAACATCAAGAGGAGATTGGCACGTGGCTAGTAAAAACGAATCAATCGGCAAAACACTTGGTGTAGTTGTAGCATTGTGTTTGGTGTGTGCGGTTATCGTATCGTTTGCATCAGTACAATTACGTCCTCTACAGCAAGAAAACAAGCTTAAAGATATTCAAAGCAATATCCTAGCCGCAGCTGGTTTTGAAGGTGTTACAAACGTGCAATCTACGTTTGATGCAAACATCGAAACCCTGGTTGTTAATGTTGAAAATGGCCAACAAGTGCAGTTCGATTCAGAGCAAGCACGTGTAGATTGGATCAAGGCGTATGATTTTGAGAAAAGTAAGTTCGATGCGGCAATGAGCATCAAACTGACTAAAGCTCAAGATAAAGCGGGTATCCAACGTCGTACAACTGAGGCGCCTGTATACATCAGCCGTGCTGAAGACGGTTCTGTGAAATCAATCATCCTGCCTATTCAAGGTTACGGCCTTTGGGGTGTTATGTACGGTTTCCTAGCGCTGGAAAACGACGGTGAGACTGTTAAAAATATCATCTTCTACAAGCACAATGAAACTCCAGGTCTTGGTGGCGAAATTCAAAACCCAACTTGGACGGCTCAGTGGCAAGGTAAAGAGCTTCCTGTAGATCTAGTGAAAAACGGCGCGAAGAACGACAACCAAGTTGACGGTCTATCTGGTGCAACGTTAACGTCAAACGGTGTTGATAACACGGTTGACTACTGGACAGGTGATAACGGCTTTGGTCCTTTCCTTGCGAAAGTACGTGAAGGAGCGTTGAAATAATGGCTGATACTAAAGAAATGAAGTCGGTTCTATTTGGACCAGTCTTCGCTAATAACCCAATCGCCCTGCAAGTACTTGGTATTTGTTCTGCGCTGGCGGTTACTTCAAGCTTGAAAAATGCGTTGATCATGTCAATCGCATTGACTCTAGTAACAGCGTTCTCAAGCTTATTTATCTCGATGATCCGTAACCAGATCCCATCAAGCGTTCGTATCATCGTACAGATGACAATCATCGCTTCGTTGGTAATCGTAGTTGATCAGGTGCTACAAGCATTCTCTTATGCTACTGCAAAAGAGCTTTCTGTATTCGTTGGTCTAATCATTACTAACTGTATCGTAATGGGTCGTGCTGAAGCATACGCAATGAAGTCACCACCAGTGATGTCATTCCTTGACGGTATTGGTAACGGTCTAGGCTACTCAGTAGTGCTTCTGACTGTTGGTTTCATCCGTGAGCTATTCGGTAAAGGTTCACTATTCGATGTGGAAATCATTCCACTGGTGCAAAACGGTGGCTGGTATCAGCCTATGGGTCTATTGATCCTTCCACCAAGTGCATTCTTCATCATCGGTCTATTCATTTGGGTACTTCGTACTTACAAGAAAGACCAAGTAGAAGCGAAATAAGGGGCGAGTTGTGGAACAGTATCTTAACTTATTTGTTAAAGCGGTTTTCATTGAAAACCTTGCGCTTGCCTTCTTCTTGGGTATGTGTACTTTCTTAGCGGTTTCTAAGAAAGTTAAAACCTCTCTAGGCCTAGGTATTGCGGTAATCTTCGTATTAGGTATCTCAGTACCAGTAAACCAAGTGGTTTATCACGCGGTATTGGCACCAGGTGCACTTGAGTGGTTAGGTTTCCCTGAAGCTGACCTTAGCTTCCTACGCTTCCTAACCTTTATCGGCGTTATTGCTGCCCTAGTACAGATTCTAGAGATGGCACTAGACAAGTTTTTCCCGCCGTTATACAACGCGCTGGGCATCTTCCTACCATTGATCACGGTTAACTGTGCGATTTTCGGTGCGGTATCCTTCATGGTAGAGCGTAACTACAACTTTGGTGAGTCTGTAGTATTCGGTCTAGGTTCAGGTGTAGGTTGGGCACTAGCAATCACATTGCTTGCTGGTATCCGTGAGAAGATGAAGTATTCAGACGTTCCAGATGGTCTACGTGGTCTAGGTATTACCTTTATCACTGTAGGTCTAATGGGTCTTGGCTTCATGTCATTCTCTGGTATTTCACTATAAGGTAGCGAGGAGAAATCATGCTTGAGGTATATTTAGGCGTAGGTGTATTCGTCGCTATCGTGGTTATCTTGGTTTTAGTTATTATCGCAGCTAAATCTAAGCTAGTACCCACAGGTGACGTAACCATCGGGATCAATGGCGATCCTGAAAAGGCAATTACAACTTCACCGGGTAGCAAGCTACTTGGTGCACTAGCGGATGCCGGTATTTTCGTATCGTCTGCTTGTGGTGGCGGTGGCTCATGTGGCCAGTGTCGCGTAGATGTGAAATCGGGTGGTGGTGACATTCTACCGACCGAGCTTGACCACATCTCAAAAGGTGAGGCCCGTCATGGCTGTCGTCTAGCGTGTCAGGTTGCCGTTAAAGGCGACATGGAAATTGAACTTGAAGAGTCTATCTTCGGTATCAAGAAGTGGGAATGTTCTGTTATCTCTAACGATAACAAGGCAACCTTCATTAAAGAACTGAAACTAGCTATCCCTGAAGGTGAGGTTGTACCTTTCCGTGCCGGTGGTTACATTCAGATCGAAGCGCCTGCTCACCATGTTAAATACGCTGACTTCGATATTCCTGAAGAATATCGTGCAGACTGGGATCGTTTTGGCTTCTTCAAACTAGAGTCAAAAGTTGACGAAGAAACAATCCGTGCGTACTCAATGGCTAACTACCCAGAAGAGTTCGGCATCATCATGCTTAACGTACGTATTGCGACTCCGCCGCCAAACAACCTAAGCCTGCCTTGCGGTAAGATGTCTTCGTACATCTGGTCACTGAAAGAAGGCGACAAGGTAACTATTTCTGGTCCGTTCGGTGAATTCTTCGCCAAAGACACAGATGCAGAAATGGTATTCGTAGGTGGTGGTGCAGGTATGGCACCTATGCGTTCGCACATTTTCGACCAGCTTAAGCGTCTTAACTCTAAGCGTAAGATGAGCTTCTGGTACGGTGCACGTTCTAAGCGCGAAATGTTCTATGTAGAAGATTTCGATGGCCTAGCTGCTGAAAACGATAACTTCGTATGGCACGTAGCTCTTTCAGATCCTCAACCAGAGGACAACTGGGAAGGTTACACTGGCTTTATCCACAACGTATTGTATGACAACTATCTGAAGGACCACGACGCGCCTGAAGATTGTGAGTTCTACATGTGTGGACCACCTATGATGAACGCGGCCGTTATCAACATGCTTAAAGATTTAGGTGTTGAAGACGAGAACATCCTACTGGATGACTTCGGCGGCTAATTTAGCGATGTATAATCGTTAACATTATATATAAGGGCTTCCTAGCTAAGGTTAGGAAGCCTTTTCTTTTTCTCACGCGAGTATTACAGATGAAACCTATTCTTCGTATTGCGACCTTGATGTTTTTCGCCCTTAGTTTACTGAGTGGTTGTGATAAAGCTGGTGAGCCCGAGCAGCAAGAGTTACTGCTCCATGGTAAAACCATGGGCACCACTTATAACATCAAGCTCTATGCCCCAGGCGAGCATTTGGCGACCCTGAACCTGCATGGTGATATAGAGCAGGCCTTAAAAGCCGTAAACCAGTCCATGTCGACCTATATTCACGACTCGGAAATAAACCAGTTTAACCGCTTAAGCGCGGGTGAGGTGATGGCCATCAGCGCGGACTTTCGCACCGTGACGGCGGAGTCTATCCGTTTGGGTTTCTCTACCAAGACCCTGGATGTGACCATGGGGCCGCTGATTGACCTTTGGGGCTTTGGCCCGGATAAGCGTCCAACGCAGCGACCTACGCAGGCTGAGCTTGATGCCATGATAGCCAATATCGGCGTTGATAAGCTGACCCTAAACGAGCAGGGTTTGGCCAAGTCGGTAGATGGTCTGGAGCTGAGCTTTTCAGCCACAGCTAAAGGCTTTGGTATCGACAAGGTGGCAGATTTACTTGAGCGCCAAGGCATAGCCAACTATATGGTTGAGATTGGCGGTGAGATGCGTATTGCTGGGCACAAACCGGGGAATAAGGCGTGGGTGATTGCCATTGAGCAACCGGATGCACCAAAGGGCGAGCGTAAAATCCATCGCACCATAGAGCCGGGCTCTATGGGTGTGGCTACCTCAGGCGATTACCGTATTTTCTACGAAATGGACGGTGAGGTGTACACCCACCTGATCAACCCGCAAACTGGTATGCCGATTAAGCATGACCTGGTGTCGGTGACCGTGTTGCACCCAAGCGCCATGACTGCCGACGGTCTGGCTACAGCGCTGACGGTAATGGGCACTGAGCGCGCTAAAGCCTATGCCGAGGCCAATAACTTACCCGTGTATTTGATCAGCAAAACACCGGACGGTTTAAAAACCTATTCAAGTCCGGCGTTTAAGCCATATTTGTAGTCAGGTTAAAGCGGGCGTATAATAGCGCCCGTGGCTTGAGACAAGCCGTTGATTGTCATTTTTAAGGGGCACAGACAATGCAGCTATTTCTTCTTACCTTTGGTCTGCTTTTGATTATTATCGCGGCGATGGCGGTAGGTGTTATCGTTCAACGCAAATCAATGGCCAGCAGCTGTGGTGGCCTGGGCTCTGTAGGCATAGAAAAAGCCTGTGACTGCGACGACCCGTGCGATAAGCGTAAAAAGCGCATGGCTAAAGAGCAGGCCTGGAAAGAGAATCAGATTCTGTAACCAGAGTTAGAAAAACCGCTTAAGTAAGCGGTTTTTTTGTGTCCTATGTTTATCTGAAAATGTTTAGCCCGAAATGTTTAGCCCAAAATAATATGAGGCACAAAGCGCGAAGTGTCCTTGGTAATGGGGCCATTATCCTCGCGAATAGTTAAACCACAGCTTTTATGACCTACCACCCAGGAGCCGATCAGGGTATGGTTGCCAGCAAACACGGGCAGGGGCGCTAAGGCCTGAGTAATAAAGCCTTCACCGCCGTAGCTGCCGCCTTGATGAATGCGGCCCTTGCTGGGGTGTACCCAGGTAATATTTTCCCCTTCACGACTAAAGAGTGGTTTGCTGACATACCCTTGTTCAAGCCCGTCACCTTCTTCACCGGCAAAATAGCTGGGCAGTAAATTGGGATGCCCGGGGAACATTTGCCAAAGCAGAGGCAAAATTGCCTTATTCGAGAGCACAGCCTTCCACGGCGGCTCAACAAACAGGGTGTCCGTGCTTAACAGCTGCGGCGCGAACTCATCTAAAAACAGCTCTTCCCAGGGGTAAAGTTTAAATAATTGGGAGATTGGTGTGTCATCAAGGTCGGTAAGCTGGCCCTTGGCATCTATGCCTATGTCCTCAATGGCCATTCTTATGGTCGGCATCCCCCCCTGATAAGCACAGTCTTGCAAATAGGCGACCGTGCCCTTGTCCTCGATTGAGTCGCGGCTGTGCACAAGGTGAATGGCATCCTGGCTGCTGAAGTGGTTAAAACGGTTGATCAGCGCTTCTTGAATGCTGTTGAATTGGTCCGCACGCCTTGGCAGTACGCCTCTGTCTACCTGTTGCTCCAGCCACAGCCATTGGAAAAAACCGGCCTCATAGATGGAGGTAGGGGTGTCGGCATTGTATTCCAGCAGTTTAGCCGGGCCTGTGCCCTGATAACTAAAATCCATGCGGCCATACAAGCTGGGCTCTTTATTATGCCAACTGGTGGCGATAAAGTCCCAAAAGCGCTCGGGCAGGGCAAATTTCTTGAGCCAGTATTCGTCCCGAACCACCTTATCAACCAATTCCAGGCACATCTGCTCCAGCTCGTTGGTCGGGTCTTCCAGGTCGTTTTCAATCTGCTTCAGGGTAAATTGATAATAGGCGCTCTCGTCCCAGTATTTTTCACCATCGATATTGCAGAACTCGAAGCCGAAGTAATCGGCCTGAGTGGCCAAGTCTGACCGCTCAGTGATGGGGTGGCGAAACATCTAACCACCAAAGCTGCTGCGAGATGCGGCGCGACGACCAAAACCACCGCGTGAACTGGTCACGGTTTTAGGCTTGCTTGAGTAGTGGATTTGCGATTTCTTCACCATGGTGGTGCCGCGGTTATTCACCGAGCCGATATAGCCATTGTTGGCATTGCGGAAACTGAAAAAGTCATCGCGGGAGCGATACAGAGGCTTGGCGCCCGAGTAGTAGTTACCGCCCAGATAGGCGTATTTTTTACGTTTTTTCTTTTTCATCAGGTCGAGGCCTTCATCGACCGCCTCGGCCACCGCGGCTATCATAAAGCCGGCCATAATGGGGCGCCAAATACTGCCTTCCTGTTCGCATTGGTCAAAACCAAAGTCGTTTTCGCATAGCCCTTCGTTGACATATTTAGGCGCTTCAACGGCATGGTTGGCCAGAGCTTCCTGGTACTGTGCCTGACACACTTCCTGCTCGACACCAAAGCTCATACAGTCTTCGGCATCATTAAAAAGCAAGGCTGGCTCTTCCGAGTCGCCACAGCCGCTAAGCCCTGCTGTGGCGCCCAGCATCAGGGTCAGTTTTAATTTACTCGTCCTTTTCATAATCACCGCTCCTTAGGGTCTGTTGACCTTTGTTGTTCGTTTCTGCAGCAGTTTGTAGTGTATTTATACAAGGCGGCACATGTGTGGTGTAGTTATTCTACATGAACATGTAACAACACAGTAGAAATGCGCTACAAACGCTGCCCTACGGGTTCATCTAAACGCATCCTGCTCTGTGTTACTCGCTATGAACATAGGCGAGCAAGACCGAAGCAATGCTTCGCAGCTTAGCGAGGTGAGCGCATGGATGCGCGATGTAACCAAGCTTCATGGATGAATTTGACCACATAAATTAGTGATTATATTCATCAGAATGCGTTTAGATTGAACATAAAGTAAACCGCAAAGATAAACAGACCCTAGTAGGTAATACAAGCGGCGTTAAGAATTCCGGTCGCAAGCGATGCAATACCTAAAAAGGCTCCGGCGCTCATATGGCCGTTGGCAATTTTTTCAGACAATTTAGGCATATACAGGCGTACTAAGAAGAAGGTAATAAGCTGCATAACACCGGCAATGACACCCCAGATGGCGAAGTCAATAATGGATACCGAGTTCACCGCGGCACTGGCAACCGGCAGGGTAAAGCCAATAAAGGCACCGCTGAAGGCGGTTGCGGCAGCGGCATTGTTTTCCTTCATCAAAGTCCACTCACAGTGGGGGGTGACTAGGGTGTATAAAAACAAAAATGCCAAAACTAAAAGATAGCCAAGGCCAAAATACATCAAAAAGGGAATAAACCCTTGCATGGATTCCATGATCATAATTGCTGCTCTCACTGAGTCTATTTTATTGTTGTTCCACCGAGGCCAGCTGTACCAGCTCTCGGTGCAATAGCTTATCATCCCCGACATTAAGTTCAATAAGGCGTTTTAAATGCGTGGCGCTATCTAAGTCTATGAGTGTACAGCGTAAACCTATATGCTGCTGTTCGATATGGGCGACTTCGGTGTGCATATGAATGTCGATATCTGTGTCGGCTAGGGTAAAGCTCAATTGCAGTTCTGCCCCTAGGCTAGGGTGAAAGTTCTCTGGGTGGCTGATCAGGGCACCTTTAAGTGAGAGGTCGAGTAACTGGCAGGGGGAGAGGCTTTGATGGTCGGTGACTAGGGCGGGGCGATGAAACAGCACCCGAGTAAAGTGGCGACGTTCGTGCATAAGCATTCCTAAAAAGCAGGGTATTGAGTCAGTGTAGCTGGCGACGGGTAATTTTGTCTATGGGCAGGGCGCACAAAAAAGCCCCATTGCTGGGGCTTTTGCATTTGATTAATTAACCAATTTTCTTATATTTAATACGCTTAGGTTGCGCGGCATCGGCGCCCAGCGTTTTCTTCAACCAGGCTTCGTACTCAGTGTAGTTGCCATCGAAGAAGTTGATCTGACCTTCGTCACGGTAATCCAGGATATGGGTGGCGATACGGTCAAGGAACCAACGGTCGTGCGAGATAACCATAACACAGCCCGGGAATTCTAAAATCGCATTCTCCAGGGCGCGCAGAGTTTCTACGTCCAGGTCGTTGGTAGGCTCATCCAGAAGCAATACGTTGCCGCCGGCCTTAAGCAGTTTGGCAAGGTGTAAACGGTTGCGCTCACCACCTGACAGGTCTTTTACAAACTTCTGCTGGTCATTGCCTTTGAAGTTAAAACGACCCACATAGGCACGGCTTGGGAACTCGAAGTTACCTACTTTTAGCACGTCCTGGCCGTCGGCGATTTCTTGGAATACGGTCTTGGTTTCGTCCATATTGCCACGGAACTGATCCACGGTCGCCAGCTCCACGGTTTCACCAATAGTGATTTCACCGCTATCCGGCTGCTCTTCACCGCTCAGCATTTTGAACAGGGTTGATTTACCGGCACCGTTAGCACCGATAATGCCAACGATAGCACCCTTAGGCACGGTGAAGTCCAGGTTGTCGATCAACTGGCGATCGCCAAAGCTCTTGTTCAGACCTTTAACTTCGATTACCTGATCGCCCAAGCGTGGACCCGGTGGAATAAACAGCTCGTTGGTTTCGTTACGCTTTTGGTAATCGCTTTGCTGTAGCTCGGCAAACTGGGCCATACGCGCCTTAGACTTGGCCTGACGACCTTTAGGGTTTGAACGCACCCACTCAAGCTCTTGAGCGATCGATTTCTGGCGTGCTTTTTCCGCTTTTTGCTCTTGCTGCAAACGGGCATCTTTTTGCTCTAGCCATGACGAGTAGTTGCCTTCCCATGGAATACCTTCACCACGGTCAAGTTCCAAGATCCAACCGGCAACGTTATCAAGGAAGTAACGGTCGTGGGTTACCGCCACTACTGTGCCTTCATAATCGTGCAGGAAGCGCTCCAACCAGGCTACAGATTCTGCATCCAGGTGGTTGGTTGGTTCGTCGAGAATAAGCATGTCTGGCTTTTCAAGTAGTAAACGACAAATCGCCACACGGCGACGCTCACCACCGGAAAGGTGTTCAACTTTTGCATCCCATGCAGGTAGACGAAGGGCATCGGCGGCACGCTCTAGGGCGTTATCCAGGTTATGACCGTCATGCGCCTGGATAATGGCTTCAAGTTCGCCTTGCTCTTTGGCCAGGGCATCAAAGTCCGCATCTTCCATGGCGTATTCGTTGTACACTTCATCAAGGCGAGTCAGGGCGTTTTTAACTTCGCTTACCGCTTCTTCAACCACTTCACGCACGGTTTTGCTTTCATCAAGTACCGGCTCCTGCGGCAGATAACCAATTTTTACGCCCGGCTGAGGGTGAGCCTCACCTTCAAAATCTTTATCAACGCCGGCCATGATACGCAACAGGCTAGATTTACCCGAGCCGTTTAGACCAAGTACACCAATTTTTGCGCCAGGGAAAAAGTGCAGAGAAATGTCTTTTAGGATGGTGCGCTTAGGCGGCACAACCTTAGACACTCGACTCATCGAGAAAATAAACTTATCAGGTAAAACCATGAAAGGAACCTTTGCAATATGACTAAAATTATCAGGGGCTATTGTAGAGTCTCTAGTGTTATAGCGTCAACGAAAGGCCGTGTTTTGAAGGCACTAATTCCTGCTCTTGTAGTTACTTTGCATATTCGCCTAACGCGGTTTTCAAGCTGAGGTCTATGCTCTTACAGGAGAGGCCTGTTATAAGGGTGTTTGTCTTGCGGTCAAATTATTATAGACGTCTAAACATCTAGCGGTTGATATTTCCGGCGCGACGGTCATAATAGCCCTTCTAGTATTTGCATTGGAGTTCACTATGCCTATTACGGTTCAGGATGCGTTGCCGGCGATTTCGCAATTGCGCCAAGAAAATGTCTTTGTGATGCCGAAAAGTCGTGCCAGCACGCAGGAGATCAGGCCCATGCGTTTGGCCATATTGAACCTGATGCCGAATAAGGTGGAAACAGAAGTGCAGTTTATTCGCCTGCTGGCCAATACGCCTTTGCAGGTTAATGTGGACTTACTGCGTCTTGATACCCATAGGTCCAGCGCCAACTCCGAGCAGCATTTGGACATGTTTTATCGCTATTTCAGCGATGTAAAAGACACTAACTATGATGCGGTGATCATCACAGGCGCGCCGCTGGCTCATCTTGAATACGTAGAGGTAGGCTATTGGCAGGAATTACAGGAGTTCTTCGAGTGGGCCGAGCACCATGTCACCTCCACCTTGTTTAGCTGTTGGGCGGCTCACGCCGGTTTGTACCATCACTACGGCCTAAAACGTGAACTCCAGGCCAACAAACTATGCGGTGTATTTGAGCACCAGTGTTATTTCGACCACGGCGCGCTCACCCGCGGTTTTGACGACCGTTTCTTGGTGCCACACTCGCGCTATGGTCATATAGATATCAATAAAATTGCTGCGCACGATGAATTGGTAGTGCTTGCCGGCTCAGAGGAAGTGGGTGCCTACTTACTTAAAAACCAAAGCGGCTCGCAGGTGTACCTGACCGGGCACCCGGAATACGACGCCGATACTTTGCAAAAAGAGTATCAACGCGATGTCGATAAGGGTCTGGATGTGGCTAAACCAAAAAACTATTTTCCCGAGGATAACCCAGCCTTAAAACCGTCGAAAACCTGGCAAAGCCATGCCTTCTTGTTATTTTCCAATTGGCTAAACTACTACGTGTATCAAACCACGCCCTATGATATTAATCTGGTGAGCCAGGATGTAAGGACAGATAATTATGCCGAATAAACGTCAAGCCCTCGAAGCGGCGCTAAAGCAGCGTATTTTAATTCTCGATGGCGCCATGGGCACCATGATCCAAAAACATAAGTTTGAGGAAAACGACTATCGCGGCGAGCGCTTTAAAGACTGGCATGTATTGGTGAAGGGCAACAACGACCTGTTAAGCCTGACGCAACCCGAGGTGATCGCGCAAATCCATCGCGAATACCTTGAGGCCGGTGCGGATATTATTGAAACCAACACCTTTAACGCCACCACTATTTCCATGGAAGACTACGAGATGGCAAGCCTTAGCCGTGAGATTAATCTCGAGTCGGCGCGCTTGGCGCGCAAGGTGGCCGATGAATTCAGTGCCCGGGAGCCAAATAAACCGCGCTATGTGGCCGGTGTGCTTGGGCCCACATCCAAGACCTGCTCTATCTCGCCGGATGTAAACGACCCGGGTTATCGTAATATCACCTTCGATAAACTGGTTGAGGCCTATATCGAGTCGACCCTGGCCTTGATGGAAGGCGGCGCCGACCTGATCTTGATCGAAACCATTTTTGATACCCTTAATGCCAAGGCCGCTGCCTTTGCGGTGGAAGAAGCCTTTGAGCAAGCCGGCACCAGTTTGCCTGTGATGATCTCCGGCACCATTACCGATGCCTCGGGCCGCACCCTGTCGGGGCAAACCACAGAGGCTTTCTATAACTCCATTCGCCATATTAAGCCGCTTTCTATCGGCCTTAACTGCGCCTTAGGCCCGGATCTGCTGCGCCAGTACGTGGAAGAGCTATCCACTGTCTGCGAAACCTTTACCTCGGTGCACCCCAATGCCGGTTTGCCCAACGAGTTCGGCGAGTACGACCTGGAAGCCGAAGAAATGGCTCAGGAGATCATCGACTGGGGCGAGCAGGGCTTTATCAATATTGTCGGCGGTTGCTGTGGTACCACGCCGGAGCATATTAAAGCCTTTAGCGACGGCTTAAAGAACACCGCACCACGAGCGCTCCCCGAGCTGCCGGTGCGCATGCGCCTCAGTGGCCTTGAAGCCTGTAACTTGAATTAAGGGGCTATCAACTATGACCAATACAGCCATTTTTACCAATGTCGGTGAGCGTACCAATGTCACCGGCTCGGCGCGTTTTAAGCGCCTGATCATGGAAGAAGACTATGAAACCGCCCTGGATGTGGCCCGCGAACAAGTAGAAAGCGGCGCCCAGGTGATCGATATCAACATGGACGAAGCCATGTTGGACTCCAAGGCGGCGATGGTGAAGTTTCTGAACCTTATCGCCTCGGAGCCGGATATCTCCAAGGTGCCGATCATGGTCGACTCCTCCAAGTGGGAGGTGATTGAAGCAGGTCTTAAGTGTATTCAGGGTAAGGCGATTGTGAACTCCATTTCCCTTAAAGAAGGGGAAGAGCCGTTCCGTCACCAGGCAAAAATCCTTAAACGCTTTGGCGCCGCCGTGGTGGTCATGGCCTTTGATGAAACCGGCCAGGCGGAAACCGCCGATCGTAAGTTTGCAATCTGTGAGCGCTCCTACCGCATTTTGGTAGACGAGCTCGGCTTCCCGCCGGAAGACATTATTTTCGACCCCAATATTTTCGCCGTGGCCACGGGCATCGAAGAGCACGATAATTACGCCGTTGAATTTATAGAGGGCACCCGCCGCATTAAAGAAAACTTGCCGTACTGTAAGGTGTCCGGCGGGGTGTCGAATGTGTCTTTCTCGTTCCGTGGTAATAACCCGGTGCGCGAAGCCATTCACTCGGTGTTCCTGTATCACGCCATTCAAGCGGGTATGGACATGGGCATAGTCAACGCCGGCCAGCTGGCGGTGTATGACGATATTCCCGAAGAGCTACGCAATGCGGTTGAGGATGTCATTCTCAATAAAGACCCGGGCGCGGGCGAGCGCCTGGTTGAGCTGGCACCTAAATACTCGGGTATGGCTCAAGCCGAAAAGGTGGAAGACCTCCAGTGGCGCTCATGGCCGGTGGAAAAACGCCTGGAGCACGCCTTGGTGAAGGGCATCACAGACTATATTGAAGAAGACACCGAGGCCTGTCGCCAGCAGTTTGCCAAGCCCATAGAGGTGATCGAAGGGCCGCTGATGGATGGCATGAATGTGGTCGGCGACCTTTTTGGTGCCGGTAAAATGTTCCTGCCTCAGGTGGTGAAGTCGGCGCGGGTTATGAAGCGCGCCGTGGCCTATCTCGACCCCTATATTGAAGCCGAAAAGGAAGAAGGGCAGACCAACGGTAAAATCATTATGGCCACGGTAAAGGGCGATGTGCACGACATAGGCAAAAACATCGTCGGCGTGGTACTGCAATGTAATAACTATGAGGTGATAGACCTGGGCGTGATGGTGCCGGCGGAGAAAATTCTGCAAACCGCCATCGATGAAAACGCCGATATTATCGGTTTATCCGGCCTTATTACCCCATCCCTTGATGAGATGGTGCATGTGGCCAAGGAAATGACCCGTCGCGGCTTTGAGATACCACTGCTGATTGGCGGCGCTACCACCTCCAAGGCGCACACCGCGGTGAAAATTGAGCCCCAATACGACAAGGGCGTGATCTATGTAAATAACGCCAGCCGCGCCGTGGGCGTGGCCTCCAGCCTGTTGAGTAAAACCGCCAAAACGGAGTTCTTGGCGAAAACCAAGGCTGAGTATGAAAAAGTGCGTGAGCAACAGGCGCGTAAAAAGCCGCGCTCCAAGCCCATAGGTTTACAGCAGGCACGGGCCAACCATGCCAAGCTGGATTGGCAAAACTATGTGCCACCGGTTCCCAGTAAGCTGGGCGTGCAGGAGTTCCACGATGTGGCCATAGACACCTTGCGCCATTATATCGACTGGACGCCGTTTTTTATGACCTGGTCGCTGGCGGGCAAGTATCCGCGCATTCTTAATGATGAAGTGGTGGGCGAGCAGGCCCAGTCGCTGTTTGCCGATGCCAATGCCATGCTCGATAAGTTTGCCCGTGAGCGCAGCATTCAGCCCAAGGGGGTGATAGGTTTGTTCCCGGCCAACCGGGTCGGCGACGACATTGAAATTTACGCCGATGAAACCCGCTCTCAGGTGCTGTTGCGTTCCTGTCAGTTACGTCAGCAAACCGAGAAAAAGGGCTTTGCCAACTACTGCTTAGCCGATTATGTAGCGCCTAAGGGCACGCCGGATTACTTTGGCGCCTTTGCAGTCACCGGTGGCCTAGAAGAAGACGCCTTGGCCGATGCCTTTGATGCCCAAGGTGATGACTACAACAAGATCATGGTCAAGGCCGTGGCCGACCGTCTCGCCGAGGCTTTTGCCGAGTATCTGCATGAGCAGGTGCGCAAGGTACATTGGGGCTATGCCGCGGATGAAGCGCTCAGCAATGATGAGCTAATTCGCGAAAATTATCAGGGTATTCGCCCGGCGCCTGGTTATCCGGCCTGCCCGGAGCATACGGAGAAGTCCAAGATCTGGGACTTGCTGAACGTGGAAGAGCGCATCGGTATGAAGCTGACTTCGTCCTACGCCATGTGGCCGGGGGCGGCTGTATCTGGCTGGTATTTCAGCCACCCGGATTCCAAGTACTTCGCCGTTGCTGGCATTCAGCGCGATCAGGTTGAAGATTACGCCGAGCGCCAGGGCATGACGCTGGATGAAGCGCACAGATGGCTCGGGCCTAATCTGGGCTACGACTACTAGGATGATTCATAGCGAATAAACAAAGGCGACTGGGGTCGCCTTTTTTATGCCTTCATTGTCCCTAGGACAAATATTGATGGCCCTATTATTGGGCATTAATATTTTTATGCTACAGTGAGTTATCGAACAACAAGGATAAGTAGTGCGGATCAGTGAAAGATACCTTTAATGCCACCGATGCCGATAAGGCCCTTTTCTTACGTGTATTTGCCGCGATTGGCGCCTGTACTTCCTTGATAATGGCCATTAACAGTTATCTCGATGGCTACCTTTTGCTTAGCCTACTGTTGGCCAGCGCCGTGCTGGTGTTTGCCTTGCCCTTTGTAATAACAAAGCATGATGCCTTTCTCGCCGTGCTGATGTTGTATTCCCTGTACGCGCTGATGTCGTATCTGGTGGTATCCGGAGGCAGCCATGGTACCGGGCCTTTGTGGTTATTTATTGTCTCGCCGGTGACCTTCTTCATTCGTGGTTTAAAGCAAGGGGCGGTGGACCTTATTTTACTGGCCTTGGTGGTTTTGCTGTTGTTTATCTTTACGCCCAACCTAGGCTTGTATCAATACGATAATTACCATTTTCCTGCTCGTGTGATGCTGTGCTTTGCCATTCTCTGTGTGCTGGCTGGCTTTTACGAGTATTACCGCAATAAATACAGCCGGGCGTTAATGCAGCAATTGCAGATTAATGAGCAACTGGCGCGCACCGATGCCATGACTGGGCTCAGCAACCGCCGTTATGCCCTGGAATGTCTGACTCAGCCTGGTTTCGGCGCCGGTGCCGTGTATATGTTGCTTGATGCCGATAATTTTAAGCAGTTCAACGATGGTTATGGTCATCAGGTCGGCGATCAGGTGCTGCGCTTTATCGCCGCGACTCTAAAGGACCATGCCGGGCCCGATGATATTGTCGCTCGTTGGGGCGGTGAAGAGTTTTTGCTGGTGGTGCATAATACCGCGGCTCGCAGTGCCAAGCGGGTTGCTACGCAGATAATGCAACATCTGCAGGATAACGCTCTGCACACAGATGGCCATAGTTTGCATATGACCCTGAGCATAGGTGCTCACCAACGTCAGTTCGGTGAGAGCATAGATCATTGCCTCAATATTGCCGATAAGCGTTTGTATCTGGCCAAAAGCAGTGGTAAAAACCGGGTCGTATTCGACGACGATGTGGCCATGGATTAGCCCTAGCTACTGATCCTGAGCGGACAATGGCATACAATAGCCACCATGAATCGCTTCGTGTGAACGCCGTGCTACCAATACAACAAAGCTACCCTCAGCTAATAGAGCAACTCAGTAACCACCCCTTGTGTTTATTACAAGCGCCTCCCGGTGCCGGTAAATCAACCTGGCTGCCGCTGCAATTGCTGCGCGATGGTCACTTTCAGCGCATTATTATGCTTGAGCCTAGGCGCTTAGCGGCGCGTAATATCGCCCAGTTTTTGGCATCGCAAAAAAACGAGCGGTTGGGGCAAAGCGTGGGGTTGCGTTTACGTCAGGAAACCAAGGTCAGTGCCGAGACACGCTTGGAAATTGTCACCGAAGGGGTGCTAACGCGCATGTTGCAAAGCGACCCGGAACTGAGCGATGTTGATCTAGTGATCTTCGATGAATTCCATGAGCGCTCCTTGGCCGCCGACACGGCGCTGGCCTTTGCCTTGGAAAGCCAGTTGCTGCGCGATGATTTAAAAATTCTGATCATGTCGGCAACTTTGGACGGCGAGCGTTATCAACAGTTTATCGATTGTCCCATGGTGACTGCCGAAGGCCGCAGTTATCCCATAGAGGAAGTGTATGAACCCTTGGCGCAGAGCGAGCGCTGGTTAGAGGCCATGGCGCCCTTGGTCAAGCGGGCCCTTAGCGAGCAAGAAGGCAGTGTGCTGGTATTTTTGCCCGGTCAGCGCGAGATCAACCGCGTCGGTGAGCAACTGACGGATTTAGCGGCTAATATCGAGGTGCACAAGCTTTATGGTGAGCTGGATAAGCAAGCGCAGCAAGAGGCCATAGCCCCAGCACCCAAGGGTAAGCGCAAGGTAGTATTAACCACCAATGTGGCGGAAACCAGTTTAACCATAGACGGCATTCGCGTGGTGGTGGACAGCGGCAAACGTCGCGCCGCCGAGTTTAATTTAAAAACCGGGGTTACTGAGCTTAAAACCGTGAATATCTCCCGTTCTTCCGCCACCCAAAGGGCGGGACGAGCGGGGCGTTTGCAACCCGGCGTGGTCTATCGTCTTGGTGCCAAGGAGCAGCTTGAACGCCGCGCCAGTCACGATGCCCCCGAGATGCTCACCAGTGATATCAGCCCCTTGTTGCTTGAGGCCAAACTGTGGGGCGCAAGCCTTGATGAGTTGCAACTGCTGGACCCGCCAACCCAGGCGCAGCAACAGCAGGCCCAGGTGTTATTGCAGATGCTGGAAGTGTTGGAAGGCGATAAGCTATCGCCCCAGGCCAAGGCCATGCACGCCATGGGCACTGAATTGCGCTTTGCCCATCTTTTATATAAGGCTGAGAAGTTTGAACGCCAGTGGCCAGGTTTTTTACAGCTGGCGGTCCATTTTGTTGCTCTGATGGAAGCGCGTATTAGTACAGCTTCCGAGCTCAGCACTGCGCTCAATGCGCAATTGCATCGCCCCCATCCGGCATTTCGCCGGCAACTGAGGTATTGGCAGCAAAGACTCAAATTGGCGCAGTGCCAATCTTTACCCATGTCCTTATTGCCTTTAGTAGTGGCGCTGGCCTATCCGGATCGTCTGGCTAAACGTCGTGGGCAGGGCATGTTAATGAGTAACGGCGCCGGGGTGCAGGCATCCGCTGAGCACTGGCTTGATGAAGACTATCTAGCTATTGCCGAGGTGGGCGGCCAAGGCGGCCAACGTATCTTCTCTGCCACTGCTTTTTGCCCCCAGCAATTACAGGAGCACTTGCCGCATTTATTTAGCGAGCAAGAGGTGTGCGAGTTTAACGACAAAACAGCGCAGTTCACCAATGAAACCCGCTTTAAACTGGGCGCCATTACCTTGCGCAGCCAACCTTCCTCCCAAGCCATTAGCTCGCAAATGAAATGTCAGGCCTGGCTCGGGCTGTTGCAAAAGCAGGGCTGGGCCTTGTTTAAGCACCCACAATCGCAGCAGTTGCGAACTCGCTTAGTGCTGGCAGGGCAGTTGTTGGGCGCGCCTTTTACCTACAGCGACGAGCAGAGCTTGTTGGCGGCGGCGCCGCAGTGGTTGGCGCCGTATTTGAGTGAGGTGCAGTCATTGGCTCAACTGCAGCAACTCGATTACCGTCCGGCCTTGCTAAGTTTGCTGGATTACTCGGCGCAACAGCAACTGGACCAGCAGTTACCGAGCAAGCTGGTGGTGCCTTCGGGGTCGACACATAGCATCCAGTATCAGCTTGATGGCCCGGCTAAACTGAGTGTGCGTATGCAGGAAGTGTATGGCCTTACCGAGAGCCCCAAATTGGCGCAGGGCAAGCTGCCGATATTAATGGAGTTACTGTCGCCGGCACAGCGCCCGCTGCAATTAACCCAGGATTTGGCGCAGTTCTGGCAGGGCAGTTATCGCGAGGTGCAAAAGGAAATGAAGGGGCGATATCCGAAACATTTTTGGCCAGATGACCCAGCCAATGCCCAGGCAACCACTCGGGTAAAGAGCCGAATGTAGCTAAAATAAGGCCTGCCGCGGCTAACTTTCCTTTTTCGTTTTTGTGAGTATAGTTAAACGAGTCAATAACTTAAGGTTAGGCCATGGATATAGTGTTCGCTTTTATAGGCTTGCTGATGCTGGTTGTAGTGATCGGCAGTGTGTGCGGGTTAGTCGCACTGACACAAGTAAGTGAGCTTAAGCGTCAACTGGCGCATTTACAACGGCAATTAAAGGCTGCCCCGGGTGCTATGAGCACAGCCGCTAAGGAAACAGCACCTCAGACATCTCCCGAGTCCGCTGTTAGCGCGAGTGCGGCTGCAAGTGCGGCTAGTATTATCTCTCAGCCTCCAAAAGAGCCCTCAGTCACAGCGGCGACTGAACCTTCTGCCACATCTGCGACTATAGCGTCGCCGCCGCGGGAAGCGACCTATCAGGATGCGATTGATATTAATTTACCGCTCAAAGACCCAGCAACGCCTGGCCTGTGGCAGCGTTTTACTGCCCAATTTAAAGAGCACTGGATGGTGTGGATAGGCGCTTTGGCGTTGGCCTTTGGGGGCATTTTCTTTGTTTCTTATTCTCTTGAGGCGGGGCTCTTGTCGGTCACCGCACGTTTGGTGTTAGGTGCAGCCTTCGGCCTGCTGCTATTGGTCGGCGCCGAGTATGTCCACCGTAAATTCTATCGCGACAGCGAGGCACAATACGCCATGATAGCCTATGTGCCAGCGGCGCTGGCGTCCGGTGGCTATATCAGTTTATTTGCGCTGACCGCCTTGGCGCTGGTGAGTTATAAACTGCTGTCTCCGGGCAGCGCCTTTGTGATGTTGACCTTGGTATCTGTGGCGGCCAGTTGGACGGCGCTGCGTTATGGCCCACTGCTGGCCATTATCGGCATGTTGGGCGCTTATAGCGTGCCGCTTTGGGTCTCAACCGGCTCTTCAAATTACCTGGAACTGGTGATCTTCTTAAGTGTGTTGACCCTGAATTTAACCTTTGTGGTGCGCAAGGTCAGGCGCATGTGGTTGTGGTACAGCATCTGGGCGCTGCACCTGCTATGGCTATTGCTTATCGCTGTGGATATTCCGCGCTCCCATGCCATGGCCATGGTCTTTTTTGTGCCCATCAGTGTGCTGCTCTTGATTATGATCCCCCGTCTGGGCTTCTCATTCTCGCAACTTGAGCACAGGGTCTGGTCGTTTAAGTCCCTGGTGCTGCAAAAGCCGGACCACGCCTTGTTGCTGGTGATCTTTGTCGCCACAGTGCTCTTCTCAAACGGGCAAAACATGGGGGTGTTAAGTGTGCAGTTTTGGCTGCTGAGCGCCTTGTTTGCGGTCGCCGCCTTACTTAACACCCGCTGGCAGCTGTGGCCGATACTTAGTGCTGTGTTGCTGGCGCTGCTATTGGATCAGCCTTATCCGATGCACGCTGATTTAAACCATGATGGCCTTTTGATGTTCCACGGCGCCTTGGGGCAGGCGCAAATTGCCATGGTGGCGTTTTTAGCTTACGGCTCTGTGTTTGCCAGTCGTTCACCCCGGCATATGGGCTTTAGCTTTGTTGCAGGTGGCGCCGTGCTGGTGCCCTTGGTGCTGGCTTATCTGGTCTTGCCGCAAGCCTGGTTGGATGATGTTAAATGGTTCTGGGTGCTGGAGCTCTTGCTGGCGGGCGCCTTCTTGGTCTTTCTTGCCAATCGTACCCGCCACAAAATGCAGCAGATGATTTACTGGTGTGCCATCAATGCTCACCTAGCCTTTGCAGCAACCTTGGTGCTCGGTACCCATGCCCTGACCTTAGCACTGGCGCTACAGGTGGTGTTGATGAGTTATCTGAGTAAGCGCTTTGTGCAGCCTATTCCTGCTTGGTTGCTTAAGGCTCTGATCAGCGTGGTGGCGGGGCGCCTTACCCTCTTGTGGGTAGACTCACCTTATAGCAGTGGAATGAGTGAGCCTTCTTTATGGTTATACCCAAGCGTTGCGGCCCTATTTATCCTGGGTTATCGCTTCTTTGCCAGTGAAAGCTTAAGGCCTTGGTTACTGGGCGTGATTTTACACCTGTTGGCGCTGTGGGTAAGTGCACTGACCAGCTATGCCCTGGTGGGTCATACCATTCATTTGGAAAACTTGTCGCTGCTTGAAAAACTGGTGCTGAGCATTAACTGGGGATTACTCGGTTGCGTTTATCTGTATCGTGCCAAAGCGGCGCAAACCATGGCGCAGTACTATACCATAGGTGCCTATCTCCTGCTCGGTGTTGCGGCCTTGTTGCAAAGTCAGTTGTGGCTGGATCATAACCCCTGGCTTGAGCGCGTGCCCATGGGCGAATCGCTGCTGAGCAGTTATGCCTGGTTATACTATTTTGCGCCGGCCGCTATTGGTGCCTGGCTTGGTTATCAGCTGCGCCAGTCTCAGGCGAGCTTAAGCCGTGTGCTCTTTGGCGCCAGCGGCTTTTATCTCTTTGTCGGTATTAATGCCCTGGTGCGGCAATATTGGCAGGGGCCTTTAATCTCGCTCTCCGTTGGCGTCGAAGATGCGGAGCTCTACAGCTATTCGGTGATCTGGCTACTGCTAGGTGCGGCCTTAGTCGCCGTGAGCTTAACCCTTAACAAGCTGATCATTCAGCGTGTCGGTGTGGCCTTATTGGCCTTGGTCATAGCCAAGGTGTTCCTGGTCGATATGGCCAATTTAACCGGGTTATTGCGGGCGCTGTCCTTTATTGGTCTTGGCCTGGCTCTGGTTGGTTTAGGGGCGCTGTTTAAATGGTTGCAGCGCCAGCATATGCCGAGTGAACAGACGTCTGGATAGACAAAATTTACTTTAAGCGGCAATGCTTTCATAATAGCGCCTTGCCAGTTTATCTAAGTGGGTGTTGTGTCTCATCATTCTTTACTGACCGTGGAGCAGTTGCAGTGTCGTTTACAGGAACGACAGGTGCTCGACGGCATCAGTTTTTCCTTGCAGCAGGGCGAATTTATCGGCCTGCTCGGCCCCAATGGCGCCGGTAAATCAAGCTTGCTGCGCTGCATTTATCGCTATTACTCCAGCGCCGAAAATGCCATACGCCTTGATGGTCGTTGCATTCAAAGCATAGCGCCGCGAGCATTGGCTCAGGATATGGCCGTGGTATTGCAGCAGGCGCCGAGCGATATGTCTCTGACCGTGGTCGATGTGGTGGCCTTAGGTTTGTTGCCCGGTATGGCTCTGTGGCAAAGGCCGGATAGCGAAGCACAGGCGCGGGTACAGCAAGCCATTGCCGATGTGGGCTTGGCGGCGCAGCAGCATAAGCAACTGGCGCAACTCTCAGGTGGTGAGCAGCAGCGGGTACATATTGCTCGGGCTCTGGTACAGCGACCTAAGTTATTGATTATGGACGAACCCACCAGTCATTTAGACATAAAATACCAAATTGAATTGATGGAGTTGGTGCGCTCGCTAAACCTCACTGTACTGGCTTCATTTCATGATTTAAATCTGGCCGCGGCCATGTGCGACAAACTACTGGTACTCGATAGCGGTAAACTGGTTGCCAATGGCACCCCCAAAGCGGTGATCACCGAGTCCTTATTAAGTGAGGTGTTTGGCGTCTGTACTCAGGTTGGCGCTCATCCGCAAAACCCAGAGCACTGGCCCCTGGTGCACTATTTCTACGCTGATAGGAGCCAAACGTCATGATAAATCAGCGTAAAATCGCCATTATGGCGCTTGTTTTCATTGTGCCGCTGAGCGCCTTATGGGCGCTAAAACTGGGGGCAGTTAATTTAAGCTGGTCGCAGTTACTGGCGGTACTTGGCGGCGATGGTGACCCCCTGTGGCAGCAGATCATCTGGCAACTCAGGCTACCGCGCGTGGCCTTGGCCTTTATGGCCGGTGCCGGGTTGGCTTTGGCCGGCGCCATGCTGCAAACCGTGACCCGCAATCCGTTAGCCGACCCTTATTTATTTGGTATCTCCTCCGGGGCGGCGCTGGGCGTGGTGGTGGCTATGACCTTGCTTGGCGTCAGTGCCGGAATTATCTTGACCCTCAGCGCCTTTGTTGGTGCCATGCTGGCTACCGCCTTGTTGCTATCCGTGGCTTTATCGCTGCGCTATATGCAAAACTCCATTATGGTGTTGTGCGGTGTGGCCCTGTCTTTCGGTTTTAGCGCTCTCACCAGTTTATTGCTGTATTTTAGCGACCCCCAGGCCATCAGCGCCGTGGTGTTTTGGACTCTGGGCAGTTTTGCCCGCGCCAATCTTGCCATGCTGTTGCCCATCGCCCTGCTATTGCTGGTGGTGCTGGCATTGGTGATGGTGCTGCGCCGCGCCCTAAATGCCCTCTTGTTGGGCGATGAAAGTGCCCATACCCTGGGCGTGAATGTGCCAATGCTACGCATTATTATGTTGCTGCTCAGTGCCTTGATCACAGCCGTATTGGTAAGTGTGTGCGGCGGCATAGGCTTTGTCGGTTTGATGATCCCTCATTTGGTGCGCCTTAGTGGGCGCTTTACTAGCACCCAAATCTATCCGTTAAGCTTTGTTTGTGGCGGTTTGTTTATGCTCTGGGTGGATGTATTGGCACGCACCTTGATGAGCAATCAGGAGTTACCCATAGGGGTGATCACCGCATCTCTTGGCAGTGCTTTTTTCTTTGCCTTGTTATACACGCAGCAGCGACAACAGCAAGAAGTGTAGGCGCTATTTGCTCTGACTTTTGCTCACCCTAAAGCCGGGCGCTGCGCCGAAGTCATAGTAAAATGTGAGGGTGTCGCCGGAATTAGCCAGGATCATATTCGTTTGTATTGTGCTTGGGATATGGTCGATATACACCTTAAGATCCGCTAGGGGCAAGGTCTCTTCAGTGCCATTAAAGCCAAGAGCTTCATCGGCAAACAGGCTGATATATGGATATAGCTCAAGCAGATATTGCGGGTTTTGTTTGCTTAAAATGGGCAGAGTGAGCGTCTGGGTGCAAAGCGGCTGCTCTTGTTTAAGTTTGCTTTGTGTTAGGTTTCTGAGCTTTTGCGCCGTGAGCGACAGCACCACGCCGAGATCTGTGTGCACATGTGCATCACTCGCTTGTGCTGCTTGCATAACGGCATAGATATCAACCTGTTGGGGAATCAAATAGCCGTTAGTGCTGAGCTGTTGGGCAAAATGATGGGCGATATTAAACTGTTTCTTACAGTTAGAATCCAGGGGCATTAGCTCGAGAATAACCAAATCAAAGAGCATGGGGGCATTGTAGCTGCAGGGGTCGCCACAATACATTTGTTGAACGTATTCCTGCAATTCCAGCTCGCTGAGCAGGCGATGGAGTGAGGCAATGACTTCGGGGTGTTGGTTGATAAGTGTTATACGTAATTGTTGGCCTGTAATGCCTTGGCCTTGATAGTGGCTCAACAAGGGCAGTAACAGAGGGGCCAAAGGGCCGCAGGCCGGATAGGCGATAAAGAGTGTTTCCTGGCCGCTGCCCAAAAGCGCGATAATAGCCTTGTCTATGGCGCGTATATAGCTGCTAAGGTGCAGGGGATCAGGAAGTATTTGGCTATCATACTCGGGCGTCTGGGTCAGTCCCTGCTTACTGATAAACTGCTCGGTACGCTCGCTATGGGCAAGATCTGTGTGCGCTAATTTTGCATTATAGGCTTGGAACAGGGTGTTAAATAGCGGTCTTGCTAGCTCGCGACTCGGTTTGCGCGCTTGCAAAATACAGGTGGCGGTATTGGCGCTCAGTGATTGTAGCTCCGCTTTGGTTAACATAGGTGAGACGGAATTAAGAGGTTCTTGCGGCGGTAGAGGTTGCAATAAAGGTGGCGCTAAGGCGCTTGCATCCGAACGGGCAAATAGGTTAGCAAAGCCGCTTTCAGCTTTGTGAGTTTTGCTGAAACTTCTAAGTGCAAGTTGCTCTTTAGGTGCGTTAGATGCGCGCATAACAAGGTCCCTATGGTAGATCTTTAGTCAAGCCTAGACCTGAGTGGCGGTATTACCAGCGTTTGTAATCAGATGAAATATTTCATCTAGCAGATTTTTGCTTTGGTGCCCTGTCGGTGCCGAGCAGGCGAGTATTCGAGTTAGGTGTTTAAGCTGTATGATAGAAGCTTGATATCATTAATGTAATTTTGATTTATGGAGTCGTGGCATGACGGACAAAAATGCGCAGCATCAAAAGCGCCAACAAAAAGTAAAGGCCGAAGTGGATAAGCGCATTGAACAGGCGCAAACGGAGCAGGGCATATTGCAGGTGATCACCGGCAATGGCAAAGGCAAGTCGACCTCCGGCTTTGGTACCGTGGCGCGCTGTGTCGGTCATGGCCAAAAAGCGGCGGTGGTGCAGTTTATTAAGGGCTTGTGGGAGTGTGGCGAGCGCAACTTGCTGGAGCAGGTGGGCGTGCCTTTTGCGGTGATGAAAACCGGCTTTACCTGGGAGACACAAAACCGCGAGGCCGACACTCAGGCGGCGCAGGCAACCTGGCAGCAGGCCAAGCAATTTCTTGCCGACGAGAGCCTGGATCTGGTTTTGCTTGATGAGCTTACCTATATGCTCACCTATGACTATATAGATTTAGACGAAGTGTTGGAGACGCTGGCAAACCGGCCGAAAATGCAATCTGTGATCGTTACCGGGCGCGGCGCCCACCGCCGTTTAGTGGAGTTGGCCGACACAGTCAGTGAAGTACGCAATGTGAAACATGCCTTTGATGCCGGAATAAAGGCGCGCGCGGGGTTTGATTACTAATGGTCATTTATCGCCGATTAGTGGCTTTTACCACGCTCTTTTTTGTTAGTGCTTTTGCCTGCGCGGCTGCGAGCGTGACTGAAAGCGCGGCTGCAAGTGAAAAACCTAAGGCGATGGAGCAACGCATTATCGCCCTGTCTCCCCATATAGTGGAGAACCTCTATGCCATAGGCGCCGGCGAGCACCTGGTGGCCAGCGTCGACCATGCCGATTACCCAGAGCAGGCCAAGGACTTACCTCGTGTCGGCGGCTATTACGGGGTGCAAATAGAGAAAATTTTGGCCTTAAAACCCACTTTGGTAGTGGTGTGGCAAGGGGGCAATAAGGCCGCCGATGTGGAAACCCTGAAGCGTTTAGGCGTGCCCTTGTATATCAGTAAGATACAAGGGGTAGAGGATATTGCCACCGAGTTGCGACAACTGGGAAAGCTCACCGGCAATGTGGCCCAGAGCGAGCGGGTGGCCACGCAATTTGAGCTGAGCTATCAGCGCTTGCAACAAGATTATCAGCGCGGTGAAGGACAAAAACCTAAGGTGTTTTATCAACTTTGGCCGGCGCCCATGATGACGGTTAATAATAATACTGTGATAGGCAAGGCGATTACCCTGTGTGGTGGTGAGAATGCCTTTGCCGATAACAGCACAGACTATCCGCAGATAAGCGTTGAAAATGTCGCCCTGGCTAAGCCTGATATAATTGTTTTAAGCAGTGAAAAAAGCGCCGCCGAACAAACTCAGCAGTGGCAACAATGGGACATGATCCCAGCGGTAAAGAACAAGGCTATTCGCGCCATCGACGCTGATTTGCTGCATCGCTACAGCACTCGGATTCTTAATGGGATTAACAAGCTATGCCTGGCCATTAATTCCCAATAGCGAATTTTGTTCGTCTTAAGCTGCTTTAAGCCCAGCTAGATACGCTGGGCTTTTCATTAGTAACAAAAATGATTGTTTAACAATTAATTTAATATATTTATATATGTGATAAGAAAATATCATTCTTTTAGGGCTGTGAAAAAAATTCAATCCCTGTTTAAATAAAATAGCTAAATTAGCATGCCTGGACTTATTCAGAGCTCTCACAAGCTTAGCTATTCGCGGCGTGCCGATGCAGGAATGTGTCCACATTTCAAGTCGGCACAACAAAGAAGAGCGCTGCTTGTGACGCTCCTGAAAGGCTGGTTTAAATGAGATTTATTCTGCGTTAAATGGTTTTGACTTAGCACCACTAAGCCTGCATCCATTTGCCTTGCTTAAATCTCGTTTACTTCCAGCTGAATATTGCCAAGGCATACTATTTTAGCTACGTAGCCAATAGGCAAACGAGCCGTTTAAGCGTACAATAGCGGCCTTTCATATAGACAATCACGTTGCACCTAGGAGACAGCATGTTAGAACGTAACATGAACATTGCAGACTTTGACCCAGAATTAGCTAATGCGATGAACGCAGAAGTAGCTCGCCAAGAAGAGCATATCGAGCTTATCGCATCAGAAAACTACTGTAGCCCACGCGTACTTGAAGCCCAGGGTTCACAGCTAACTAACAAATATGCAGAAGGCTACCCAGGTAAGCGTTACTACGGTGGTTGTGAGCATGTTGACGTGGTTGAGCAACTGGCTATTGACCGTGCGAACGAGCTATTCGGCACAGATTACGCAAACGTACAGCCGCACGCGGGTTCACAAGCAAACGCCGCTGTTTTCCAAGCGCTTCTTCAGCCGCACGACACTGTACTAGGCATGAGCCTGGCACACGGTGGTCACTTGACTCACGGCGCACACGTAAACTTCTCAGGTAAAATGTACAACGCTATTCAGTACGGCCTAAATGAAGCAACTGGCGAAATCGATTACGATCAGGTTGAAGCGCTAGCGCTTGAGCACAAGCCAAAAATGATCATCGGTGGTTTCTCTGCTTACTCAGGTATCGTTGACTGGAAACGTTTCCGTGAAATCGCTGACAAAGTAGGTGCTTACCTGTTTGTTGATATGGCTCACGTTGCTGGCCTTATCGCCGCTGGCGTATACCCAAGCCCAGTACCTTACGCGCACGTGGTAACTACTACTACGCACAAGACGCTTGCTGGTCCTCGTGGTGGTCTAATCGTTTCTAACTGTGGCGACGAAGAGATCTACAAAAAGCTAAACAGCGCCGTATTCCCAGGTGGCCAGGGTGGTCCTCTATGTCACGTAATCGCTGCTAAAGCGGTTGCTTTCAAAGAAGCGCTACAGCCTGAATTTAAAGCATACCAGCAGCAGGTTGTTGCTAATGCTCAAGCCATGGTTAAAGTGCTACAAGAGCGCGGTTACAAGGTAGTTTCGGGCAAAACCGACAACCACCTGTTCCTTCTTGATTTGATCGACAAAGACATCACGGGTAAAGATGCCGATGCTGCTCTTGGTAATGCCAACATCACGGTAAACAAGAACTCGGTACCAAACGATCCGCGTTCACCGTTTGTAACTTCTGGTCTACGTCTAGGTTCTCCGGCTATCACTCGCCGTGGTTTCAAAGAAGCCGAAGCGAAAGAGCTAGCGGGCTGGATCTGTGACGTACTAGATAACATCGAAAGCACTGATGTTCAGGCACAAGTAAAAGAAAAAGTGAAAGCAATTTGCGCTAAGTTCCCTGTTTACGCATAACAGTGTCAAATAGCTATTACACAAACATTTGTGTATGATAAAGGCCGCAATTTTTGCGGCCTTTTTGTTATCTACAGGAACCCCATTCACTATGCATTGTCCTTTCTGCAGCGCTAAAGACACCAAGGTAATTGACTCACGTCTGGTCGGAGGTGGCCACCAGGTTCGTCGTCGTCGCGAATGCAATGACTGTCACGAACGTTTTACCACCTTTGAAGGGGCGGAATTAGTGATGCCGCGGGTGATCAAGCGTGATGGTTCCCGTGAGCCTTTTAATGAAGACAAGTTGCAAAATGGCCTGCACCGCGCATTAGAGCGTCGACCAGTAAAAACAGAACAAGTCGATGAAGTGGTGCATCAAATCAAATCACAAATTCGTGCCACCGGCGAGCGCGAAGTCAGCTCACAACTGATAGGCGAATGCATTATGGAAGCACTGAAGGGGCTGGATAAGGTCGCTTATGTGCGCTTTGCTTCTGTCTATCGCTCGTTTGAAGATATCCGTGAATTCGGTGAAGAAATCGCCCGCCTAGGAGACTAAGATGATCTTCAGTGCGGATGACAAGCGCTATATGCGCCGAGCCATTGAGCTGGCGTATCAAGGTCGATTCACCACCACACCCAATCCCAATGTCGGCTGTGTGCTGGTTAAAGAGGGTCAGATTATAGGTGAAGGTTTTCACCAGCAGGCCGGAACGCCACACGCCGAAGTGCATGCACTTGCGGCGGCCGGTGATAATGCCCAAGGCGCTACCGCTTATGTAACCCTTGAGCCTTGCAGCCATACCGGTCGTACCGGCCCCTGTGCCGGCGCTCTGATCAAGGCCAAGGTGGCAAAAGTCATTTGCGCCATGCAAGACCCTAATCCACAGGTCAGTGGTCGCGGCATGAAGATGCTGGCCGAGGCGGGCATAGAAGTCGCATCTGGTTTGCTTGGCGATGAAGCCGAAAAGCTAAACCTGGGCTTTTTAAAGCGCATGCGCATCGGGCGTCCTTATGTTACCTGTAAGCTCGCCGCCAGCCTGGACGGTAAAACCGCCCTGGCCAATGGTGAGAGTAAATGGATCACCGGCCCAGAAGCGCGCAAAGATGTGCAGTTATTTCGCGCCCAGCACTGCGCTATTTTAAGCGGTGCCGATACCGTGCTGGTGGATGATGCCAAGCTCAATGTGCGATTGGACGACACGCAATTGGCCGAGTATGTGCTGCCCGAGGTGCGCCAACCGCTGCGGGTGATCTTAGATAGCCGTTATCGGCTGACCCCGGATTTAGCGCTTTTTCAACAGCCCGGCGAGATATTATTAGTGCGCTCACGCACAGCCAGTGTGACGCGCAAAGAGCTTGATAAACAGCCCCTGTGGCCCAACAATGTAACCGAGTTGCTGTGCGAAGGCCTTGAAAATGGGCAGGTTAATCTTGATGCTCTGCTGGCAGAGCTGGCGCAGCGTGATATTAACTCAGTTTGGCTGGAGGCGGGGGCGACCCTGGCCGGTGCCATGGCGCAGCAGCAACTTATTGATAGCTACATTGTTTATATTGCGCCAAAATTAATGGGCAGTGATGCCAAAGGCTTGTTAACTATGGGCCCCTTTACGGCCATGACTCAAGTGCCAACCCTGCACTTTAGCGATATGACCCCGGTTGGTGAGGATATTCGCCTTACCTTAGAACAACTTAGAGTAGAATAGCCATGTTTACAGGTATTATTGAAGCAACGGGCACGCTCAGCTCCCTGACCTTGGTTGATGGCGACTTAAGCGTGCGCGTACAAAGTGACAACTTGGACATGAGTGACGTCGCGCTTGGCGACAGTATCGCTACCAATGGCGTTTGTTTGACCGTTACTGAAAAATTCAGCGATGGTTTTAGTGCCGATGTCTCTAAAGAGACCTTGTCACTGACGCGCTTTGCGCATTATCAGCGCGGCCAGCGAGTCAATTTAGAAAAGGCTCTGCAGCCGATTTCACGCCTAGGCGGGCACCTGGTTTCCGGCCATGTGGATGGCATTGCCGAGGTGGTAAAAGTCAGCCCTAATGCCCGCGCCATCGACTATTGGCTAGCGGCGCCGGAAGCGCTGATGAAATATATTCCCTACAAGGGCTCGGTGTGCATCGACGGCGCCAGTTTGACCGTTAATGAAATCGACGGCAACCAGTTTAAATTAACCATAGTGCCGCACACGCTGGCACAAACCACGATCGCCGAATTTCAGGTTGGCACCTTGGTCAATCTCGAGGTCGATCAAATAGCGCGTTACTTGGAGCGCCTAATTCAAGGGGCGCAAGCTCCAAAAGCAGAATCAACAGTAACCGAAAGCCTGCTGGTGCAGGCCGGATTTATCAAATAACACATAGTGGGCAAGATATGAGTTTGAATAGCGCAGCGGAGATCATCGAAGACATTAAAAATGGCAAAATGGTCATCTTGATGGACGACGAAGATCGTGAAAATGAAGGCGACCTGATTATTGCCGCCGAGCACATCAGTGCTGATGCAATTAACTTTATGGCGACCTATGGCCGTGGCCTGATCTGCTTAACGCTGACACAAGAGCGTTGTGAGCAATTGGCACTGCCGCTGATGGTGAAAAACAATGGCGCCCAGTTCTCGACCAACTTCACCATGTCTATTGAGGCCGCCAAGGGCGTAACCACAGGTATTTCTGCCGCCGACCGTGCGCGCACTGTGCAGGCCGCCGTGGCCAAAGGTGCGGTAGCTGAGGATATCGTTCAGCCTGGGCATATTTTCCCGATTATGGCCCAGCCAGGTGGCGTTTTAACTCGAGCCGGTCATACAGAAGCAGGTTGTGACCTAGCCCGTTTGGCCGGTCTTGAGCCGTCGTCTGTGATTGTCGAAATCCTGAACCCGGATGGCACCATGGCCCGTCGCCCAGAGCTGGAAGTGTTTGCCAAGGAGCACGGTATTAAGATGGGCACCATTGCCGATCTTATCGAGTACCGTAACCTTAATGAAACCACCATTGAGAAGGTTGCCCAGTGCAAGCTGCCGACCGAGCATGGCGAGTTCGAGCTGGTAACATACAAAGACACCATAGATGGTCAGCTTCACTATGCCATGGTGAAGGGTGAAATTAACGACCCAACTTTAGTGCGTGTGCACTTGCAAAGTACCTTTAACGACATTCTGCTCTCCGATCGCGGCGCCGAACGCAGCTGGACGCTTTCTAAGGCCATGGATTACATTGCCAAAAATGAAGGGGTTCTGGTTATTCTTGGTAAACAAGAGTGCAGCGAAGATATCGAAGCCATGGTCAAGGCGTTTGCAATGGAAGATGAAGGTCAGCAGGCCAATTATCGTAAGTTCCAGGGCACCTCGCGTACCGTGGGCATTGGCTCACAAATCCTTGCCGATTTGGGCATTACCAAGATGCGCCTGATGAGCATGCCGAAGAAGTATCACGCGCTGTCGGGTTTCCACCTTGAAGTGGTTGATTACGTACAGCCAGAATAAGCAGCTATTTTTTTTCAGTTATGGTATGATGCGCGGCAATTTTGCGATACCCCTAATTCGCCCCGCATCACGCGTTGGCAATATCAATAAAGGTTTATAAATGAAAATTATTGAAGGTAACAAGTTTGCACCGGGCAAAAAATTTGCCATCGTGATTTCACGTTTTAATGACTTCATTGGCAGCAGCCTACTTGATGGCGCGGTGGATGAGTTAAAGCGCACTGGCAACGTCAGTGACGACGACATCACAGTAGTTTACGTACCGGGCGCCGTTGAGTTACCACTTGTGGCTAAGCGTCTTGCCGCTAAAGGCGAGCACGATGCCATTATCGCCCTTGGCGTTATTATTCGTGGCGGCACACCGCATTTCGATCTGGTTGCCGGTGAGTCGAACAAGGGTCTGGCACAAGTATCGCTAGAATATGATGTACCGGTTGCTTTTGGTGTATTAACCACGGAAAGCATAGAGCAAGCCATTGAGCGTGCAGGTACAAAAATGGGCAACAAGGGTGGCGAAGCTGCACTAAGTGCCCTAGAAATGGTTAATGTTTTAGACAAAATTTAAGGGTTCACAGTGAAACCAGCAGCTAGACGCAAAGCGCGCGTATTGGCCCTACAGGCCGTTTACTCTTGGCAAATGAGTGGCAATGCCATTGCCGACATTGAGCAGAATATGTTGATTGAGAACGACATATCTAAGGTTGATGTAGAGTATTTTAAAGATCTCGCTCGTGGCGTGGCCGTTAACTTTAAACAGTTGGACACCATTTTGGCTCCGCACTTAACGCGTCCTTACGAAGACATCGACATGGTTGAGAAAGCCATTCTGCGTCTAAGCGCGTATGAGTTAAAGTTCCGTGAAGACGTACCTTACAAGGTAGCGATTAACGAAGGCATTGAATTGGCAAAAACTTTTGGTGCCGAAGACAGTCATAAATTCGTTAATGGTGTGCTGGATAAGGCGGTCAAGGAACTGCGTAGCTAAGCACCTGACAACAAGGAGAGCCGGCTCAGGCCGGCTTTTTTGTGTATGCAAGAATTTGAATTAATTAATCGCTACTTTAAAGGCCGTGGCATCAGTCGTCGCGACGTTAACCTGGGTATTGGCGATGACTGTGCGCTAGTCACAGTGCCGCAAAACAGCCAGTTGGCGGTCACCACAGATACTATGGTGTGTGGCGTGCATTTCTTTGAAGATATGTCACCACGTGCCTTGGGGCATAGAGCCATCGCCGTAAACCTGAGCGACTTGGCGGCCATGGGCGCCGAGCCGGCCTGGGTGTCGGTGGCCTTAACCTTGCCTCATGCCGATGTGCAATGGCTGGAAGAATTTACTGCAGGCATGCATGAAATTGCCGAGTATTTTAATGTCCAGATCATAGGTGGCGATACCACTCAAGGGCCGCTTACGGTAACTGTTTGTGCCAAGGGCACTGTGCCCGAAGGAAAGGCCATTACCCGCAGTGGTGCCAAGACCGGCGACTGGATTTATGTTACAGGCCCGCTTGGGGATGCCGGATTAGCGGTGGAAGCGCGCAAGCAACACCTGGATATCGACCCAGAGTGGCTGAAAAAATTAACTCATAAGCTTGAATACCCGACGCCGCGCGTTGCCGCAGGGCAGGTGCTGCGCGGTTATGCCAGCGCCGCCATCGACATCTCAGATGGTTTATTGGCGGACTTAGAGCACATTCTTGAGATGTCTCAGGTCGGCGCCACCATACAGGCCGATAAAATCCCTACCACAGAGGCGTTCCGCCAAAGTATCGAGGGCGAAGCTAAATGGCCGTATATTCTTGCCTATGGCGACGATTACGAGCTTTTGTACACTGTGCCTGAAAACCACAAGGCCATGTTGGATAACAAGCTTAACCAGTACGGCATTGATGCCGTGTGTATCGGTCAGATCCGTGGTGGCGAAGGCAAGATCGACGTATTCGATGGTGAGCACAAGCTGGATATCAGCGCCATGGGATTTGAACATTTTGCCGAGGATGAAGCATGTTAAGCATGACTAGCAATACCTTTAATCTGCGCCGCGGCCATCAGTTCTTTGGCCTTGGCTTTGGCCTGGGTTTAAGCCCTAAGGCGCCGGGCACAGTGGGCACCTTTGCCGCCTTGCCTTTTATCTTTATGACCATGAGTTATCCCCTGTGGCTGCAACTGGTGTTTGCCTTGGTGATTTCTGTATTTGGTATTTGGGCCTGTGGCAAAACTGCCGATGATTTGGGCGTACACGACCACCCGGCTATTGTCTGGGATGAGGTGGCCGGTTTTTATATCACCATGATAGGTGCGGCGCTTAATTGGCAAACGCTTTTGGTTGGCTTCTTATTATTCCGCTTCTTCGATATCGCCAAACCAGGACCGATACGCATGCTGGATAAACGCCTACACGGTGGACTGGGCATTATGGCCGATGATATTTTGGCCGGGATCTGCTCTCTAATTTGCCTACAGGCGTTAATTAAAGTAGGTTATTTGCCTGGACTATAAGTTTTGAACATGGGTGTGACATTGCTGCGGTTTTTACAGTCACTTTTGCTGCTGGCGGCGACGCTAATAACATCAACGGCCTCGGCATCTATTACCGATTATGTAGTCAAACAATGGAACACCCGAAATGGCTTGCCTTCGCAATCCTTAAAGAGTGTAACCCAGGACAACCAGGGTTATATCTGGGTCGGCACCCAATTCGGTCTCAGTCGCTTTGATGGCGAACATTTCACCAATTTTAACCAGCAAAACAGTAACTTCCTAAGCAGCAATGCCATTAACAAGCTGCTGATAGATCAAGAAGGCCTGTTGTGGATCGGCACCAAAAAAGGGGTTTCCGTGCTCGACCCCGATTCCATGAACTATTTTCAGTTCGGCATCAGTGGTCCGGTGCGCGATATCCTACAAGACGAGAAGGGCAATATCTGGGTTGCCGCCAGCGAGCTTTTTTATATCGAACGCAACCAAATTGCCTTTCACCTAGACGAAGAGCAGCGCCGCAGTAGCGGTCGTATGCAAAGCCGCTTAACCGCCATTAACCAGATCTCCGTCAGCAAGATGGCGCTGGCACCACAAGGTGTTTGGCTGGTCAGTGAAAACCACCTTTTGCGCCTGACCAATATGTCGTCGTCATCTTCCAGACTGCGCTTAAAAATCACCGCCCGGGTGACCTTACCCGAGCGCCTGGCGCAAACCATAATTCATGATTTAGCCTGGCTTGAAGGCACCCTTTATCTGGCCTCCGAGCTCGGCGCCTATTTCCTTGATATAGACGATGAATTACGTCCCTTTGCCTTGCCAAATGCAAGTAATGCCGCCGTTTATAAGTTTATGGGTGACTCCGATGGGGCGCTGTGGATTTCGACCTATGGCCGCCTTTTGCATCGTGATAAGTCCAAAGAATGGCAGTGGGTGGAGCCGGCAGCACTGGATCAAAGTATCTGGTTTTCAGACATGTACCGTGACGACCAAAACAATATTTGGCTTGCCAGTTTCAGCGAAGGTTTGTGGCTGGCACATGCCGGACGGGTAGAGCGCCATAATGCTTTATCAAGCATGACCGAAGCCGTGATGGCACTGACCCTCTCTCCTAAGGGGCAACTTTGGGTTGCCAACCGCTCTGGCGTGGGTTATTTCGATCAGGACAATAACTTCATTAATCGTATTCCTCGCGCCAAGCTAAGACGCAGCGCAGTGCATGATTTGCATTTTGTCGGTGAGCGCCTCTATATCGCAACCGACCGTGGTGTACTCTATTTTGAAAATGAAGAGCTCTTTAATATAGAAGCCCGCGAGCTGCGCCTTAACCCTGTGTTTGCCATTAGTGAGGCCAGCGCCGGTGGGCTCTGGTTTGGCACAGGTCGCGGCATGTATCGTCTGGGTTATAAGGGGCTGACTCCCTTTAACTATAATGCGGTGCTCGACAGTAAATTTATTACCTTTGTCGTCGATAAGGGCAAATATGGCCTGATCGGCACCAGCCAGGGCGGTTATATCTTCTCCGACAAGGGCATAGAGCGTGCCGGCGATAACACCGCCCTTGAAAGCGCCTATGTCACCAGCATTTTGGAAATAGACGGGGTGGGCACTTTAGTTGGTTCACTCAATGATGGTCTTTTCTATCGCAGTACCAAGGGGCGTTGGCATCAGCTTGATGTTTCTAACGGTCTGCCTTATGGCTCCATCTTTAGTTTGCATTATGACAAAGACCTGCAGCGGGTCTGGGTAAGCACTATGAAGGGCGTGTACCGCATGCCGGTGGAACAATTCTCCGATGAAATCGGCAACTTGCAAGTGGAGCAGGTGATCTCCTCCTATGACCGCCAATTAGACGGTAAGGCCAGCCAGTGCTGTGCTGGTTTAGGTCATGATGCGGTTGCCGATAATGGCAGCTCCATCTGGTACCCCAGTTTGCAGGGGGTGGTGGAAATTCCCAAAAGCGTGCAGCTGTTTGGCCAAGACGCCTTAGCTCCTCAGGTGGAAAGCATAGCCACGCCGCGCCGCACTCTATACACGGGCGCTTTGGGTAAAAAGCCTGTGCTTGATACCGATGAGCGCGATTTGACCATCAGCTATACCGCCATCGACTTTTATGCCCCGGCGGAAGTGGAGTTTCGCTATCGCTTACAGGGCTTGGATAGTGACTGGCGCTATGCCAACAATCGCCGCGAGGCCATCTATACCAATTTACCACCCGGGCCTTTTGTCTTTAAACTGGAAGCCAAGCGCACCAGTGGCAATTGGCAAGAGGCCAGCAGCGCCGAGTACGCCTTTACCGTGCCGCGTCGCTTTGATGAAACCATTTATTTTCGCTTACTGATCGTTTCTTGCTTCTTCTTTATTTTGTATCTGTTGTTGTGGGTTTTCAGGGCGCAGGAGCGACGTAAACAGGCGGCGTTGGAAAGCTTGGTGGAAGAGCGCACCCTGGAGCTGCGTGATGCTAATGATAAGCTCAATCAGGTTAACTCCCAGTTGAAGCTGGTGAGCCACTCCGACGAGCTGACCGGGCTGCGCAGCCGCCGTTTCTTATTCGACCAGCTGCCCAAGGATATAGAGCACTATCAGCGTAACGCCGAATCCTTGCAAAAACAGGGCCGTGCCTTAGTGCTGGTTATTGTCAATATCGACAACTTCTCGCGTATCAATGATGCCTATGGGCCACTGAGCGGCGATACTTGTTTGCAGCAAATGGCGACCCTGCTTAACTCCTGCACTCAAGGCTCGGATTATGTGGCACGCTGGAGTGGTGATGAATTCCTCATATTGCTGCGCGACTTTGAGCTCGATCAGGTTAATTTGTTTGTCCGAAACCTCTGTAAGTCCATCGCCAACAAGGGCTTCTTACTGCCCAATGGCAAAAAGATTAACCTTAGCGTCTCAATGGGCTGGTCCAGCTACCCCATGCCTTTATTAGGCGGTCAGGTGATCGGCTGGGAAACATCGGTAAATCTCGCTGATATCGCCCTGCATCAGGTTAAAAAGCGCGGCGGCGATGGTTGTGCGCATATTGAGTTTGATGATCAGCTTGATGCCTTCGAGTTCGAGCAAAGCGAGAATCTTGATGAGCAGATAGCCACACTGCAAAGCACTTCGCTGGCGGATATTAAGATCTGGATGCGCTAACCAGCAGATAACAGGCACAAAAAAAGGAGCGATATCGCTCCTTTTTGCTTTTCGGTTTTGGTATTAAGCCATCCAAGCCTTAACTTGTCGCTCGATACCAGCGCTATCCAGGCCAAGCTCGGCGTGCATTTCCTGCTGTGTACCGTGCTTGATAAAGATATCTGGCAGGCCTAGGTGCATTACCGGCTTAAGCTGCTTGCTTTGTGCCAGATATTCGCTCACCGCTGAGCCTGCACCACCGGCGATCACATTGTCTTCCAAGGTCACTAGGTGCTCATGGGTAGCGGCTAATTCATCGATCAGCGCCGTATCTAATGGCTTAACAAAACGCATATCTACCAAGGAGGCATCCAGTGCTTCTGCGGCTGGCTCGGCGTATTCGAGTAGGGTACCGAATGACAGTATGGCCACACCTTTACCTTGACGAAGCACACGGCCTTTACCTATTTCAAGCTGCTGCATTTGTGCATCGAATGCACCTTCACCGGCACTGCCACGGGGGTAGCGCACCGCTGCAGGCTTATCCAGCTTATGGCCGGTGTAAAGCATATTACGGCATTCGTTGGCATTGGCCGGAGCCATGATCACCATATTGGGAATGCAGCGCAAGAAGCTTAAATCATAGGTGCCCTGGTGAGTTTCACCATCGGCGCCAACTACACCAGCACGGTCGATAGCAAATAACACAGGTAATTCTTGCAGGGCAACATCGTGGATCAGCTGATCATAGGCGCGCTGTAAGAAGGACGAATAAATCGCCACCACGGGATTTAACTGCTCGCAGGCAAAACCGGCGGCTAAGGTCACAGCATGCTGCTCGGCAATGGCCACATCAAAATACTGCTCTGGATATTCTTTAGAGAAGCGCACCATGCCAGAGCCTTCGCGCATGGCCGGAGTAATGGCCATCAGGCGGCTGTCTTGTGCGGCCATATCGCATAACCAGTCACCAAACACCTTGGAAAAGGTCGGCGCGCCTGGTTTTGACTTGGGTAACTTGCTTTCGCTTGGATCGAACTTAGGCACAGCATGATAACCGATAGGATCGGCTTCGGCTGGCTTATAACCCTTACCTTTTTGCGTTTTCACGTGCAGTAGCTGTGGGCCCTTAAGGTTACGCATATTACGCAGGGTATCGACCAGCATATTAACGTCGTGACCATCAATGGGGCCGATGTAATTAAAGCCCAGCTCCTCGAAAAAGGTGCCAGGGATCACCATGCCTTTAAGGTGCTCTTCCATACGGCTGGCCAGCTCTTTGACTGGCGGCAGGCCGGAGAGCAGCTTTTTGCCGCCTTCACGAATATTGGTGTAAAAGCTGCCGGAAAGAATACGAGCGAAGTGGTTATTCAGGGCACCGACGTTTTCCGAGATAGACATCTCGTTATCGTTTAAAATCACCAGCATATCCGACTTCACATCACCAGCGTGGTTCATGGCTTCGAAGGCCATACCTGCGGTAATGGCACCATCGCCGATCACGGCTACGGTTTTACGTCCTTTACCTTCTTTTTGCGCCGCAATAGACATGCCTAACGCCGCAGAAATCGAGGTACTTGAGTGACCAACACTAAAGGTGTCGTACTCGCTTTCACCACGGTAAGGGAAAGGATGCAGGCCATCTTTTTGGCGGATGCTGTGCATTTGCTCGCGACGACCTGTGATCAGCTTATGCGGATAGGCCTGGTGGCCCACATCCCAGATCAAGCGGTCGAATGGCGTGTTATAGACATAATGCAACGCCACAGTCAGCTCCACCGTGCCTAAACCTGAGGCAAAATGGCCACTGCTTTGTGATACGGAGTTCAGTAGGTAGTCCCGCAATTCATAGCTAAACGCGCCTAGCTTATCTTGAGCCAGGTCGCGCAGTTGTGCAGGTTCATCGACCTGATTTAAAAGGGGATACTTGCTGCTATCCAAATTCATGCGTTTTATTATCCTTCACTGCGATGGCCTGAGTATATCAAAATGGGCACGGCCATCTGTAGTAATTTTTAATGATCTCGGGCGATGATGTACTGCGCCAGTTGCGCCAACATATTGGTGTCATAGGGCAGGTTGTCGAGAGCAGCAATGGCCTCGTCATAGAGCTGCTGTAGTTTGGCTTTGGCGCCATCTAAGCCAAGCAGAGCTGGGTAGGTGGCTTTACTGGCGGCCTCATCCGAGCCCTGCGGTTTGCCCAAGGTCTGGGTGTCGCCTTCTATATCTAAAATATCGTCCTGTACCTGGAATGCCAGGCCGATGGCCTTGCCGTATTTTTGCAGTGCCGCTTGCGTATCGCTGTCGCCCTTAGGGGCACATAAATAGCCAAGCTCGATGGCGCAGCTTAGGAGCGCACCGGTTTTGGCATTATGTATCTGCTCAAGCTCGCTTAAACTGATGTCTTTTCCGGTGGCGGCTATGTCCAGAGCCTGACCGCCGACCATGCCGAGCAAACCAGACGCTCGGCTTAGGCTTTGTACCAGACGGATTTGCGCGCTGGCGTCAATGTTAAAGTCGTTAGCGCTTAGTAATTCAAAAGCTATGCTCTGCAGTGCATCGCCGGCCAAAATAGCATGGGCTTCATCATAGGCAATATGGCAGGTTGGGCGACCGCGGCGTAATTCATCATCGTCCATGGCTGGCAAGTCATCATGCACAAGGGAATAGCTGTGAATACACTCGATGGCCGCGGCGGCCTTATCGAGGTCGCCCTTGTTGGCGCCTAGCATGGTGCCTACGCAATAAACCAAAAACGGGCGCAGTCGTTTACCGCCATTTTGTACGCTGTACTGGCTGGCCGCGAGGATCCTTGGTTGAGCATCTTGCTGGCTGTGGAAATAGCTTTCCAGGGTGTGCACTAGGTCTTGCTGTGCTTGCGCTAAGGCTTGTTTTAATTCCACAGTGGCTATTACTCTTGAGGGTCCATAGGCGTTAGTTCAGCATCGAGATCATTGCTCATCAGCATGCTTACTTTTTGCTGCGCATGATCCAGTTTTTGCGCCGAGGCATTGGCTAGGCTGATACCGCGTTCAAACTGCTTTAAAGAATGCTCCAACGGCATATCGCCTTGTTCCATCTCAGTGACAATTTGGCTCAGTTCGTTGATTGCGTCCTCAAAGGTGAGGTTTTCTGGTTTTTTTTGGGCCATTGCCTGCGCTCTCGTTACTGAATTGCTAAGAGCGCCAATTCTAGGAGGATTCGGTGACCAGGTCAAAGGCGGTGATGATTTTCGCCCCTTCTTATGCGCATAATTTTAAAATAAAAGGGTTAAGTATTTGCGCTGGTTGCCGATAGCTTAAGAGTATTTATAATAGCGGCAAATTTTTAGCACCCGAGCCGAGCTCAAAGAGGTGTGAAATGAAGTAACTGTGGGTGGAGGACATGTGGATTTAGCAACCATTATTGGTATTCTCGGGGCGATAGGCTTTGTAGTTATGTCTATGGTACTTGGTGGCGATGTAAGTATGTTTTACAACACCCCCTCGGTACTGATCGTTTTTGGTGGCTCGCTGTTTATTGTTCTTGCTAATTACACCATGGGGCAGTTCTTTTCCATCGGCAAGGTGGCCGGAAAGGCCTTTATGTTTAAGATAGAGTCGCCGGACGAGCTGATCGAAAAAGCCGTTGAACTGGCGGACTCGGCTCGTAAAGGTGGCTTTTTGGCGCTCGAAGAAGCACAGATCAGCAATAAGTTTATGCGCAAGGGCATCGACATGTTGGTCGATGGTCACGATGCCGATGTGGTGCGTGCAACCTTACAAAAAGATATTATGCTGACCTCGGCGCGCCATCAGCAGGGCGCCGGTTTATTTAAAGCGCTCGGCGATATTGCCCCTGCTATGGGCATGATAGGAACACTTATCGGCTTGGTGGCCATGCTCTCAAATATGGATGACCCCAAAGCCATTGGCCCGGCCATGGCGGTGGCCTTGTTAACGACCTTGTATGGTGCCTTTTTAGCCAATGTGATCGCCATTCCCATTCAGTCAAAACTGGAGCTGCGTAAAGACGAAGAAGAGCTTAATCAGCGCCTGATCCTTGATGCCATTCTAGGTATTCAAGACGGTCAAAACCCCAAGGTGATCGAGGGCATTTTAAAGAATTACCTTGCCGAGTCTAAGCGCCAGCTAGATACCGAGGATTGAGCGAGCAATGAGTATGTCCGACGAACAAGCATGTAAATGTCCTCCCCCTGGATTACCTCAGTGGATGGGGACTTTTGCCGATCTTATGTCGTTGTTGATGTGTTTCTTCGTGCTGCTGTTAGCCTTTTCGGAAATGGATGTTCTCAAGTTTAAGCAAATTGCTGGCTCGATGAAGTTTGCCTTCGGGGTGCAAAACAAGCTGGAAGTAAAAGATATTCCTAAGGGCACCAGTGTGATCGCCATGGAGTTTAAGCCCGGGCGACCAGAGCCTACGCCCATTGAAACCATTCAGCAGCAAACCACGGAAATGACCCAGCAGATGTTGGAGTTTCAGGCTGGAGATGAAGACTCGGCCGGTGGTCGCCAGGAGCAAAAAGGCGATCAGCGTGGCGGTGAGTCTGCCAGCACAGAGGAGCTACAAGAGCAGCTTCAAGCCATTGCCGCGGCGGATCAAGAAAGAGTTAACGAGCTGGTGAAGAAAATAGCCCAGCAGCTGGAGCAACAGATCATTGATGGTGCCATAGAGCTGGAATCTCTGGGTCAACAGATCATCATACGTATTCGTGAAAATGGTTCCTTCCCATCCGGCAGCGCGTTTTTACAGCCGAAGTTTAAGCCCATAGTGCAGGACATTGCCCGCTTGCTAAAAGATGTGCCTGGGGAGATCACCGTCTCTGGTCATACCGATGATTTTCAGGTCGCTAATGAGCTCTATACCAATAATTGGGATCTTAGTGCCAAGCGTGCCGTTGCCGTTGCCAGTGAGATGCAAAAAGTAGCAGGCTTTGATAAAAACCGCATGGTGGTGGTCGGCCATGCTGATACTCGGCCCTTAGTACCTAATGAAAGCGATGACGACCGTAAGCGCAATCGTCGGGTGGAAATCTCCATTATGCAGGGTAAAGCGAAAGAATCGGATCCAATTGAAGTAGTTCAGTAGAAATAAAAACCATGAGGGTGCGCTAATAAGTAGGCACCCGTCCTTAATATTCTTTCATCAAAAGTAAAAATGCACTACACTCTTCTTTACTGTATGGATGAACAGTTGTTGTGCTATGAAGCTATATATTGCTGAAAAACCTTCCCTTGGGCGTGCCATTGCTGCCGCTTTACCTAAACCCCATAACAAAAAAGACGGCTATATCGAGCTGGGCAACGGCGATTGTGTAACCTGGTGTATCGGTCATCTATTGGAGCAGGCAGAGCCCGATGACTATGATGCCGCTTATAAAAAGTGGCAAGTACAGCATCTACCCATAGTGCCACAGCAGTGGCAACTTAAAGCTAAAAGCAAAACCCGCAAACAACTTACCTTGGTTAAAAAGCTGATCAAGCAAGCATCGCAAATTGTTCATGCCGGTGACCCGGATAGGGAAGGGCAACTTTTAGTCGATGAGGTGATCTCCCAAGCCAATTTGAGCGCGGCTAAAAAGCAAAGTATTCAGCGATTACTGATCAGCGACTTAAACCTACCCGCGGTGAAAAAAGCCCTTGGACAATTGCGGGCCAATGCGGAGTTTATTCCGCTCAGCGTCTCGGCTTTGGCGCGCTCCCGTGCCGACTGGCTGTTTGGTATGAACCTAACCCGCGCTTATACCCTGGCCGGGCAAAAAGGGGGGTATCAAGGTGTGCTCTCGGTTGGTCGGGTGCAAACGCCCATCCTTGGCCTGGTGGTAGCACGGGATAAAGAAATTAAAGAGTTTGTTAGCAAGCCCTTCTATGAGGTAGAAGCCCTGATGCGCACTCAAGAGCAACAAGGCTTTACCTTAAAGTGGCAACCCAGCGAAGCCTGCCAACCTTATCAGGACGAGCAGGGTCGGGTATTAGTTAAGGCCCTGGCCGACAACGTTGTTTCCCGTATCAAGGGGCAGCATGGATTGATCACCCAGGTCAAAAGGGCAGAAAAACAAGAGCTGGCGCCCTTGCCTTACAATCTTTCTGCCTTGCAAATCGATGCCGCCAAGCGCTTCGGGTTGCCAGCCAAAGCGGTACTGGATACCTGTCAAAGCCTTTATGAAAAACACACCTTGATCACCTATCCGCGCTCGGATAACCGCTATCTGCCCAAGGATCATTTTCAGCAAGCGTCAGCCATTATCGACAGCGTAATTGCTAACGGTGTGTTTTCAAAAGAGCAGCTGGCTACTGCGGATCCGTTAAAAAAAGCACGTTGCTTTAACGATGCCAAGGTAGCCGCCCACCACGCCATAGTGCCGACCAATAAAAAGACCTCGGCGCAGCTTACAGAAACAGAGCGCCGTGTTTATGAGCTGATCTGTCGCCAGTACCTGATGCAGTTTATGCCGGCCTACCGTTATCACCAAACCGATGTGGAAGCTGAGATAGCCGGCGGCAAGTTCACTACCAAGGCCAAAGAAGAACTAGAACGCGGCTTTAAAGTATTACAGCCTAATAAAGAAAGTAATAAAGAAGATCAAGAAGTGCAGACTTTGCCGCCATTAACCCTTGGTCAGCAAGTATTGTGCGAGGATGCGCGGCGTTTAGATAAAAACACCACACCGCCGGCGCACTTTACCGATGCTACCTTGCTTGCGGCGATGACTGCCATTTCCCGCTATGTGAAAGACCCGGATATTCGTAAGGTGCTGCGGGAAACCGATGGCCTTGGCACAGAGGCGACCCGCGCCAGTATTATCGAGTTATTATTTACCCGTGGCTTCCTTGCTCGCAGTGGCAAGACGATTGTTGCCACCGAAACGGGCGTGGCGCTGATCAATGCCTTGCCTGACACCCTTTCAACACCGGATATGACCGCCCATTGGGAAATGGCCTTGGCACAAATTGCAGAGAAACAGCTTAAGTACGATGATTTTATGCAGCCCTTGGTTGGGCAACTAGGGGCATTAATAGAAGAAGCAAAAAGCTGCGACAGTCGTCAGTTTTCACATATCAAGAGTCAGGTAAAAAGGAAGTTTAAGGGCGCGAGAAGAAAAAGCCCGCGCCCGAAAAGCAGTAAAGCTCAGGCTTAGTTTCTATTAAACAAGGCCAATGCAGCATTACTCATGGCGCTCACTCCGGTTGGAATTGCCTTTTGGTAATCCGGGGCAAACTTACTTGAATGCAATGACGGCAACTGGGTGTTGTTTTGCATGGCTTCGGCATAAGTTGCAGGGTTAACGCCCCCGAGCCAGAACAAGGTAATGGGCAGCTTGTCTTCGGTGCGGCCAAATAAACCAAAGTCCTCACCAGCCATGACCGGCTCGGTCAATTCAACATTATCGGCGCCGATGGCCGCTTTAATGGCCTGAGTTACTTGCGCCGTTTGCTCCGGGTTATTGTAGGTCGAAGGGATAGACTCGGCTTCATGAACCAGCACCTCGGGGTAGAGTGACTCCTCAAGCCCTGCACTGGCGGCAATACCCGAAGTAATGCGCTTAATCGCCGCTATCTGTTGTTCGCGTACCGCCGGGTTATAGCTGCGTAATGTCAGCTGGAGTTTCACCTCATTGGAAATAACATTGTGCTTACTGCCACCATGAATTGAACCTACGGTGACTACCGAAGGCTCAAGAGGAGATAGCTCGCGGCTGGTAATGGTTTGTAAAGCCAACACGATACGCGAAGCCAGCACCACGGGATCGATCGTAGTATGCGGGTAGGCACCGTGACCGCCTTTACCCTTTACAAGAATATCAACCGAGTCGACGCTGGCCATGGTGTATTCCGGCTTTAAAGCAACCTTGCCCGCGGGCACACTGGCACTGACATGCAGGGCTAAAATATGATCCGGCTTGGCAAATTTGCTAAACAGTCCTTCATTTAACATAGCCTTGGCACCGGCGCCTACTTCTTCTGCGGGCTGGGCGACCATCATAAGCGTGCCTTGCCATTGATCTTTATGAGCGACTAGATGCTCGGCGGTACCAATAAAGCTGGTCATATGAATATCGTGACCACAGCCGTGCATTACACCAACCTCAGTCCCTTCTTTATTAAGCACCTTCACCTTAGAGGCATAGGAAACGCCGGTTTGTTCGGTAATGGGTAAACCGTCGGTGTCGGTGCGTATCATAATCGTAGGGCCCGCACCATTTTTTAGCAGTGCGACCACGCCATAACCGCCCACCTCAGAGGTGACCTCGAAGCCCAGACGTTTTAGTTGCTTGGCGATTTTCTTGCCGGTTTGTTGCTCTTGTAGCGAGAGCTCAGGGGATTGGTGTAAGTCCAAATAGAGCTTTTCCAGCTCGGGCAAGCGTTCGCTCACCTTAATAGCGGCGCCGGCGGGCAATGCCGTGGTTAATAATAACGCCGTACTCGCTATTGTCATATTTTGCAGAAAACCCATAATATTCCTTACACTTGTAATTGTGATCTTTGACTCCATATCAAAGCCTAATTCTAAATAGATGGCAACTTAACCATGACGAATCAAATTCAACTTACTGCTGAAAATATTCAGCAGGTTTTAGGACAAACTTCCGAAGACAATATCGTTGCCTTGAGCTTCTACTCGGCGCAGAGCCATGAATGCCAGGAGCAGGCACGAATTCTCGATGGTTTAGCGCAGCAATATCAGCAGCATCTTATCGTTGCTACCTTGGACTGTGACGTTCAGCAAGCGCTGGCCAGCCAGCTGGCGCAGCAGATTGGTTTGCAGACATTACCTACCTTAGTGTTATTAAAAGGTGGTGCCCCGGTAGATATGTTGCCAGGCGCGCAAAGCGAGCAACAAATAAAAGAAGCATTGCAAAAGCACCTGCCACAGCCAGAAGATGCTTTATTACAGCAGGCTAAAGCAGCGTTGGCGGCGGATAACCTGAATGATGCCTTTAAATATGCCAAACAAGCCTATGAAATTGACCCACAGAATGCGCGAATTAAGCTGGTGCTAACCGATATCTGTATCCAAATACATAAGTTGGATGATGCAAAAGCCTTGCTAGATACCATAGCTTTGGCGGATCAGGATGCCTACTACAACAATATCAAGGCCAAACTAGAACAAGCAGAGCAAGCACAAGACTCTCCTGAAATTCGTTCACTGCAGCAGGAGATCGAGCAGCAAGGCGATAATTTAGAGCTTAAGGTGAAACTTGCGGTGGCTTTCAATGAGGCGGGCCGCAAAGCTGAATCGCTCGAAGCTCTGTTTTTAGTGTTACAGAAAGATCTTAACTTTGCTGATGCGAAGAAGCTCTATCTTGATATTATCGCCAGCCTACCAGAGGGGGATGCCCTGGCGGCGGCGTCGCGTCGAAAACTATATAGCATTCTTTACTAGGGCTATTTTTGAGTACCTACATATATAGGTATAGATATGACTACGGCGAGCTTAGACTCGCCGTTATTATTTTTAGATTCCTACCTTGATCTTTACCGCAGTTGTTCAATACTTAGTAGTCCTGCCACGGAAGAATCATAACAAGGCCTGAGTTCAAGACCTGAATTTGGCTACTTAATATTCGTTTTTGGGTGTTTATTAATCATTTGATGCGAAAAAAGCTGTTTTTAGCAATTTTCTTTAAAAAAGGGGTTGCGTCAAAATCGAATCTCCCTATAATGCGCATCCACCGACACGGCGGACTGCTTACAAATAAGCGATACCACGAGTTGGTTGAGTCAAGTAAAACTAAGTTTTAAGAAATTTAAATTTTCTCAAGATTAAGTGTTGACAAGAAATTAGGAAGGCGTAGAATGCGCAGCCCTAACGCGGTGAAAGCCGCAGCGACAACAGGTCGCAACGTTCTTTAAAAATATGAAGCAATCATCTGTGTGGGCACTCGTACAGGTTGAGTTCTAACAGCAGATTCTAGTTCGCTAGATGACGCAAACAAATTTAGAGTCTCAAATGAAGTGAGTGACCAACAGCAACAAGTTTACTTGTTGCAGCACAGTCAATTCGATATCGAAAGATATCATCACAGTATTCATTGAGCACGAAACTTAGGTTTCAAAAAACTTTTAATTGAAGAGTTTGATCATGGCTCAGATTGAACGCTGGCGGCAGGCCTAACACATGCAAGTCGAGCGGTAACATTTCTAGCTTGCTAGAAGATGACGAGCGGCGGACGGGTGAGTA